>DATJJB010000565.1:0-5079 GCA_035492655.1 Kutzneria sp. | reverse complement strand
TCTTGGCTCTGCTCATCCCTTCACCGCTCCCGCCGTCAGTCCCTGCACCAGGAATCGTTGGATCACCGCGAACACCGCGACCACCGGCACGGCCGCGACCAGACCACCGGCCGCCAGCGCGCCGAAGTCCACATTGAACTCACCGAGCGTGTAGCTCAGCCCGACCGGCAGCGTGAACCGGTCCTGCCGGCCGGCGAACATCAGCGCGAACAGGAAGTTGTTCCAGGAGCCGATGAACGCGAACGAGCCGACCGCGACCAGGGCCGGCCGCAGCTGCGGCAGCACCACCGCGAGAAACGCCCGCAGGCGGCCGCAGCCGTCCACCATCGCGGCTTCCTCGAGGTCGACCGGCACGCCCCGGACGAAGCCGCTCATCAGGATCAGCGCCAACGGCAACTGGAACGCGCTGTCGGCGATCACCAGGCCCTGCAAGCTGTTCAGCAGATGTGTTGCCTTGAACACCAGGAACAGCGGGATGAGCACCATCGCGCCGGGCACGAACTGCGAGCACAGCAGGGCAAGCAGGAACGCCCGCCGGCCGCGGAAGGCGAAGCGTGCCAACGCGTAGCCGCCCATCAGCGCGAACACGCTGACCACGACCAGGGTGCCGAGCGCGACGATCAGGCTGTTGCGGAAGAACACCGCGAAGCCGAGGTCCGTCCACACGGTACGGAAGTGGTCCAGCGTGATCGGCCACGGCACCAGCGCGGTGGACCCGGTCGGCCGGAACGCGAACACCACCATCCAGTAGAACGGCACCAGTGTGACCACCAGATAGGCGCCGAGCGGCAGGAACAGCCGGGCCACCCTGTCGTGCATCCTCACCTCCGGTCGAACTTGGACAGTCGCAGGTACAGCACGGAGAAGAACAGCAGCACGACGAAGCCCGCGGTGGTCAGCGCGGAGCCGTAGCCGAAGTCGTGCGAGTCGACCGCCTTGCGCGCCACGTACAGCGGCAGCGTCGTGGTCTGGTCGGCCGGGCCGCCGCCGGTCAGCGTGTACAGCAGGTCGACGTTGTTGAACTCCCACACCGCCCGCAGCAGGGTGGACAGCACGATGGCGTCCCGCAGGTGCGGCAGCGTCACCAGCCGGAACCGCTGCCACCGCGTCGCACCGTCCACATTCGCCGCCTCGTACAGCTCATGGGGAATGGTCTGCAGGTCGGCGAGCAGCAGGATGGCGAAGAACGGCACGCCCCGCCACAGCTCCGCGACCACCGTGGCAGGGAAGACGGTGGCCGGGTCGCCGAGCACGGACGTGCCGTGGCTGCCGACGCCCCACGACGCCAGCTGTTCGAACAGGCCCGTGGACGGGTTGTAGAGCAGGATCCAGATGCCCGTGGTCAGCACCCCCGACACCGCCCACGGCGAGAACACCAGCGCCCGGGCCAGACCGCGGCCGACGAACGTCTCGTTCACGATGAGCGCCAGCACCAGGCCGAGCACCAGCTGCAGCCCGACCTCCACGACCACCCAGCGCACGCTGAACCCGAGGCTCTGCCAGAACAGCGGGTCGTGCAGCAGCATCTGCCGGAAGTTGTCCAGGCCGGCGAAGCCGTTGGCCCAGCTGCGGGTGGCGTTGTAGTGCTGGAGGCTGTAGTACACGACGCTGCCGACCGGATAGGCCAGGAACACGGCCATCAGCAGCACCGTCGGTGCGATCAGCAGGTAGGGCGTCCATCGGGCTCGGCTCACGCCGCGTCTGTCCTTTCGGGATGAAGGGCGCCGGTGCGGCCGCGCGCACCGGCGCCTCTGGCGGGACGGCGGCCCGTCAGCCGAGATGACCGGCGCCGGCGCTGCCCGGTAGTTGTTGCGGCAGCACGGAAGCCGGTTGCAGGTCGGTGTAGAGCGTGGGCGTCCAGTCGACGGTCGTGCCCAGCTGCTTGCCGGGATTGGCCGCGTCGTATGCCGCCACCACGTCGACCGACTTGCCGTCGACCACGCTGCCGGTGGCGTGGATGCCGGTGCCACCCCAGTTGTAGAGCGCCATGGCCGCCGACACGCCGCCGAACTGGAAGTAGTTGTTCTGGGCGTAGATCTGCGACTGCTTGCCGACGCCCAGGCTGTAGTCGAACCCGGCGCCGGGCCGGTAGAGGTTGTCGTAGACGTGGACCTCGCCGAAGCGCACCCGCGGCGCCCGTTCCTGCACGCCGTCGAACACGTTGTGGTGCACCGTCACCCGGAGGTGCCCGGCGTCGGAGGTCTTGCTGTCGGAGTTGCCGATCAGCATGGTCTTGTCGTGCTGCGTGAACACGTTGCGTTCGACCGTGACGAGATCGGCGGCGTTGGTGATGTCCAGCTGCCCGTCGTGCTGCTGGTACGGCCGGCCGAAGTAGGTCGGCTCCAAGCTGTCCGGGTAGGGCGCGTCGGTGAACGTGTTGTGGTCCACCCAGACGTGAGTCGCGCCGGCCAGGGACACGTTGTCGAACAACGAGTTCCAGTTGCCGGTGCTGCCGTCGGTCGGATCCCACTGCGGGAAGCAGTCGGCCGCGTTCGCGAACGTGAGGTTGCGGAGGATCACGTTGTCGCCCTTGACCATCAGGTTGGCACCGAGCAGCCGGGCCGTCGTGCCGAGCCCGACGACGGTGGTGTTAGCGCCAACTTTGAGCTGGACCCGGGCCGCCTGCTTGGCTTCCGACGCCGCGCGGGCGCTCTCCAACGCGCCGGACGGCACCTTGGTGCGGCCCCAGGTCGCCGGATCGTAGGCCTTGAGATAGCCGGCCAGCGTGTAGCCGTCGGTCGCGTAGTCCTGACAGGACAGCGACTTGCCCGACGAGTCGGTGTTGGCGTCGATGGTGCCGCGGACGTACACGATCTTCGGTGTGTCGCCGGAGACGGCGGCGGCCAACTGGTCGCGGGTGCTGACCGTGGTGACGTGACCGGCGGTGGCGGCGGAACCGCCGGTCGTGCCGTTGGCCCAGCCGTCCTTGGCCGGCAGTGGTTGGTGGCCGGTGTCGACGGCCGGCTGGGACAGCAGCGCGACGGCCGTGAGTGCGGTCATGAACAGCTTCATTGCTGTTGCCTTCCAGGGGTATCAGCCGACGACGCCGGTGCCGGCGCCCGCGGTGACGGAGCTGACGACGGACGAGGTCGGCGTCAGGGTGTAGCCGTAGGGCGGTGTGGTGAAGGTGCCGGTGCGGGTGATGTCGGTCTTGGCGCCGCCCAGGTCGTTGCCGGAGAGGTTGGCGTAGCCGTCGGTCTTGCTGTCGCCGGTGGTGGTGACGGCGGTGCCGACGCTGCGGAACACGTTGTTCTGCACCAGCGCCTGCGCGTTCATCCGCGAGTGCACGGCGCTGTCGGAGACGTTCTGGAAGTAGTTGTCGTAGATGTGCGCGGTGCCGAACCGGACGCTGGGCAGCCGCGAGTTGACGTTGCTGAACCAGTTGTGCGCGTAGGTCACGTGCAGGTGGCCGGTGTCCTCGGCGGCGTTGCTGTCGGAGTGGCCGACCAGCGAGACCTTGTAGTGGTCGTGGAAGTGGTTCCAGGACACGGTGACGTGGTCGGCGGCGTGGGTGATGTCGAGCAGGCCGTCGTAGTAGTCCTTGCCGTGGGACAGATCCGAGGACAGGTCGTCGTGGTCGATCCAGACGTGGTCGGCGCCGCGGATGACCGTGATCGCGTCGGTGCCGACCGCCTTGCTGATCCGCAGGTTCTGCACGATCACGTTGTGCACGCCGTCCAGCGACAGGCCGCCGCCGGTGAAACCGGAGCCGGCGCCGACGCCGACCACGGTGGTGTTGGAACCGACCTTCACCTGGCCGGACAAGGTGATCGTGCCGGACACCCGCACGGTCTTGGCAGCGTCGCCCTTGACCGCCGCGGTGAACGCGGCGAGCGAGCTGACGGTGGTCGTGCCGCCGCCGGCGCCGCCGGTCGTGCCCGCGCCGTAGCCCTCGGGGCCGGCGGTCACGGCCTGAGCGGGGCCGGCCACCAGGTTCAGGGCCAGGGCGGCGCAGGCGGGCAACAGGGCGAGCGTGACCTTTCGCCGAAGTGTGGCAGACATGGAAACCCTCTTTTCCAGCAGGATGGGGCGAGTGGTTTCTGCGTATGTGAAACACATCCGGATGTGTGAACGAGTGTTGTGGTGCTGTTCGTCGAATGTCAACTTTCGATGCCGTTCGATGAAAAGCGTCGAATTGTGTTCGACGATTTCGGTGCGCGGTCGTCAATTGTGAACCGCTTGTGCCCGCGTTCGGTCGCCGGTAACGTGGGTTGGTGGTCACGATCGCCGACGTCGCCCGGCATGCCGGCGTGGCGCCGAGCACGGTCTCCTATGTGCTGACCGGAAAACGCGCGATATCGGAGGAAACCGCGGACCGGGTCCGCGAGAGCATTCGGTCGCTCGGTTATCGCCAACGTGCCGCCGCCATCGGCGTGCTGCTGCCGCTTCGGGACGGCGTGAACGTGGCCGTCGCGATGCGGTTCGTCCGAGCGGTGGTGGCGACCTCCCGCGGCGGTGGTCGGGACGTCCTGGTGATCTCGACCGACGAGGGCGCGGACGGCGTGCTGCGGGCGGTGGAATCGGGCGTGGCCGGGCTGGTGGTCATGGACGTCGAGATGGACGACGAGCGCGTGCCGGTGCTGCGGGCGTGTTCGGTGCCGTCGGTGCTGATCGGCATGCCGACGGACCCGTGCGGGCTGACCTGCGTCGACCTGGACTTCGCCGCCGCGTATGCGTTGTGCGTGGACCACTTGGTGGACAAGGGACACACGGACATCGCGCTGCTCGGTCCGGCGCGCGCCGTTTACGAACGGCGCACCGGATACGCCGAGCGCGGCGTCGCCGGGTTCAGCGCGGCGGCCCTGCGTCGAGGCGTGGACTTCGTGGTGCGCACTTGTGAGCCGGACGGTCTGGCCGCCAAGCGGCTGCTGACCGAACGCGGTGACATCACCGGTGTGGTCGTGCACAACGAAGCCGCGTTGCCGGCTGTGCTGGCCGGCGTACAGCCACCGGTCGAACTGGTCGCGATCTGCCCGGACGAGGTGGCGCGGCGAACCGAGCCCAAGGTGTCGTCGGTGCACGTGCCGGCCGAGGACCTGGGCCGGCGCGCCGTCGAACTCCTGATGGCCAGGATCGACG
>DATJJB010000564.1:0-2673 GCA_035492655.1 Kutzneria sp. | reverse complement strand
CTCGTGGTGGCTGAACTCCACCGAGATGCCCATCGCCTCCAGCGCCTCGATGGCGTGCCGGCGGAAGTGCGGCGCGGTGTCGTGGCTGGCCTGGTCGAAGAAGCCGCCGTTGTCGGCCGGCACCGGCTCGCTGCCGTCGTTGTTGAGCTCGCGGAGCAGGAAGAACTCGATCTCGGGGTGCACGTAGCAGGTGAAGCCGGCCTCGCTGGCCTTGGACAGGGTCCGCCGCAGCACGTGCCGCGGGTCGGCCCAGGACGGCGAGCCGTCGGGCATGGCGATGTCGCAGAACATCCGGGCCGAGTAGTGACCGCCGCCACCGGCCGCCTCCCAGGGCAGCACCTGGAACGTCGACGGGTCGGGCTTGGCCACCATGTCCGACTCGTAGACGCGGGAGAAGCCCTCGATGGCCGAGCCGTCGAAGCCGATGCCCTCGGAGAAGGCACCCTCGAGCTCGGCCGGCGCGACCGCGACGGACTTGAGATACCCGAGCACGTCGGTGAACCACAGCCGGACAAACCGGATGTCGCGTTCCTCCAACGTGCGCAGCACGAACTCCTGCTGGCGGTCCATGAGCGCAGCGTAGGCAGCCCTCGTTAACGGCATGTTTCGGGGGCCCGCGACCTTCGCCGAGGTTGCCCCGATCGGGCACAGCGTGTACGACCGAGCAACGCCGTCAGTCACCGATCATGCTCGTCGGATCAGGGAGGGACAGGCATGACCACCAGTGCCACCCGGCCACGTCTCACACCGGACCAGCGCAGTTCGTTCACCGCGGCCCTGCTCGGCTGGTCGATGGACGCCTTCGACTACTTCCTCGTGGTGCTGGTCTACGCCGACATCGGCGCGGAGTTCAAGGTCTCGCTGACCCAGATGGCCTTCCTGACCACGGTCACACTGCTCATGCGGCCGGTCGGCGCATTCCTGTTCGGACTGTGGGCCGACCGGGTCGGCCGGCGCATCCCGCTGATGACCGACGTCGTCTTCTACTCGGTCGTCGGCTTCCTGTGCGCCTTCGCGCCCAACTACACCGTGCTGCTGGTCCTGCGGCTGCTGTACGGCATCGGCATGGGCGGCGAGTGGGGGCTCGGCGCGGCGCTGGCCATGGAGAAGTTGCCGGCCGACCGGCGCGGCTTCTTCTCCGGCGTGCTCCAGCAGGGCTACTCGATGGGGTACCTGCTGGCCTCGCTGGCCTACCTGGTGCTGCACGGCTGGGCCGGGCTGTCGTGGCGGTGGCTGTTCGCGCTCAGCATCATCCCGGCGCTGATCAGCCTGCTGATCCGGGCCCGGGTCAAGGAGTCCGAGGTCTGGCAGACCACCCAGCAGAAGCTCAAGGCCCACAACACGTCGCTGCGTACGGTGATCTTCACCGCGCCGGTGCTGCGCCGGTTCGGCTACCTGGTGCTGCTGATGACCGCGTTCAACTGGATGAGCCACGGCACGCAGGACGTCTACCCGACCTTCCTGAAGGCGACCGAGCACGGCGGCGCCGGCCTGTCGCCCACCACCGCCGGCTGGATCGCCATCATCTACAACATCGGCGCGATGATCGGCGGCACCGTGTTCGGCACGTTGTCCGAACGCTACGGCCGCCGCTACACGATCGTGTTCTGCTCGCTGATCGGGCTGCCGATCGTGCCGCTGTTCGCGTTCTCCCAGACCGCGGCGCTGCTGTGCCTGGGCTCGTTCCTGATGCAGATCGCGGTGCAGGGGGCCTGGGGCGTGATCCCGGCGCACCTCACCGAGATGTCCCCGGACGCCATTCGCGGCTTCTATCCCGGCGTGACCTACCAGCTCGGCAACTGCCTGGCCGCGTTCAACCTGCCGATCCAGGAGGCGCTGGCGTCCAGCCACGGCTATCCGTTCGCGCTGACCGTGACGGTGATGCCGGTGCTGGCGATCCTGGCCGTGCTGACCTTCTTCGGCAAGGAGGCCAAGGGAATCGAGTTCGGCCGGGCCGTGGAGACGACCACTTAGGACGAACACCGCGGATCGGCGGCGGGCAGCTTCAGGTCGACCAGGTAGGCCACGCCGACCTGGTCGACGCAGTCGCTGCCCTGCAGGAACGCGGTGTGCTGGGTTCCTTGGTACGTCAGGAGAAAACCGCCGAGGGCGCCAGCAAGGTTCACGCCCGCCTGGTACGGCGTCGCGGGGTCGTTGGTGGTGGAGACGACCAGCGTCGGCGGCAGGCCGCTGACCTTGGGCAGGTGAGGCTGGTTCGTGTTCGGCACCGGCCAGTAGGAGCAGGCGTCGCCGGCCGAGGTCGTGGGCAGCGGCTGGCCGTTGTCCAGGAACGGCGCGGCCTCGGTGGCGCGGCGCTGGGTGTCCAGCTCCACGGCGAGGTCCTTGGACTGCGGGTTGTCCACGCACTGCACAGCCGTGAAGGCGTCCTGCTCGTTGGAGTACTTGCCGTCGGTGCTGCGGCCGTCGTACAGGTCGGCCATGGTCATCAAGGTCAGGCCGAGGCCCCGCTTCAGTTGCACCAGGCCGCTGTTCAGGGTCTCCCACAGCTGCTCGGTGTAGAGCGCCTGGATAGTCGCGATGGTGGCGTCGGCGAAGGCGAGCTTGCGCCCGTCGCCGGTGTCGACCGGGTTCTTGACCAACGGGACCACCAGGTCGTGATAGGCCTGCACGGCCTTGCTGGCGTCCTTGCCCAGCGCGCAGTCCTGGCGCTTC
>DATJJB010000563.1:0-3240 GCA_035492655.1 Kutzneria sp. | reverse complement strand
CTACGTCGTCAAGACCAGCACCGTCAAGCGGCCCGAGGGCGCGCCCAAGCGGCTGTTCCAGGCGATCGACCACTGCGTCGGCAACGTCGAGCTCGGCCGCATGGACTACTGGGTCGAGTTCTACAACCGGGTCATGGGCTTCGTGAACATGGCCGAGTTCATCGGCGACGACATCGCCACCGACTACTCGGCGCTGATGAGCAAGGTGGTGTCCAACGGCAACCACCGGGTCAAGTTCCCGCTCAACGAGCCGGCCGTGGCCAAGCGCAAGTCGCAGATCGACGAGTACCTGGAGTTCTACGACGGCGCCGGCTGCCAGCACATCGCGTTGGCCACCAACGACATCATCGCCACCGTGACCGCCATGCGGGACGCCGGCGTCGAGTTCCTCGACACCCCGGACTCCTACTACGACGACCCGGCGCTGCGGGCCCGGATCGGCGAGGTGCGGCTGCCCATCGAGGTGCTCAAGGAGCACCGCATCCTGGTCGACCGGGACGAGGACGGCTACCTGCTGCAGATCTTCACCGCGCCCATCGGCGACCGGCCGACCGTGTTCTACGAGCTGATCGAGCGGCACGGCTCGCTCGGTTTCGGCAAGGGCAACTTCAAGGCCCTGTTCGAGGCCATCGAGCGTGAGCAGGAGCGCCGCGGCAACCTCTGACGCCGCCCAGCCGCCAGGCTACCCTCAGCACCCCACGGACACCCCCTTTTCTGCCACATGCGCTTCCCATATGGCGTCTGAACGCAATTGGGAAGCGCATGTGGCATTTCGTGCCGCTGGTGTCACATGCGCTTCCTAGGTGGCACCAGGGCGCAAGCGGGAAGCGCATGTGGCAAAAGATGGGGGTGATCGGCGGTCAGCGCAGTACCGTGTAGCCGGCGGCGCGCAGGCCGGTGACGAGCTCGGCGCAGTGCTCGACGCCGCGCGTCTCCAGGTTGAGCGAGACCTCGGCCTCGCCGAGGCGGAGCTCGTCGGACATGCGGGTGTGCTCCACGTCCAGCACGTTCACGCCGAGGTCGCCGAGCATGGTGAGCAGCCCGGCCAGGCTGCCCGGCTTGTCGTCGATGCGCAGGCGCAGCGCGAGATAGCGGCCGGCGGCGCGCATGCCGTGCTGGATGATTTGCAGCAGCAGCAAGGGATCCACGTTGCCGCCGGACAGCACGGCGCACACCGGGCCGTCGAACCGGCCGGGATACTGCATGAGCGCGGCGATGGTGGCGGCGCCGGCCGGCTCGACGACCTGCTTGGCCCGTTCCATGCTCAGCAGCACGGCCCGGGCCAGCGAGTCCTCGGTGACCGTCACGACGTCGTCGACCAGATCCCGCACGTGCCGGAAGGTCAGCGCCCCGGGCTTGGCCACCGCGATGCCGTCGGCCATGGTCCGCACGCCGGGCAGCTTCACCGGCGAGCCGGTGCCGAGCGACTCGGGCAGCGCGGCGGCGTTCTCGGCCTGCACGGCGACGATCTTCACGTCCGGGCGCATCGCCTTGACCGCCACCGCGACGCCGCCGACCAGCCCGCCGCCGCCCGCGGCCAGCAGCACCGTGCCGACGTTGGGCAGCTGGTCCAGGATCTCCAGGCCGATCGTGCCCTGGCCGGCGATCACGTCCGGGTGGTCGAAGGGGTGGATGAACACGGCGCCGGTGCGCTGGGCGAAGACGATCGACGCCGCCAGCGTCTCGTCGAAGGACTCGCCGGTCAGCTTCACGTCGGCGCCGTAGCCGCGGGTGGCCGCCAGCTTGGGCAGCGGGGCTCGCCGGGGCATGAACACCGTGGCCGGGATGCCCAGCAGGGACGCCCCCAGCGCCACACCCTGCGCGTGGTTGCCGGCGCTGGCCGCCACCACGCCGCGCGAGCGTTCCTCAGCGTCCAGGCCGTGCATGCGGACGTAGGCACCACGGATCTTGAACGATCCAGTTCGCTGGAGGTTCTCCAGCTTGAGGTACACCTCGCCGCCGTGAATCTCGCCGAGCACCCGGGAATGCTCCATCGGCGTCTGCCGCACGACGGTGGACAGCAGCTTCTGGGCCGCCCGCACCCGCTCGACGTTGACCAGCTCCATGCCGCCCGATCCTGCCAGTGTGCTGTGGGTCGCCACACCGGTGGCCCGTTACGGGTACTCTTGACGCATTCTCACCGGCGCCGGTGACCACTGAACCACGCGCGGTCATCGGAACGTAGTGCACAACTACGCCGGGATTTGGACATCGTGGAGGTGGCATGGCACGCGTGGCCCGCATCGCCGGGGTGCTGCCGCTGATCGGGGCGGTGGCGTGCGCCGCGGCACTGGCCGGAGCGGCCGTGTTCACCGTGTCGCAGGCCGGCTGCGCCGACGCCGGGCACTACGTGGTCAACGGCAACGTGGTGGAACTGGTCGGCAGCTGCGTCGACAAGCAGGACTTCCCGGGCGCGAAGGAAGCCGCGACCGGCGTCCGCCCCTGAGACGGCGAACGAAGGGCTCCCCACCGGTCGGTGGGGAGCCCTTCGCGCGGTCAGCCCAGGGCGATCAGCAGGTCCTCGACCAGGTCGTCGGCCGACTCGATGCCGACGGACAGGCGGACCAGGTCGTCGGGCACCTGCAGGGCGGAGCCGGCGGTGCTGGCGTGGGTCATCTTGCCGGGGTGCTCGATCAGCGACTCGATGCCGCCGAGCGACTCGGCCAGGGTGAACAGCTTGGTGGCGGCGCACACGTCGAGCGCGGCCTGCTCGCCGCCGGCGACGGTGAACGACACCATGCCGCCGTAGCGGCGCATCTGCTTGGCGGCGACCTCGTGGCCGGCGTGCTCGACCAGGCCGGGGTAGAACACCTTGGTCACCTTGGGGTGGTTGACCAGGGCCTCGACCACGCGCTCGGCGTTGTCGCTGTGCCGGTCCATCCGCACGGCCAGCGTCTTGAGGCCGCGCAGCGTGAGCCACGAGTCGAACGGGCCGGGCACCGAGCCGGCGGCGTTGCGCAGGAAGGCGAACTTCTCGTGCAGCTCGTCGTCGGACGTGACCAGCGCGCCACCGACCACATCGGAGTGACCGCCGAGGTACTTGGTGGTGGAGTGCAGCACGATGTCGGCGCCGAGGCCGAGCGGCGACTGGAGGTACGGCGTGGCGAAGGTGTTGTCGACCACCAGCCGCGCCTCGGCCTCGTGCGCGATGCCGGCCAGCGCGGCGATGTCGGCGATGCCCAGCAGCGGGTTGGTCGGCGTCTCGACCCAGATCACCTTGGTCTCCGGGCGAACCGCGGC
>DATJJB010000562.1:0-12266 GCA_035492655.1 Kutzneria sp. | reverse complement strand
GTGACGGTGTTGCGGTCCGGCAGCACGAACTCCTCGCCGGCGTCACGGAAGGTCTTGATCAGGCTGAACAGGTAGTCCCAGCGGCCGGCGTTGAGACCGGAGGCGTGGTCGCGCAGCTCGTAGAGGATCTCCTCCATCTCGAACGCGGCCGGCACGGTCTCGATCAGCACGGTGGCGCGGATGGTGCCGTGCGGGATGTTCAGCTTCTCCTGGGCGTACGTGAAGACGTCGTTCCACAGCCGCGCTTCCAGGTGGCTTTCCATCTTCGGCAGGTAGAAGTACGGGCCGCTGCCGCGGGCCAGCAGCTCGCGAACGTTGTGGAAGAAGTACAGGCCGAAGTCGACCAGCGCGCCGACCGCGGGCCGGCCGTCCACGTCGATGTGCCGCTCGTCGAGGTGCCAGCCCCGGGGGCGCATCACGATGGTCGCCGGGCGGACGTCGGAGCGCAGCGCGTAGTGCTTGCCCTCGGGCGAGGTGTGCACGATCGTGCCGCGCACCGCGTCGTACAGGTTCTCCTGGCCGGACAGCACGTTGTGCCAGTGCGGGGTGTTGGCGTCCTCCAGGTCGGCCAGCCACACCTTGGCCCCGGAGTTGAGCGCGTTGATCGCCATCTTGCGCTCGGTCGGCCCGGTGATCTCCACCCGCCGGTCCCGCAACGCCGGCGGCGCTTCCGCCACCTGCCACTGCGCGTCACGGATGTGCGCGGTCTCGGGCAGGAAGTCCAGCTTCTGGCCGCGCTTGGTCGCGCGGGCGGCGATCAGCTCGTCGCGGCGCAGGGCGAACGTCCGGTTGAGGTCGGTGATGAAATCCACCGCCTCCGGGGTCAGGATCTCAGGCACTGTTTTCCTCATCGTGGAGTTTTTCTTCCAGAACCGTCGGCAGCCACGCTACCCTTGGGGTCCAGCCAAGTACAGGGAGAGCCTGATCGCATGACGAACACCGGTGGGGTGCAGTCGGTCGAGCGCACCTTCGAGCTGCTGGAGCTGATGGCCGAGGCCGGCGGCGAGGTCGCGCTGAGCCAGCTCGCGGCCAGCTCGGGGCTGCCGCTGCCGACGATCCACCGGATCATGCGCACCCTGGTCGGCGGCGGCTACGTGCGGCAGCAGCCGTCCCGTCGCTATGCGCTGGGCCCGCGGCTCATCCGGCTCGGTGAGACCGCCAGCCGCACCCTCGGCGCGTGGGCCCGGCCCTACCTGGCCGAGCTGACCGAGGTCACCGGCGAGACCTCGAACATGGCGGTGCTGGACGGCGACCAGGTCGTCTACGTCGCGCAGGCCCCGTCACGGCACTCCATGCGCATGTTCACCGAGGTCGGGCGGCGGGTAGACGCGCATTGCACCGCCGTCGGCAAGGCCATCCTGGCCCAGCTGCCGGACGAGACCGTCGAGCAGGTGCTGGCGCGGGCCACCATGAAGCCACAGACCGAGCGGTCGATCACGACAGTGGACGCCATGCGCACCGAGCTGTCCGTGATCCGCGACCAGGGCTACGCCGTCGACGACGGCGAGCAGGAGATCGGCGTGCGGTGCCTGGCCGTGGCCGTACCCGGCTCGCCGTCCAACGCGGCGATCTCCATCAGCGGGCCGGAAACCCGGATGAGCCTGATCGCCGTGGACGAGGTCGTGCCGCTGCTGACCAAGGCAGCCAAGGTGCTGGCCCGGGAAATGGACGCTGTCAAGGGATAATGGGCCCCGTGCCCCAACCCGGTCAGTCCGCCCTGATCATTCCCGTGCCCGCCGCCGCTCCGCTGCTCGCTCGCGTACGGGCGGCGTTTCCGAGCGTGGTGCGGGAGGGCGACACCGGCCACGTGACGATGCTCTACCCGTTCACCGCTGCGACCCCGGAGAAGCTGGCCGAGGTAGCCGATTCGTTGGCGCCGGTGGACGTTGTACTGGACCGTGTAGTTCAGGAGCCGGGATTTGTGGCGCTGACCTCGACGGCGCTGGCCCCGCTGACCGCGCAGGTACGGCGACACTGGCCGGAAGTCGTGCCCTACGGCGGCCGTTTCGGGCCGTCGCCGGAGGCTCATCTCACGCTGGCGATGGGCGTGACCGATACGGACGCCGCCACCATCGCCGCTTTGGTGGCGCCCGTGCCGGCGAGGCTGGATCAGCTCTGGCTGCTCAGCTTCGCCGGCACCTGGCAGGTCACCGGGCGCTACGCGTTTCGGGGCGGTCGATGACCCGCAGCCACGAGCCGTCGGCCTGCTTGCGGACCAGCTGAACCCGGCCGCCGGTGTTGTCGGAGGGAATCGTGGAGGTCAGGGCGAGGTCGTCGCCCTGGTAGACGGTGGGCAGGGCCGGCTCGACGGTGAAGGTGCCGCCGCGGGCGACCAGCTGCGCCATCAACTCACGGATGGCGGCGCGGCCGACGGTCTGGGAGCCGGGCGGGAAGGCGAGCACGGCATCCGGCTCGTACAGGTTGGCCATGCCGTCGACGTCGCCGGCGTTGGCCCGCTCGACGAACAGGCGGGACAGGTCTTCGGGAGTCATCGCTGCGGTTGTCATGGCGCTAAGCCTGCGCGGGTTCGAGCAAGAAGTCCAAGAACTAGTCGAGCTGGCTACTAGAATCCGTGGTTATGGAACTTCGCCAGCTGGAGTACTTCGTCGCGGTGGCCGAGGACGCCAACTTCACCCGTGCGGCCGAACGTCTGCACGTGGCGCAGCCGGGGGTGAGTGCGCAGATCAAGCAGCTGGAGCGGGAGCTGGGCCTGCCGTTGCTGGACCGTACGGGCCGCACGGTGACGCTGACCGAGGCAGGCGCGGCGGTGCTGCCGTTCGCCCGGGCGGCACTGGGCGCGGTGGCGGGGTCTCGGCAGGCGGTAGCTGAACTGACCGGTTTGGTTCGCGGCCGGGTGGCGATCGGCACGATCACGTCCTGCCCGGCGGTGGCCATCGCCGACATGATCGACGGCTTCCACCGCACGTACCCGGGCATCGAGATCACGTTGTCGCAGGACAACTCCGACCGGCTGGTGGACGCGGTCCGGGCCGGCGCGCTGGATCTGGCGGTGATCGCGCTGAGCTCGTCGACGAGCTACCCGGGCGTGGCGTTGAAGACCTTCGTGGACGAGCCGATGGTCGCCGCGGTCGGTCTCGACGATCCGTTCGCCGGTCGCGAGTCGTTGCCCATCAAGGCGTTCCGCGACCGTGACCTGATCAGCATGCCGGTCGGCACCGGCATCCGGTCCTGTGTGGACGAGGCGTGCGCGCTGGCCGGCTTCACACCGCGGATCGCCTTCGAGGCCAACGACCCGACCATGGTCATGCAACTGGCTCGGCGCGGCCTCGGCGTCGCCTTCCTGCCGACGTCGATGGCCGCCGGGCCCGGACTCCACCCGATCGCCGTGGCCAGCCCGGCCCTACGGGGCCAGTTGGCGTTGGCGTGGCGGGCGGACGGTCCGATCAGCCCGGCGGCCACCGCGTTGATCGATCACGGCATCGCCGCACTCGTGTCCTAGCAGCTCACCAGGATCGAGGTCAGCGCCGAGCACGTGACGGTGGAGCTGTCGTTCGCGGCGTTGCCGTCGGTCGGCGTGCTCGCGGTCCGCGTGGCGGTCACCGGCATCGAGCCGGAGATCGTCAGCAGGCCGACCGTCAGCCGCAGCGACTTGCTGGCCGACGCCCCGTTGGCGATGGCGCCGAAATCGCAGGTCGCGGTGCGGGCGCCGGCGTTGACGGTGCAGCCGGGCGCGTACGGCGAGACGAAACCGTTGGCGTAGCTGAACTTCACCGTGGAGCCGGTAGAGATGCCGGGGCCGTTGTTCTTCACGGTCGCGGTGAACGTCACCTCGTGCACGAGCAGGCCGGCCGGGCTGGCCGTCAGCTTCACCGACAGGTCGGCGCTGCGCGCGCCGATGGCGACCTCGTACGGCTGGCTGCTGTCCGGCGTCGGGATCACTGTGCTGACCGTGTTGCTGGCCGTGCTCAGCACGCTCACGCCGTTGCCGAAGTAGTTGCCCACGTACAGCGAAGCGCCGTCCGGGGTGGCCGCGATGCCGCCGAGCACGTTCGTGCGCACCGGGATCGTGGCCGTGACCGTGCCGTTGTTGAGCACCGAGACGGTGCCGTCGGCGGCGGTCACGTACAGCAGGCCCTGGGTGTAGGCCAGTTCCTGCGGGCTGCCGGCGATCGGCGTGCTGCCCGACTGCGTTCCGGTGGCCGTGGCGAAGCGGGTCACGGTGTTCCCGACCGCGTCCACCACCGCCAGCTCGCTGCCGTCCGGCGAGACGGCCAGCGCGCTCGGGTGCGAGGTCGCGATCGTCGACGTGACGGTGTTGGTGGCAGTGTCGATCTTGTACACGGTGCCGGCGTTGGTGCTGGCCACGTACACGGCCTTGCCGTCCGGCGTGATCACCGCGACGCCCGCCGCCACCGAGCCGACCTGAATGGTGGCCGTCACGGTGTTGGTGGCCGTGTCGATCACGTTCAGCGAGTTCGTGCCGTCATTGCTCACGTACACGTGCTTGCCGTCCGGCGCGCTCGTCACGTAGTTCGGGGCCCCGGTGACCGGGATGTTCGTGAGCATCGTCGCCGTGGCCGAGTCGATCACCGAGACCTGCGCGCTGCCGTGGTCGGCGACGTAGACCCGGCTGCCGTCCGGCACCACGGCCAGGCCGTGCGGGTTGACCCCGACCGGCACCGTCGCGGTGATCGCGTTGGTGGCCGTGTCGATCACGTACACCTGGTTCTGCCGGCTGTCGGTGACGAAGGCGTTGAAGCCGCCACCGGTGGCGGCCGAGGCCGGTGCGGCCAGGCCGAGTCCCGCGAGAACCACCGCGGTTCCCGCCACGACGAGTCTTCGGATCCCCTTGCCCGCACCACTCATAGCGCACTCCCGTCGACGTCCACCGCCGGCGGGGCTCCGTCGGCGCATCGGGATTAGCGCGGTTGAGCCCAAAAGGGTTACACGTCACGTTCCGTGGGTGTCGTGCGATAGGACCACTGTTGTGCACCCGACCCAGGAGCCGCCGATGCCGAAGCCGGGAGTCGCCGTCCAGGTCGTGACGGCGATCGAGACCGTGTACGGCCTGCGGTTCCCGATCGGGATGCGCGCATGGGACGGCAGCCGCGCCGGCGCCCCCGACGGGCCCGTCGCCGTGCTGCGGTCGCCGCGCGCCGTCCGGCAGCTGCTGCTTCGGCCCGGGCGGTCCGGGCTGGTCAAGGCGTACGTGACCGGGCACCTGGACATCGACGGCGACTTCGCCGTCGGCCTCCGGCACTGCCGGGAACTCGTCGCCCACGTGCACGCCCAGGGTCCGCCCGGGCCTTCGCACTGGCCCCGGCTGATCGGGCTGATCGCCCGTACCGGCGTCGGTGGCCGGCGGATGCCAGCGGACACCGAGCGGCCGACCGTTGACTTTCCGCCGTCCATTCTGGACGACACCATGGCCCGGTCCTGCGGGTATTGGACGTCCGACGGGCCCGAGTACCACCTGTCCGACGCGCAGCACGACAAGCTGGACCTGGTGTGCCGGAAATTGGGGCTGACGCCGGGGATGCGGCTGCTGGACGTCGGGTGCGGATGGGGTTCGCTGGTGCTGCACGCCGCTCAGCACTACGGGGTCATCGCCACCGGGATCACGGTGTCGGCCGCACAGGGTGAGTTCGTTCGTGCGCAGGCGGTCGAGCACGGGTTGTCGGAGTCGGTGCGGGTTTTGCGGATGGATCCTCGGGATATCGCGGATGGTTCGTTTGATGCGGTTGCGTCCATCGAGACCGGTGAGCATGTCAGCGCGCGAGACTATCCCGCGTATTGCGAGACGTTGCGGCGGTTGTTGCGGCCGGGTGGGCAGTTGCTCATGCAGCAGACTTCTGGCGGGGGAATGTTCACCGGGTCGTACATGACGCCGGCGATCGCTACGCGGCCGGTCGAGCACACGTTGGAGCAGCTACGGGACGCCGGTCTGGAGATCAAGGACGTCATGTCCATGCGGGAACACTACGTTCGGACGATTGACGCTTGGCGGCACGCGCTGGACTTCAACTGGGAGGACGTCGTCGGGCGGGTCGGGTCGTCACGGGCACGGATCTGGCGATTGCAGTTGGCGGACAACGCGTTGGCTTTTGCCGACGAGAAGATGAGCGTGCATCAGATATTGGCGGCGCGGGGGTAGTTGGGATGCTTGGGGGTCGTAGGCGCGTTGGGGGGTTGCGGGCGCGTTGGGGTGCGGGCGCATCCGGCATTGACGATGTCCTTTGAGGACTTTGTGAAGATGAAGAAGCCGGCTGAGGTGGAGGGCGAGGGGCTGCTGGACCCGGCATCGGTGCTGAGGATTGCCTGTGACAGCAAGGTGATGCGGGTGGTGCTCAACGCCGACAAGGAGGTCCGGAACATCGGACGATCCTCCAGGACGATCCCGAATGCGATCCGCCGGGTGGTGATCCAGCGGGGCAAGGGAGGAGAGACCGGGGTCGGGAACCTGGTGCTGCTGTGCGGGTTCCATCATCGGGTGATCCACAACGGTGACTGGGACGTGACCATGGTCAACGGGCGGCCGGTGTTCACCCACGAACTGGCGGAAGCGGGCTAGGACCAGTGCACGGGGAGGGCTTCGGGGCGGGGTTCCGCGGCGCCGGGGATCACCGTGAGCTCGGCGGGCTCGACGGCCAGCCGGGTGTGGGGGAAGCGCCGAGCTATGCGTTCCAAGGCCACGGTCAAGACCATGACGGCGAGCTGGGAGCCGGGGCAGAAGCGGTCGCCCACGCCGAAAGCCATGTGGCGGTTGTCGCGGCGGGCGGGGCAGAACTGGTCGGCGGCGTCGAAACGCGCGGGGTCGCGGTTGGCGGGACCGGTGGCGGCGAGGACGATCTCGCCCCGGGCGACGACGACAGGGCCGACGGGGACGTCCTCCAGCGCGCAGCGGGAACGCATGGTGCCGCCGAGCGGGGCGAAACGGAGGAGCTCGTCGATGAGGCGGCGGACCTCGAGCCGGGAAGACGGCCACGAAGCGAAGCCGGGACCGGAGGTCAACAAAGTCAACGCGGCGTTGGCGATGCCGGCGACGAGGGTTTCGTAACCGGTGGCCAGGACGGTGGCGGCCAACGGGGCGGGGGCAGCGGCGGTCACGGTCAGGGCGGCCAACAGCCCGGAAGGGGACAAGCCGGCCATGTAGTCGATCAAGGACACCTGGGCGTCCTCGACCACCGAGGCCGGAAAGCGGTTGACGGACAAGACGATGGACGACCACGACGCGCAGCGGGAGAAGTCCGAAGCGGGCACGCCGAGCCAGGTGCCGATGGCCGACATGGCCAGCGGCGAGGCGTAAGAGGCGACGAGGTCGGCGGACACGCCGGAGAGCAAGGAATCGGCCGAAGCGACAAGGGGATCGCGGAGAGAACGGCTGGGGCACAAGCGCATGGCGGCCAACAGCTGGTCGCGCAAGGCAGTGTGCTCGGGAGGATCGGTGGTGAACAACAAACCGGGCAGCAAACGGCCGGCGCGGGTGGCGTCAGGACCGGCCACCAGAGGGGCCTTGCCGAAACGGGGATCGGACAGCACGAACCGCACATCCTGGTAGCTGGTGGCCAACCAAGCGGGATGGCCCGTCGGCGACAGAACCCGCCTCACGCCACCGACCACCCGTGCCGGCCCAGCCACCGACCGCCGTTGTCCACGGCCCGCCGGGCGTCCACCTCGACCAACACCACGGGAATCCCAAGAGGTCCCAACGGCAAAGGACCCACAATCACCCGCCCGCCGAAGGCAACCGCCGCCGGCACCGTTGCCGACAGGCAAGTCACCACCAGCCGAGAGCTTTCACCGTGCCGAAGCCACCATCGGCACGCCGCGTGCACCATGGCCGTCAACACACCGGCAGTCCGCAGCTCCGGCACCACCAGGGCCCGACCGACGACCGCGAACGGACCGGAATCGACAACAGCGGACACCCCGACGAAATCATCGTGCAGGTCACCGGAAACCGCGGTGTTGACGGTCAACCGGAGACTGCCGACGGGCCGGTCGTCCTCGGCGCACAACAACTGCACCGCGTCCTCGTCGTACGCGTCCCACACCGGGACGCCGAGGGCCGTGAGCGTGTCACGGTAGTGCTTGTCCCGCATCTCGATCACCTGTTGCCGGCGGGGCAGGCTGTTGGCGATGCGCACGGCCAGCGCCCGCCCGGGCCGGTCGTAACGGCCGATCACGGAGTCGAGCCGGTCGAACGCGCTCGTCGCGGCCGCGAACAGGTCGTGGTCGCGAGGAGTGATCACTTCACGTAGTCCGGCAGCACGCGCGGCGGCCAGGTGGCGACGCTCAGGATGCCCAGCGCGTACGCCTTCGACACCAGCGCGGGACGGTTGGGGGCCTTCAACTTCCGCAGCATGGCGCTCACGTGGTACTCGACGCCCTGCCGGCTCAAGTACAGCTGCGACGCCATCTGCACGGTCGACACGCCGGCGGCGACACCCTCCAGGATGCGGGCGTCCACATCGGTGAGGACCTTGCTCTGGTCGACGACGACCCGGCCGGACTTGGCCGGGTTGGACGGCGTGAGCAGGATCAGGATCGACGCGGCGACCCGGTTGTTGGCCCGCACGGCGACCGCGGTCAGATTGCCGGCGACAACGGTGCCGTCGGGGCGCATCGCCACCACGTGCTCGGTGAACCGACCACGCTTGCCCTCGGTCAGCTTGGCGAACTGCCGGCGCAGCCCGGCCCGCACCCCGGGGTGCAGCAGGTCGGTGAACTCGCGGCCGGTCACCTCCGGCGCGGACCGGTCGAGCAGGTGGAACAGGTCGGCGTTCGCCTCCAACACCCGATACGCGGGATCGAGGGCGGCGATGCACACTCCGGAACGCTCGAAAAGCGAACGGAAAAGGTCGTCGGACTGATCGACCACCATTCGCCGCTCGGCGAGTTCGGTGACCACGCTCAGCGGCCGGCTGTAGGACTCGGACACGAGGACCCCCGGTTGTGTTGGACGGAGACAACGAGGCGGATAACGCGTTCTCAAGTACGCAACGATCGTATGAAGGCCGGATAGTCGACGTCTACGGCATGGGCACTAGTGGGCACTAACACTGTGGTCGGCGAACTCTGTTGGTTCGGTGGGGTGGCAGGGGTGCGGTAGGTGCGGTTCGGTCCCCTGCACCCGGTCTGACAACGTTGTCAATCGGCCTGCGTGAGCATCGCCGCGACCAGCCCGGCCCGGCCGGGCACGGCCAGCTTGCGGTAGGAGTTGGTCAGGTGCTTCTCCACCGCCCGGGAGGAGACGCCCAGCTCATCGGCTATTTCCCCGTTGGTCCGGCCGGCCGCGGCGAGCATCGCGACCTTGCGTTCGGTCTTGGTCAACTCGGTACGGGGGGTGCTGGTACGGGTGGGGGTAGTGGTCCCTACGGGTAGCCAGGGGGTGGACGCGACGGCGCCGGCCGCCCTCAGGTGCGGATCGCCCTGCGCACCACCGAGACGATCCCCGAGCGCGGCCTGGGCGCGGGCCAGCTCGAGTTGGTGGGCGCTGTTCTCCAACGTGGCGACGGCGTCCCGGAGCAGCTGGTCGCCCTTGGCTCCCTCGGTGATCGTGCCCCACACCCGCAGCGCCCGGCCCATGGCCATGGCCGAGCCCCATTCCCGGGCCATCTCGTGCTCGGTCCGGACCAGTTCGACGGCCTCGGCCTGCTCCCCCAGCTGGTGGTGCAGCCCGGCGGCCCAGCTGCGCCACGGCACGACGGCGGGATTGCGCCAGCCGATGCGCTCGGTGCGTCGGCCCAGGTCGTAGAGGTGGTTCATGGCCGGGCCGAGGCGGCCGGCGCGGGCGGCCAGCCAGGCCCGGACCATGTGCAGCGGCCACAGGCTGGGCAGCGTCTCGCCGTGCTCGGTGCACTTGGCCAGCAGCCGCTCGGCCAGGTCGACGGAGTCGGTCTCGATGGCCACCATGGCCAGCGCCTTGGTCGGCGCGGAGACGGTGCGCAGCCAGTCGGCGTCGGCCAGCGCGAGCCCCTCCGCGGCGGCGCTGCGGGCCTGGGCCAGCAGGCGGGCGCGCATGAGGATCACGGACTGGTGGGTGGTGATGATCGCCTGCGGCACGACCGCGTTCTGCCGGCGGGCCTGGCTCAGCGCGAGGTCCAGCCACGGCCCGGCGACGTCGTCGGCGTCCCCGGCGACCAGCGTGGTGACCACCAGCGGCACGGCGGCGTGCGAGTGGCTGGCCACCGCCGGCTCGTGCTCCACGATGCGGCGGGCCAGCGGCACGGCCTCGGCCGCCGGCAGGCCGCCGCTGAGCGTGCCGGCGTGGACGAGGACGGACACCAGCTCACGCTCGCCGCGGGTCTCCAGGGACGGGTGTTCGCCCAGCTCACGCAGCCTTTCCACGGCCATGGTCAGCCGGGCCGGGTTGTCGGCCTGGGTGCAGCGCAGCCGGGCCTCCAGCGACAGGGCCAGCTCGCGATCGGTGCCGGACAGCTTGTCCGGGTCGCCCAGCTCGGCCGCGACCTGGGCGATCACGTCCAACACGGGCGAGGAGGCGACACCGAGCAATGGCGGCGCGATACGGGCCACGGCGAGAGCTCGTTCACGCGTCGAACTAAGTAACGGAACAGCTTGGGAAATGTGTCTGACCGCGGCCGCCGGATCGAACCAGCATTCCGCGGTGGCCAGATCCACGAGCAGCATGGCGCGATCGGGACCATCGGATGAACAATCGAGCAATGCGCGCCGTAAATAGCGCGTTGCGACTTCGGGAGCGCCGCGTGACAACGCGGTGTCGGCGGCCGCCCGCAGCACGAGAATGGTCCAGTCGTCCTGATCGGCGCTGATCACCAGCAGGTGCGCGGCCACCTGCTCGGCCGGGTAGCCGCCGGCGTGCAGCAGGGCCGCGGCCCGCCGGTGCAGCCGCTCCGCGTCGTCGGCCCGCATCAGCTGCTCGACGGCGTCCTGCACGGACATGTGCAGGAACTTCGGCACCGGCGAGGTGCGGGCCAGCAGCCCCATCCGGTCCAGCACCCGGGCCGCCTCGACGCAGCCGATCGGGTCCAGCTCGGACAGCTGCCCCAGCAGCTCGGCGTCGGCCTGCTCGCCCAGCACGGCCATGGCCTTGACGAAGGACTGGATGCCGGCGGGCTGGCTGCTCAGGCACGAGCTGAGCCGCTCGCGCAGTTGGGACGGCAGCAGGGTGCGGGCGATCGGCGCGTCGGCGGCGATCGGCCGGTAGCCGGAGACGGCCATGCCCAGCAGCACCGACATCAGGAACATCGGGTTGCCGTCGGAGACCTCGTGGCAGGCCTGGACGAACTCCTCCTCGCCGGGCTCGCCGAACTCCTCGGCCACCATCAGCCGGGTGCTGGCCAGCGACAGCGGGCCGGGGCGCAGCGTGCGGCGGGCGCCGTCGGTCACGGCCCGCACCAGCGGCCGCTCGGACAGCGGATCCCCTTCGCGCACCGTGACGACGACCGTCACGCGCACCCCGCCGAGCCGCTTGGCCAGGTAGCCCAGCCAGCGCAGTGAAGGCTGGTCGGCCCATTGCAGATCGTCCACGACGAGCAGCACCGGCCGCTGCACACTGATGGCCGTCAACAACATCAGCAGGCCGTGCAGCACGGTGTGCCGGACGCCGCCGTCGGGCCGGCCGTCGTCCCAGCGCAGGTGCTCCCATTCCTGGGTCTCGTCCGGGCCGGCGAGGTCGTCGAACACCAGCCGGGCCGGCTCGGCCCCGCCGTCCAGCCAGGCGTCGCGCTGGCGCTGGTCGACGCCGGCCAGCACGGGTTCGAGCAGCTGCCGCACCAGGCCGAAGGCGAAGTCCTGTTCCAGCAGGGCCCCGTTGGCCCGCAGCACGCGCGCCCCCTGCAGACCGGCGAGACTGGGCAGGCCACCGAGCAGCGCGGTCTTGCCGATGCCGAGCGGACCGGTGATCACCAGCAGCGAGCCGTGGCCGTCGGCGGCCGCCCGCAGCGCCTCGGCCACCAGCCCGAACTCGGTCTCCCGTTCGCACAGCACGGTGGTCAGTCCCTCCTCAGCTGCTCGACGCGGGCCACCACACTGGGCGCGCCCCACGTCTTGGCCAGCCGGTACTCGGCGGCCAACAGGTGCTCGGCCTGCTCGGTGCGGCCGAGCGCACGCAACGCGATGATCGCCGGGCCCCGCCACGACAGCAGGGCCGGGTTGTCGGCGGTCTTGGCCTGGAGCTGCCGGCCGCACTCCAGCATCATGGCGGCGGCCTGCTCGTGGTCGCCGGCGGCCAGCCGGAGCTGGCCGTGCGCGTACAGGAGGTGCGGCCAGGTCATGCCGTCGGGCAGGCCGGTCGGGGCCGGGTGGTCACGGGCGATCCGTTG
>DATJJB010000561.1:0-4177 GCA_035492655.1 Kutzneria sp. | reverse complement strand
CCGGCGAACAGCTCCGGCACCCCGGCAGCGTCGCCGGACAGATACAGCCGGGTCGCCCCGGGACGCTCTGGCGGCCCACCGATGATGCCGCCGTCGACGACCCGGGCGTTCGGCAGCAAACCGGCAATGCGCCGCGACCGCTCCGGGGCGATGGCGTTGGCCTCCACGTAGACGCCGGTGAAGCCGGCGGCCTGCCGAGCGACGTCCTCGGCAAAGGCCGGCGGGCAGATCGAGAGCACGACATCGGACTCCGCCAGCGCGGAGCCGACATCAGGCCGCTCGACCAGCCCGGCCTCGGCAGCCCGGCGACGGGTGGCCTCGGAGCGGCCGGCCCCGACCCACAGCACGGTCGCCCCGGCGGACACGGCCTGCCGGCCGACAGCGGCGCCCATCGCGCCCGGGTGGAGCAAGGTGACGACGGTCATGCCCCAGTCTTACCGGCCGGCACCTCGAAGAGCAGGTCGGGGCGGGACCAGGTGACCTTGGGCGGCCGCGGCGGCACGGTGCCGACCTGGCGAGCACCGACGCGGCGGTAGAAGCCGACGGCGGGCGGATGGGAGACGACCCGTACCGAGGTGATGCCCCGGTCGGCGGCCTGGCCGAGCATGTGGGCGACCAGCCGCGCGCCGATGCCGAGCCCCTGCGCGGCATCGGCGACGAACAGCATGTCCAGCTGGGCCGGTTCGATGATCAGGCCGTAGAACCCCAGAATCTGCCCGTCCGACACGGCGACGAAGGTCGGATGTTGCTCCACATAGGACGCCGTAACCCGGTATCCGTCCAGGATCGAGGCGTACTCCCCCTGGTACGCCTTGGATCCGAGCATCAGGTCGGTGAGCGCGTCGGCGTCTCGCGGCATCGCCTCGACGATGGTGATGGTCCCCATGCCGAGCAGCCTAGTCAGCGGCCCCGCAGTTCGAGGGCGATGTCGATGAGCTGGTCCTCCTGACCGCCGACCAGCCGCCGCTGACCGGCGCGGACGAGGATCTCGGGGCCGGAGACGTCGTAGCGTTCGGCGGCGCGGTAGGCGTGGCGCAGGAAGCTGGAGTAGACACCGGCGTAGCCCATGAGCAGGGCCATCCGGTCGAGCAGGCATTCCTGGTCCATGACCGGGGCGACGACGTCCTCGGCGGCGTCGAGCATCTTGAAGAAGTCGATGCCGGTGTCGATGCCGAGTTTGTCGCAGACGCCGACGAAGGCCTCGACCGGGGTGTTGCCGGCGCCGGCGCCGAAGCGGCGGGCGCTGCCGTCGATCTGACGGGCGCCGGCACGATAGGCGATGACGGAGTTGGCGACGGCGAGCCCGAGGTTCTCGTGCCCGTGGAAGCCGACCTGGGCGTCGGAGCCGAGCTCGGCGACGAGGGCGGACACCCGGTCGCCGACCTGGTCCATGATCAGGGCCCCTGCGGAGTCGACGACGTAGACGCACTGGCAGCCGGCATCGGCCATGATCCGGGCCTGCCGGGCCAGCACCTCGGGTGGCTGGGAATGGGCCATCATCAGGAAACCGACGGTCTCCAGACCGCGCTCGCGGGCCAGGCCGAAGTGCTGCACGGAGATGTCGGCCTCGGTGCAGTGGGTGGCGATCCGGCAGATCTGGGCGCCGTTGTCGGCGGAGACGAGAATGTCGTCCTTGACGCCGACGCCGGGCAGCATGAGGAAGGCGATGCGGGCGCGTTTGGCGGTGGCGACGGCGGTTGTGATGAGCTCCTGCTCGGGTGTGTGGCTGAAGCCGTAGGTGAACGACGACCCGCCGAGCCCGTCGCCATGGGTGACCTCGATCACCGGCACGCCGGCATCGTCAAGCGCCCCAACGATGTTGCGCACGTCGTCGACGGTGAACTGGTGCCGCTTGGCGTGTGAGCCGTCGCGCAGCGAGGTGTCGGTGACACGGACGTCCATCGCTCAGCCCTTCGCCAGCTGTTCGCCGACGCGCGTCGCGGCGGCGGTCATGATGTCGAGATTCCCTGAGTACGACGGGAGAAAGTCGCCGGCTCCCTCGACCTCGACGAACACGCAGACGCGGGCCATACCGCCGGTGGCGGCGGACGGCGGGTCGAACTGGGGCTCGTCGAGCAGCCGGTAGCCGGGCACGTAGCCGGCGACCTCGGCGACCATGTCCCGAACGGACACCGCCACCAGCTCGGTGTCGGCATCCTCGGGAATGGCGCAGAAGATGGTGTCCCGCATGACCATCGGCGGCTCGGCCGGGTTCAGCACGATGATCGCCTTGCCCCGGGCGGCCCCGCCGATCACCTCGATGCCGTGGCTGGTGGTACGGGTGAACTCGTCGATGTTGGCCCGGGTGCCCGGACCGGCCGACCGCGACGACACGGTGGCGACGATTTCGGCGTAGCTGACCGGAACCGCGCGCGACACGGCCTTGACGATGGGGATGGTGGCCTGCCCACCGCAGGTGATCAGGTTGACGTTGGGCGCGGTCAAGTGCTCGCCGAGGTTGACCGGCGGCACCACGTACGGCCCGATCGCCGCCGGCGTCAGGTCGATGGCCTTGATGCCGGCTTCCTCGTAGCGCGGGGCGTTGGCCCGGTGCACGGACGCCGATGTCGCCTCGAACACCAGGTCCGGCAAGGTGTCCTGGGCCAGCAGCCAGTCCACGCCCTCGACCGACGTCTGCAAGCCGTGCTTACGCGCCTGCGCAAGGCCTTCGCTCAGCGGGTCGATGCCGACCATCCACAGTGGATCGATCAGGTCGGAGCGGAGCAGCTTGTACATCAGGTCGGTGCCGATGTTGCCGGAGCCGACGATCGCGGCCGTCGCGGTCATGCCACTCCTTCCCCAAAGGGAGTCGATGCGAAGTTCAGGGAAACCCGGCCCAGGCCGGTGAAGTCGGCCTGGAACCGATCGCCGGCCCGGACGTCGATGGCGCGAGTGCACGACCCCGGCAGCACGATGTTGCCGGCGCGCAGCCGAACGCCGAAGTCGGCGACCTTGCGCGCGAGCCAGGCCACGGCGGTGACAGGATTGCCCAGCACGGCGTCGGATCGCCCCTCGGCGACGACTTCCCCGTTACGCCGCAAGGTCGCCTCGATCTTGCGAATGTCCAGCACCCCCGGCGGGACACGGGCCGCCCCGAGCACGAAGCCGGCCGAGGAGGCGTTGTCGGCGATCGTGTCGGCCAGCCCGATCTTCCAGTCGGCGATCCGGCTGTCGATCAGCTCGATCGCCGGCGCCAGCGCGGAAGTCGCCCGCAGCACGTCGTCCTCGGTGCAGCCGGCGCCCGGCAGGTCCGCGCCCAGCACGAAGCCGACCTCGACCTCGACCCGCGGCTGGCAGTACTTCAGCGGCACGGTCTGCCGCTCGTCCAGCGCCATGTCGTCGAGCAGGTGCCCGTAGTCGGGCTCGTCCACGCCCATCATCTGCTGCATGACCAGCGACGACAGCCCGACCTTGTGCCCCAGCACCGGCCGGGCGCGGCGGCGGATGTTGAGCAGCTGGATCTCGTACGCGTCGACGACGTCGATCTCCGGCCACGACTCGGTCAACGGTGGGATCGGCACGCGGTCCCGCTCGGCGGCACAAAGCCGGGCCGCCACCTCGGCACGCTGGTCAGCGCTGAGCACCGGACCTCCTCACCGCGGCGACGTGCCGGCCGGCCCGTCGACCCGAATACACGCAGTCGGCCAGGGAAAGGCCGCTCACGTACGAGTTGGAGCAGATGCCGACGGCGTTGCGGCCGGCGGCGTAGAGCCCGGCGATCGCCGTGCCGTCAGCGGAAAGCACCTCGCCGGTGCGCTCGTCGACGACCAGCCCGCCGAGCGTCAGCATCGGACAGGGATAACCGACGCTGCGCTTGATCGAGACGTCGATCAGCGAGAACGGTGGCTGGCCGTCGAAATCCTTGATGGTGACGCCGGTCCGCCGGGACAGCTCCTCAAGCGACGCAGCGGTCGTTCGGGCCCGGCCGAACAGGTAACGGGTCTGCAACCGCTGAAACCACGTGGTCTGCACCGGAATCTGCCGGCGCGCCTCGTCCAGGGTCGGCCCGTCGATCAACAGCCAGCCCTTGCCGCCGTGCTCGGTGATCATGGCATGCCCGACGGCGGCCCCATAGCGGTTGAGGTCGCAGATCTCGGCGCCATCGGAGTTGATCAGCTTGCCCTTCATCAGCGCGCTCGGCGGCGTCACGAACCGCCACGCCGACACGTGGTCGAGC
>DATJJB010000560.1:0-4126 GCA_035492655.1 Kutzneria sp. | reverse complement strand
CAACGACAATAGTGCCGAAGGTCCTCGAAGTTCTCGTACTCCGTGCCGAGCACGTCGGCCTGGCAGCCGTCGATCAGCTCGTCGAAGGCGGCCAGCGGCAGACCGAACCGGAGGGTGGCGTCGTTGAGCGCGACGGCGACCGGGTCGTCCGTGCGGTCGGCGAGATTGTGCAACCTTTCACGAACTTCGGTCAGCCCGGCCAACCGCTCCGCGGCCGGCGCGTCGCCGTCGCCGATGTCGTCGACGAGCCGGGCGAAGGCGTACACCGCGCTGAGCGCGCGCCGTTTGACCGGCGGCAGCAGGCGGATCCCGTAGGAGAAGTTCTTGGCCTGCTCGCCCGTGACGCGTTCGCAGTAGTCGTAGGCCGCGTCGACGGTCAGCCGCACCTGGGTCACCGGCCACCGCCGAGCGAGCGCACCAGTTCGGCCGCCGTGCGGGATTTACGTGGTCGTGGCGTGGTTGTCAGCACGTCGAAACCCGCGTTGACGATGGCGGCGGCGGTGGCCCGCCCGCCGGCGACGTAACCGGCGACGGCCAGCCGGGCCAGTCCGCTCAGCGTGCCCACGATCGCCGCCCCCTCGTCCAGCAGTCGCAACGTGCGCTGCGTCTCGAACGCGATCAGCGCCCGCACCTCCCGATTCGCCTTGGTGGCGGCCAGATCCGCTTCCTTGACGCCGAATCGCTCGAGGTCCTCGGCCGGCAGGTAGATCCGCCCGGCGCGGTGGTCCTCGGCGACATCCTGGAGGTGCTCCAGCACCTGGAGGGCCGAGCAGACCTTGTCCGACAGGGCGGCCCGCTCCGGCGTCATCGCGTCGAACACGTGCAGCACCAGGTGCCCGACCGGGTTGGCGGACAGCTCGCAGTAGCCGAGCAGGTCGGCGAAGTCGCGGTAGCGCTTGATCTGTTGGTCGCGGCGGTTGGCCTGCACCAAACGGTCGAGAGGGGTACGCGGGATGCCGCACTCGTGCACGGTGACGGTCAGGTCGGCCCACAGCGGGTCGGTCGCGACGTAGCCGGCGTAGATCCGCTCGATGTCCCGATCGACCTTGTCCAGCAGGGCGTTGCGGTCACCGGGGGCCTCGTCGCCGATGTCGTCGACGAGTCGGGCGAAGGCGTAGACGGACATCAGCCGGCGGCGGATCCGGGGCGGCAGCAGGAGGGAGGCGACGGTGAAGTTCTCGGCGCCGGCCTTGCGGCGGATGGCCGCCACGTCGTGGCCGGCAGGGGTGGGCTGCGGTGGCAGGGGTGTAGTCCAACTCGGCCGCGCAGGCGTGTCGACCACGGGGTCCTCCGGTGGTGCTTGCGGAGTAGCGGTGTCGAGCGCCGGTCGTGGTGCGCCGATTTCCGGTGACCCCGGTGGGCCCGCCGACGGCCGGTGTCCCCATACGGTGATCCACACAGGAGATCTTCGCAACCTGAATCAACACCATGGGACCTTTTCGGGCCATCGATCACGCCGTCGGCCCTGTCGCGTCGCACTTCGTCGGCTGTGAGTCCGGCCACCCCCTTGAGGTCAGACCGACCAGTCGGTATGTTCTTGCCGCAGCAACAGCCGTATCCGATCAGTGAGGATGTGGTTGACATGGCAGCCGTCACTGTCGATGGCACGTGCGACCCGGCATTCGCCCCTGTGCGAGACGTTCTGGCAGCTCAGCTGGCTGATGGCCGGCAGCTCGGCGCCGCGGTCGCGGTCCGCGTCGATGATCGAGAAGTACTGGACGTGTGGGGCGGTTCCGCCGATTCGGACCGGTCAAGACCCTGGACGCGCGACACCGTGGTCAACGTCTGGTCGACCACCAAGGGCGTCGTCGCGCTGGCGTTCCACATGCTGGTCGACCGCGGTCTGCTCGACCCGGACCGGCCCGTCCGCACGTACTGGTCGGAGTTCACGAACGACACGGTGCTGGTGCGGCACCTGCTGTCGCACCGGGCCGGGCTGGCCGCGTTCCGCGAGCCGACCACGGCCGACGAGCTGGCCGACTGGAAGTTGATGATCACTCGGCTGGCGGACACCCAGCCGTGGTGGGAGCCGGGGACCGCGTCCGGCTACCACGCGCTCACCTACGGTTTCCTTGTCGGCGAACTGATCCGGCGGGTCACCGGCGGGACCGTGCGAGATTTCCTGCACCGTGAGGTGGCCGATCGGGCCGGGGCCGACTTCCGGATCGGACTGTCCCCGGCGGACAACCACCGGGTGGCGACGCTGGTGCAGCCGCCGCCCCCGGATCCGGCGGCCTTCCAGGCGATGTTCGCCCAGCTCAATCCGGTGGCGCTGGCCGTGCTGACAAATCCGGTAGTGGGTCCGGCCGAGGGCAACGCCGAGTTCTGGCGGGCGGCCGAGATTCCCGCCGCCAACGGCCACGGCACGGCCCGTGGCGTGGCCGCTCTGTACGGCGCTTTCGCTTTCGGCGGTGTCGCCGGCGGACAACGGCTGCTCGGCGCGGCCCAGGCGGAGCGGGCCCGTGAGGGGCAAGGGGCCTGCGTCGACCTGGTCATCGGCGACGCCGGCCTGGGCGGGCGGGAGTCCGAATTGGGCCTGGGCCTGTGGTTGTCCGGTGCGGACGGCCACTACGGTCCCAATCCTCGCGCGGTCGGGCACGACGGCTTCGGCGGGTCGTTCGGGCTGGCCGATCCCGAGGCCGGTCTGGCGATCGGGCACACCATGAACCTGATGGGCAACGTCATCGCCGACGACCCGCGCAAGATGGAGCTCATCGAGGCCGTGTACGCCTGCCTGTGAGAAATCGGTCGCGGTCCGTGACGTGCTCATCGGATGTTCGCCGATCCGTTGTGCTGCCGCCACATCACCGGATCGGCGGATCCGGTGATGTCGCGGGAATAACCCGGACGGTGGCGGCGCTGGCCATGCTGACGGGTGTCGCTGTCGGTCGCGGTCGACGGCGCGGTGGCTGCTGTCCTGGTGGAAAAGCGTTCGCTGGCCGGCGGTGACGGCTGAGATGCTCGGCCGGTGTTCGCGGATCTGGTGCGCCATCGGGACTTCTGCTGGCTGACGGCCGGTCGTACGGTCAGCTTCCTCGGCAACGGCATGGCGCCGATCGCGCTGGCGTTCGCGGTGCTGGACCTCAGCGGGTCGGCCGCCGACCTGGGGTTGGTGGTGGCGGCGCGGGCGGTGGCCAATGTCGTGCTGCTGCTGGCCGGCGGTGTGTTGGCCGATCGGCTGCCGCGGGCGTTGCTGTTGCAGGGATCGAGCATCGCCGCGGGGATATCGCAGGCGCTGGTGGCGGCGCTCGTGCTGACCGGTACGGCGTCAGTGCCGCTGTTGGTCGGTCTGAGCTTGGTCAACGGGGCGGCGTCGGCGATCTTCGTGCCGGCGTCGAGCGCGTTGACGCCGCAGACGGTGCCGGCGGAGTTGTTGCGTGCCGCCAACGCGGCGTCGCGGATGACGCGCAACTTCGCCATGATCGTCGGCGGTTCGGTGGCCGGCGCGCTGGTCGCCGTGGTGAGTCCTGGGTGGGGCATCGCCGTGGACGCGTTCACCTTTCTGGTGGCGGCGCTGTGTTTCCGTCAGCTGCGAGTGCCGGAGCCCGCGCGCGAGCCGTCGCACCTGCTGGCCGATCTGCGCGAGGGGTGGACCGAGTTCGCCAGCCGGACCTGGCTGTGGGTGATCGTCGCGCAGTTCCTGTTCGTCAACGCGATCAACGCCGGCGGGTTGCAGGTGCTCGGGCCGGCCATCGCGGACGCGACGTTCGGGCGTGCCGGCTGGGGACTGGCGCTGGCCGCGGAGACCGTGGGCGCGGTGGCCGGCGGCTTTCTCGCCGCTCGGTGGTTGCCCCGTCGGGCGTTGGGGTACGGGGTTGCCCTGGTGACGCTGGAAGCCGTGCCGCTGCTGGCGTTGGCCGTCGCGCCCGGGACCGTCGTGATGGTGGTTTCGTTGGCGCTGACCGGTTTCACCATGGAGCAGGCCGGCATCGCGTGGGACCTGTCGTTGCAGGAGCACGTGCCGGCCGACCGGTTGGCGCGGGTCTACGCCTACGACGCCGTCGGCTCCTTCGTCGCGATCCCGTTGGGACAGCTCGTCGCCGGTCCCGCGGCCGCCGCATTCGGCACCTCGACCACTTTGATCGCCGGTGCCGTGATCACTCTGGTCGCGACTTTCGCCGCGTTG
>DATJJB010000559.1:0-10296 GCA_035492655.1 Kutzneria sp. | reverse complement strand
ATCGGCGTTCAGATAACCGTTCCACCCGACCAGCACGGCCGCCAGACCGACGAAGCTGTGCAGCAGCGCGATGAGCTCGGGCATGCCGGTCATCTCGACGACCCGCGCCCGCCACAGGCCGATGCCGCCGCCGGCCGCCATCGCCACGATCAACAGGACGATGCCGAGGACGGCCATTCCCTGTAGCGCCAGCACAATGGTGGCGACCAGGGCCAGCGCCATGCCGGCGATGCCGAACAGCACGCCGTTGCGGGATGTCTCGTGCTTGCTCAAACCGGCCAGGCTGAGCACGAAAAGCAGCGCTGCGACAAGGTATGCGGCCTGGGCCGCCGTGGCCACGGTCATGGGTCAGCTCCTCGAGAACATGCTGAGCATGCGCCGGGTCACGGCGAATCCGCCGAAGATGTTGATGCTGGCCAACAGCACCGCCGCCGCGGCCAGCACGGTGACCACGATGTTGCTGTGGCCGATCTGCAGCAGCGCGCCGACCACCACGATGCCGGAGATGGCGTTGGTGACCGACATCAGCGGCGTGTGCAGCGCGTGGTGCACGTTGCCGATCACGTAGAAGCCGATCACCACGGACAGCGCGAACACGGTGAGGTGGCCGATCAACTCGTTGGGGGAGAAGCCGACCAACAGGAACAGTGCGATAGCTGCGGCGGCGACGACCACGTGCCGAGTCCGTCGCGGCTGCTCTTTCTTCTGTGGCTCAGGGGTTTTCTGCACCTGCTGCGGTGGCGCGGCGCTGACGCTGATCTTTGGCGGCGGCCAGGTGGTCTCGCCGTCGCGGACCACGGTCATGCCCCGCAGCACGACGTCCTCGAAGTCCAGCACCACTTCGCCGTCCTTGCCCGGCGTCAGCAGCTTCAACAGGTTCACCACGTTGGTGCCGTAGAGCTGCGAGGCCTGTGCCGGCAGCCGCCCGGGCAGGTCGGTGTAGCCGATGATCGTCACGCCGTTGGCCGTGGTCACGACCTCGCCGGCCACCGTGCCTTCGACGTTGCCGCCCTGCACGGCCGCCATGTCCACGATCACGCTGCCCGGGCGCATGCTGGCCACGTGCTCCTTGGTCACCAACCGCGGCGCGGGCCGGCCGGGGATCAGCGCGGTGGTGATGATGATGTCGACATCGCGGGCCTGCTCGGCGTAGATCTCGGCGGCCCGCCGGTCGTACGCCTCGGAGGTGGCCTTGGCGTAGCCGTCGGTGCTGGCCTCCTGCTCGACGTCGACGGCGAGGAAGTCGCCGCCCAGCGACTTGACCTGCTCGGCGACCTCGCTGCGCGGGTCGGTGGCCCGCACCACCGCGCCGAGGCTGTTGGCGGTGGCGATGGCGGCCAGCCCGGCCACGCCGGCCCCGGCCACCAGCACCTTGGCCGGCGGCACCTTGCCGGCCGCGGTGACCTGGCCGGTGAAGAACCGGCCGAAGCGGTTGGCCGCCTCGATCACCGCCCGGTAGCCGGCGATGTTGGCCATCGAGCTGAGCACGTCCAGCGACTGGGCCCGGGAGATGCGCGGCACCGCGTCCATGGCCAGCACGGTGATCGGCCGCTCGGACAGGGTCTGGACCAATTCAGGACGTAACGCCGGGCCGATCATGCCGATCAGCGTCGCCCCGTCGTGCAGGGCCGCGATCTCCGGCTCGGTCGGCGGGTTCACCTTGATCACGACATCGGTGGCCCAGGCCTCGCCTCGGGTCGCGATCCGGGCCCCGGCCTGCGCGTACGCCTCGTCGGTGCAGCTCGCGGCGGCGCCGGCGCCGGTCTCGACGAGCACCTCGTAGCCGAGGGCGGCCAGTTGGCGCACGGTCGCCGGCGTGGCCGCCACCCGCGTCTCGCCGGCGGCTGACTCGGTGACCACGCCCAGTGTCCGACCCATCACGGCTCCCGTCTGTGTCGCTGGCCCCCACTCCATCTTCGTTCACAATGACCATTCCGCGACTCATTTCGGTTCACACGTGAATCTCGATCGGGAAATGCACCGGATGGCCGAGCGTCTACAGTGCACACGCCCAGGTGGATGTGACGGTTGCCACAACAGGGTTGTCACGCCTGTTCCAACCGGCCGAGGCGGGGCATGAGCAGCAGTGACAGGCCCAGCACCACGCCGCCGATGATGATGGGGGCTCGCACGTCGAGCACCGTGCCGAGCACCCCGCCCAGCGCCGCGCCGATCGGGCCGGCGCCCCAGCTGACCAGCCGGTAGGCGCTGGTGACGCGGCCCATCAGGTCACGCGGGGTGAGCCGCTGGCGCACCACCACCGCCTGCACGTTCCACAGCAGGATGCCGAAGCAGCCGATGGTGTAGCCCACCACGACCACCGGGATCGACCAGGCGACGCCCACCACCAGCAAAGAGGCGGCAATCGCGCCGATGGCCAGTCCGAGTCCCACGCCGAGGCTCAGATGCCGGCCGACCCAACCGCCGGCCAGGCTGCCGAGCAGGCCGCCGATTGCGCCGATCGCCAGGATGACGCCGTAGAGCGCGCCCGGGGCGTGCAGGACGTTCACGATCAGCAGCACGAGCATGGTCATCGCCATCTGCACGGCCAGGTTGGCCAGGCCAAGCTCCAATGCCAACAGGCGCAGGCCCTTGTGCCGCCACAGCCACCGCACGCCTTCGGCGATGTCCGCGCGGATGGTCGTCGTCACCTCGACGCGGGCCGGCGCGTGCCGAGCCTTGATCGCGAACACCAGGCCCGCCGCCACCACGAACGTCACCGCGTCCACCACCAGCGGCGCGCCCGCCGACACCGCGAACAGCGCCGCCCCGAGCGGCGGCCCCAGGAACTGAAAACTGACCAGCTGCGCCGCTTGCAGCCGCCCGTTGGCCTTGGCCAGGTCCTCGTGCTCGACGAGATCGGCGATGAACGGTCCCGCGATGGTGTCGAAGACCGCCCCGGCGCTGCCGATCAGGAACGTCATGACGATCAGGCCCCACAGTGGCGGCGCGGTCGTCAACAACCACACGGCGAACGCCGCGACCAGCACGCCACGGCCCAGATCGAGGCGCCACATCAGGTTGCGCCGGTCGTGCCGGTCCGCCAGCGCCCCGCCCCACAGCGTGAACAACAGAATGGGCACCGTGCCGGCGAAAGTCACCACGCTCACCGCCGCCGCCGTAGGCGACAGAGCCGCCGCCAGCAGCGGCAACGCCGCCGTGCGTATGCCGTCACCGACCAGCGACGTCGACGCCGCGGCCAGGAGTTTGCGGAAATCGGTGGTGCGTGTTGCCGACGGTGCCCCCATCGCACGAAGGCTAGCCGACCTCGCGGTGTGCCGGCTTTCCTGGTTCGTGGCCGCCGAAGCGGGCGGTGGCGCGGCGGGCGGGCCAGGCGGCGCCGAGGAGTTCGTAGCGGCGGACGGCTTCGGCCAGGGCGGCTTCGCCCTCGGCGCGGCGGCCCATGGCGGCGAGGACGACAGCGAGGTCTTCGAGGGTCTGGGCCAATTCCACGGGACGGCCGGCGGTGCGGTAGTGGGCAACGGCCTTGGCGAGGGAGGCGGGATCGCGGTCGGCCAGGCCACGGCAGCGCAGGAGGGCGGCGGCGGCACGGGCGGGCAGGACTTCGCGAGCGGCCTCGGCGGCGCAGATCTCGAGGGCCCGGGTGACGACGTCGGGGGAATCGGCTTGCAGGGCAAGGCGAACGACGTCGGGCAGCCACTGGTGCCGAAGCATCATCGGGGCGTAACGGGGATCCAGCACGGGTTCGAGGGCGATCAGAGCCGCGTCGAAGCGGCCGTCGCGCTCGGCGGCCTGGGCTTCGGCCATCAGGAGGAAGTCGCAGTTCTCCCGGTCGGCGGTGGTGAGCATGGGCAGCTCGTCGGCGGCGGCGAGATGGGCGGCGACCTCGTCGCCGTCGTCCCGCAGCGCGGCGATCAGGGCGGCGACGCCGTGCGAGAGCAACAGCATAGGGCTGCTTTCCCGCAACCCGAGGAAAGCCAGCTCGGGCCCGGACCGGGTGATGATGCTCAGCTCCAGCAGACCGTCGCTCCACCGGCCTGCCCAATAGTGGTTCACGGCGGTGGACATCGGCAGGCCGCCGGGCAGCTGGTACCGGTGCACCAGGCTGCGCACGGCCAGCAGCGCCTGGTCGGCCTCGTCCAGACGGTCCAGGTTCTGCAGGCTGAACACCCGGTTGTCGAGCAGGCTCAGGTGCAGGTGGGCCAGACCGGCGTCCTCGGCGACGACGGCCAACGCCTCGTCCACGTACCGGAGAGCGGCGGCGTGGTCGCGGTCGATGGACTCGAACAGCCACAACGCCTGCAAGGCGAAGGCCACGGCGAAGTTGTCGCCGGCCTTCTCGCCGCGGTCGATCGCCTGGGCGGCGGTGACCTTGGCCCGGGCGAACTCCAGCAGCCCCATGCCTTCCCGCACGGCGAGCAGCGCCTGGCAGCGGGCCTGCCACATCGGCGAGATCTCCGGTGCGTCCGCGGCTTCCCGAAGCGCCGCAACGGAGTTGTCCTCCTGGCCGCGGCGATAGTGGATGACGGCCCGAATCCACTGCATCTCGCCGGACAGGTCAGGGTCGCGGGTCAGCGCCAGCACCGACCGCACCTCGTCCTCGGGCAGCTCGCCCCGCCAGTACAGCACACGGGCCAGCACGGCGGTCAGGTCAACGTGCCGGGGATCGTCGTGCTCGCAGCCGGCGACCACCCGGCGCAGCAGGTCCAACCCGATGTCGGGCGCCCGGTGGGCGATGCGCTCGCCGTGCTGGAGCATCCAGTCGATCACCCACGAGTCGACCGCAACCGGTGACGCGACCAGTTGCCGCGCAACGGTTTCCATCGACGCGCTGGCCCGGTCGAGACGTTCGGCGGCCTGCCGGTGCAGCACCGTGCGTACGGTCGGCGAGGTGGCGTCGTACAGTGCCTGGCGGATCAGGGCGTGCCGGAAGTGGTAGCGGTTCCCGTTGGCCAGCAACACCTTCGCCGCGGCAGCCTCGTCGAGCGCGGGCAACAGGTCGGCCGCCGGGCGGTCCAACAGCACGCTCAGGTCGGCCATCACGAACTCGGTGCCGAGCAAAGCCGCGCGCCGCAACACTTCCGTGGTAGCACTGGTGAGAAAACCCAGTCGGTGCGTCAAGGCCGACGACAGCGAGGTCGGCACGGACACGTCCCCGCCGGCGCACACCTCTGCCTGCCCGGACGACACCTCGACGTGCCGGTCCCGTAGCAAGGCATCGGCCAACTCGCCGACGTACAACGGGTTTCCGGCGGCCCGGTCGGCCAGCCCGAGCAGCCCGGAACCTGGTGTGCCGCCGACGATGCCGCGCAGCAGCTCGGCCACCTCGCCGCCGGCCAGCGGGGCCAGTTGCAGCACCGCGCCACCCTGCTTGGCCACGATGTCCCGCACGCCGTCCAGCACAGCGGTCCGCGGCACCGGCCGCAGCGCGCCGACCAGCAGCAGCGGCAGCGTGCTGGTCTCCAAGGCCAGCCGGCTGAACACCAGCAGGCTGGCCTCGTCGGCCCACTGGATGTCGTCGGCGACCAGCGTGAGCGGCCCGTCGGCGCACATCTCCCGCACGATCGCGACCAGCTCGTTGACCACGGCCAGCGTCGGATCGCCGCCGCCGAGCGGATCCCGGTTGGACTGGGCCAGCCGCATCATCTCGGCCACCCGGGCCCGGGCCGGATCGGGCGAGTCGGCGTCGATGCCCAGGCAGTCCAGCATGAGCCGCAACGGAAAACGGCTGGCCAACTCGTCGCCCGCGCCCCAGACCAGGTGCACGCCTTGGTCTTCGCAGTCGGCCAGCCCGGTGGTCAGCAGCTCCGACTTGCCGATGCCGGGCTCGCCCTCGACCAGCAGCACCCCGCCCCGGCCGTCCGACACCCGGCGAACCGCCTGGCGCAGCGTGGAAAGCTCGGCTGCGCGGGCGACGAACGTCCGGGCGCGGGGACGGGGACGCACGGCCCACCAGGCCGGCCGGCGCTGCTCCTTCACCGGTGCGGACACGACCGGCGCGGCCAAGGCCGGGTCGTTGGTCAGGATCTGCTGCTGGATCTCGGCCAGTCGCGGGCCGGGCAGCGTGCCGAGCTCGGCCGTCAACACCTGGGCGGCCACCCGGAACTGCTCCACCGCGTCGGCCTGCCGGCCGACCCGGTACAGGGCGATCATCAGCAGCCCACGCAGGCCCTCGTGCAGCGGGTTCTCCCGGACGAGCGCGGTCAGCTCGGCCACCAGCTCGGCGTGCTGACCGGCGGCAAGGCCACCGACCGCACGAATCTCCAGCAGGTCGAGACGGTCGGTGAGCAGCCGGTCGCGCAGGCTCGCCGCCCACGGGCCGGGCAAGCCGGACAGCGGTTCGCCGTGCCACAGGGCCAATGCCCTGTCGGCCGCCGACACCGCGGCGGCCTGGTCGCCGCCCGTACGAGCCTGTTCGGCCAACGCATCGAACTCGTGCAGGTCGATGTCCTCGGCCGGAATCCGCAGCCGATAGCCGGGTCCCTCGGACAGCAGCACGGATGACACGGCGCGGTTGCCGCGGTCCGGCTCCAGGGCGCGGCGCAGGCCGGAGACGTAGGTGTAGATGCTGCCGTCGGCCGACGCGGGCGCGTCCTGGCCCCAGATCGCGGTGATCAGGTCCTCTCGGGACACCACCTTGTCCGGCCGGGAGGCCAGCACAGCGAACAGCGCGCGCTGGCGCGGGGCACCGAGCTTGCGCTCGTCGCCGTCCCGGCGGACCAGCACCGGCCCCAGCAGTTCGACCCTCAGCCCCCGGGCCCGTTCAGCCACTGCGTTCCCCAGTTCCCGATGCCCCCGAATGCCCGGACACCTTACCCATCAGGTCCGGCCGCGAGTCCACCCCCAGCTTCTGCATCACCCGCGAGACATGGGCCTGCACGACCCGCCGGGACAGCGCCAACTCGGCCGCGATCTCCGGGTTGGACCGGCCGAGCGCGGCCAGCTCGGCGACTCGGATCTCGTCCCCCACCAGGGCATGCCAACCGGCGACGGTCGGCTGCCCGGTGGACACGCCGGCCCGGCGGATGCCGAACTCGCGCAGCCGCGACTCGGCGCGCCGGATGTCCCAAGAGGCACCGAGTTCCGCATAGACGAGCATGGCTTGCTGGAAGGTCCGGCGGGCCCGGTCGACCTCGCCGCGGCGGGCCAGCAGCACGGCGGCGTCCTCGCTCGTGACCGCGAATTCGACACGCCGCCCGGATTCCCGGTACCGCTGGGCCACTTCCAGCAGTGGCTCGCCGTCGCCGTCGATCAGCGCCGCGCAGCGCTTGGCGGCGTTGTGGCCCCGCGCCGGCACGGTTTCCGAGGCGGCCTCGGCCTGGGCCAGCCGCAACGCCGCCCGCGCCACGTCGAGGGCGTCGGCGTCCAGGGCGAGCCGGGTCAGCGCCGGCAACCACTGGTGCCGCAACGTCATCCGACCATAGGACGGGTCGAGGATCGGCTCGTAGGCGGCCAGCGCGGCGGCCGGATCGCCGTCCTGCTCGGCCGCCATCGCCTTGGCCGCCAGGAAGAAGTCGCTGTTCTCCTGGTCAGAAGGCGCGATCACCGGGTACGACCCGGCCGTGCGCAGATGGGCGTGCAGCTGCTCGATGTCGCCGCGATGCCCGGCGATCAGCGCGGCGGTGCCGTACTGCAACAGCGGAACCCGGGACCGCAGGTCGAAGATGGTGATCTCGGGTTCGAGGCCGACGATCGAAGCCAGCTCGGCCAGCGCCTCGTCCCAGCGGCCGAGCCAGTAGTAGTGCACGGCCGCGCCGATGTGGATCCGCCCGGACGGGCGGCCGGCGCGGCGGACCATCGCCTTCGTGCGGGCCACGGTGTCGGTGCCGTCGGTGAGCCGGTCCAGGTTCTGCAGGCTGAACAGCCGGGCGCCGAGCAGGTTGATCTGGAGGTCGACCAGGTGCTGGTTGCCGGTCGCCGCCGCCAGCGCGTTGTTCACGTGAGCCAGCGCGGCGGAATGGTTGCGGCGCACGGATTCCACGTACCAGAGCTCCTGCTCGGCGGCGGCGATGGCCGGGGCGTCGTTGGCGTCGGTCGCCTGCGCCAGGGCAGCCGTGGCGGTGGCCTCGGCGGTGTCGAGGTCGTCGAGACCAGTGCGTTCGAACTGGGCCCGCAGCGTGTCGTGCCGTGCCACCCAGAAGTCCGGGGCGGCTGGATCCGCTGCCGCCGCAAGGAGATCCGCGATCGCCCGCGCCACATCGCCGCGCCGGTACGTCAAACAGGCCAGGGTCCACCGCATTTCCGCGGCATGGCTCGGATCCCGCGTCACGTCCAGCAGCGCACGGGCGGCCGCCTCGGGCTGCCGGCCCAGCCGGAACTGCCAGCGGACCTGGCTCACCAGCAGGGTTTCCCGCTCCTCGGGTGTCGGCGAGGTGCTGTCGAGGGCCCGTTCCAGCAACGTCAGCACCAGCGCCGGATCGCGGCCGGCGACCGTCTCCACGTTGGCCAGCAGCCACTGCACCGACCAAGGGTCGAACTCGCCGGCCGCCGCCAGCTGGGCGGCGACCCGCTCGACCGGCACGCCGGCGTGAGCCAAGGCCTTGGCCGACTCGCGGTGCAGGGTCGTGCGTACCGCCGCCGAGCGCTCCTCGTACAGTGCCTGGCGCACGGCCGGATCACGGAAGGCCAGCCGGTTGCCGGCGTCGACCAGCAGGCCGGCGTCGGTGGCCTGCTCGATCGCGCCGACCAGGTCGGCCGGCGACGTGCCGACGATCGCCGCCAGGTCGGCCAGATCGAACTCGACGCCCAGCAGCGCGGCCCAGCGCAGCCGCTCCAATGCCGTGGGGGAGAGGAACTCCAGTCGCCGCGCGGCCATTGCCGCCATGGCGCGCTGCACGTCGAAGCCGCTCGACGGATCGATGTCGGCTGTCCCGCCAACCTCGCGCAGCACGGCGTCGCGGACCAGCTCGTCGACGAGTTCGCGGACATGCAACGGATTGCCGGCGGCGTGCTCGACCAGGCCGCGCAGCACCGGGCCCGGCTCCGCGCCGATCACCCGGGCGACCAGCTCGTGCACGTCGTCGGCGTGCAGCGCGCCGAGGGCAAGCGTGCGACCGCCGGCCAGGTCCACGTGGTGCGCGGTCGGGTTCGTGCGGCGGGCACCGACCAACAGCAGCGGGAGCTGCTGGGTCAGGCGGGACAGCCGGTGCCAGGCCAGCAGGCCGGTCTCGTCGAGCCACTGCACGTCGTCGACGACCAGCACCAGCGGCGCCTCCGCGCAGGCCTGGTCGATGAACGACAGCAGCCGGCTGATCGGGGCCAGCGGGCCGTCACCGGACAGGTCCTCGCCCAGCGCCCACACCACGCGACAGCCGGCCACCGGCGCATCGGCCAGACCCACCGCGAGCAGCGCCGACTTGCCGATGCCGGGCTCGCCCTCGACCAGCACACAGCCGCCGGCGCCGTCGGCCAGCGCCACCACCAGCGCCCGCAGCCAACCCACCTCTCGTGGCCGTCCGACGAACTGGGCCGGCGCCTCGGGCTGACGGGTCGACGGGGCCAGCTGGTCGTGCTGTGTGCCGATGCCGGGAATCGGCACCGTCTGCTGGGCCACGATTCGGTCGTGGATGTCCTGGAGCGCCGGCCCCGGGTCCAGGCCGAGCTCGTTGACCAGCACCTCGCGGACGCCGTCGAACTCGGCCAGCGCCTGGTCGCGGCGGCCGGCCCGGTACAGCGCGACCATCAGCAGCCCGCGCAGGCCCTCCCGGCGCGGATGATCCCGCACCAGGCCGGTCAGCTCGGCGATGGCGGTGTCCTGGTTGCCCAACGCCAGCAGCAACGCGCAGCGGCGTTCCAACGTGGCCAGCCGCAGCTCGGCCAGCCGCGCCCGGTGCAGCTCCACGAAGGGGCCGGGCAGACCGGAGAGGGCTTCGCCCTGCCACAGCGCCAAGGCCGCCGTCACCGACCGCAGCGAGCCGCCCAGATCGTCGGCCGCCGCGCGAAGTTCGTCGAACCGGATGACGTCCAGCTGCTCGACGCGCAGCACGTAGGCCGAGCCGACCGACTCCAGCACCGCCTCGGCCGACTGCTTGCGGGCCGGCTCCTGGAGGGATCGCCGCAGGTCGGAGACGTACGTGTGCAGAATGCCGACCGCGCGGGCCGGCGGCTGCTCGCCCCAGATCGCGTCGACCAGCTCCTCGCGGGTGACCGCACGACCCGCGGCCAGGGCCAGGATCGCGAACACCGCGCGCCGTCCGGCCGAGCCGAGATCCACCTCCTGCTCGCCGCGCCAGGCGCGGACCGGGCCGAGGAGCTGCACCCGCAGTGGGGCGGTCACGCGAAAGCGTCCCCGGAGCGGCTTGCGGCGGAGGAGTCCATGTGCGGAGTGTAGCCACC
>DATJJB010000558.1:0-3300 GCA_035492655.1 Kutzneria sp. | reverse complement strand
AGGTCGTGACCTAGCGCCGCTAGCGATCCCTCGACGACGACCAGGGCGTGTTCGAAGTCGGTCCGCAGCGGCACCGTCGCGGTGTCGCCCGGGGCGACCGAAAAATCGGCCCCGACCAGCGGGCTGTACGTGGTGGCCGGCGACGTGACGTCGCCGATGGAGCCGATGAGGACCCGGGCCCGGAGGCTGTGGTCGGTGAAGACCGGCAGGTCGGCGTGCTGTTCGAAGGACGGGGCGACGGCGTCGGCCGCGGCCGGCAGGGCCAGCCACAGCTGGAGGCCGTCGAGCAGCGGCCGGTCGCCGAGGGAGAACTCGGAGTGCGAGATGCCCCGGCCCGCGGTCATCAGGTTGAGCTGCCCGGGCTTGATCAGCACGTCGCTGCCGAGGCTGTCGCGGTGCCGGATCTCGCCGGCGAACGGCCAAGTGACGGTCTGCAGGCCGGTGTGCGGGTGAGGCAGCACGATCATGTCGTCCTGCTGCGGCCCGAACCGGTCCAGGAAGCACCAGGCGCCGACGGTGGGCAGCGTGCGGTGCGGCAGCAGGCGGTCGACCTTGATCGCCCGCACGCCGCCCAGCGGCACGGCCCGCGCCTCCAGCAGCCGGACGTCCTCGACAGCCGCACCGGTGGCGTCGAGTGCCGGATTCGTGCATTGGTTGCTCATCGCCAGGCCCCTGCTGTCAGAAGTACGCTGATCACCACTATGACAGGGCCCGTCTGGAACCCGCGCGAGACTGACGGCTGCAACGTCGAACGCTACCGGCTGTGGCTGTCCGCGCACGGTTACCCGGAGCTGCCCGACTACGCGGCGCTGCACGCGTGGTCGGTGGCCGAGCCGGCGCGGTTCTGGGGCTCCCTGTGGGAGCACTTCGCGATCATCGCCACGCCGTACGACGAGGTGCTGGCGTCGGCCGAGATGCCGGGCGCGCGATGGTTCACCGGGAGCACGCTGAACTACGTGGACCAGGTGTTCCGGCACGTCAGGACCGGGATCGCGGTGATCGACGAGCCGGAGTCCGGGGATACCCGCCGGCTCACCTGGGCGGAGCTGCGTCGTCAGGTCGCGGCGCTCCAGCACACGCTGCGAGGCCTCGGCGTCGGTGTCGGCGACCGGGTCGTCGGCTATCTGCCGAACATCGCCGAGGCGGTGGTGGCGTTCCTGGCCACGGCCGGTCTCGGGGCACTGTGGGCCTCGTGCGGGCAGGACTACTCGGCCCCGGCTGCCGTGGCCCGGCTCGGGCAGCTGTCGCCGAAGGTGCTGATCACCGCCGACGGCTACGGCTACAACGGCAAGCCGCAGGACCGCCGTGAGGCGATCTCCTTGCTACGCCAGGAGATCCCGTCCCTCGAAGCGACCATCGTGGTGCCTCGTCTCGGGCTGTCGTTGCCTGGCACCATCCCGTGGTCCGTTGCCGGCGACCACGAGCTGATCGTCGAGAAGGTCCCGTTCGACCACCCGCTGTGGGTGCTGTTCTCCTCCGGCACCACCGGCAAGCCCAAAGGCATCGTGCACGGCCACGGCGGTGTGGTGCTGGAGCACGTCAAACAGCTGTCCCTGCATCTGGACCTGACGACCGACGACACCTTCTTCTGGTACACCTCGCCGAGCTGGATGATGTGGAACTTCCAGGTGGCAGGCCTGCTGGTCGGCTCGACGATCGTCTGCCACGACGGCAATCCCGGCTTTCCGACGCCGGGCGCGCTGTGGGAGCTGGCCGCCCGGCTGGACGTCACGGTTCTCGGCACCAGCCCCGCGTACCTTCAGGCGTCAGAGAAGGCCGGCGTACACCCTTCGTTGCCCAAGCTGCGCACGTTGGGCGCCACCGGATCTGTCGTGCCGGACGCCGCATACCGTTGGGTGGCAACGGAACTGGGCGGGCACATCGCACTGGCCGCCACCAGCGGCGGCACGGACGTGGTGAGCGCCTTCGCCGGCGCGGTGCCGACGGCGCCGATCTGGGCCGGCGAGATGTCCGTGCCCTGCCTCGGCGTCGCCCTCGAAGCCTGGGACGGCGACGGCAACCCGGTCGTCGACGAGGTCGGCGAACTCGTTGTCACGAAACCGATGCCGTCGATGCCACTGTCCTTCTGGGACGATCCCGGCGACCGCCGATACCGTGACGCCTACTTCGACGTCTACCCCGGGGTGTGGCGGCACGGCGACTGGATCACGATCACCGGCCGGGGCACCGTCATCGTGCACGGGCGATCGGACTCCACGTTGAACCGCAACGGGATCCGGATGGGCAGCGCCGACATCTACGCCGTGGTCGAGCAACTGCCGGAGATCACCGAGTCGCTGGTGATCGGGGCCGAGCAGCCCGACGGCGGCTACTGGATGCCGCTGTTCGTCGTACTGGCCGACGGCCTCGAACTCACCGACGAGCTGCGGGACCACATCAAGACGGCCATCCGCCGGGACGCCTCGCCCCGGCACGTGCCGGACGACATCCTTGCCGTAGCGGGAATTCCGCACACCAGGACCGGCAAGAAGCTGGAGGTGCCGGTCAAGCGGCTGCTCCAGGGCGCCGCGATCAAGGACGTCGTCGACCCGCGGTCGGTGGACGACGCCGGTCTGCTGGAAGTGTTCGTCGAGCTCAGTTCACGCAGGTCACGCCGGTAGCCGTGATCGAAGGCGGGTTGGTCGTGGTGTCCGAGATGATCGGCGACTTGCGGCTGCCGTCGGCCGCCGCCTTGCCGGTCGGCGACGAGGGCGGAGTGTCCGTTGTGGACGACGGCGGCGTGGCCGGCCCGTCGCCGAACTTGTCCGCCACGAACGCCTGCACCTGCTCGGGATCGACCTGCACGGCGTCGCCGTCGGCCGGCGTCCAGTAGGTGATGTTGACGATCGGGATGGTGTCGAAGGTGATGTTGCCGCCGGAGATGCCCTGCACCTGCTGGGCGAACTGCAACAGGTCCCAGTCCTGGTCCAGCACGATGGAGTTCTGCACGGCGGTGACGATGTCGTTGAGCTTGCTCGGGCTGGTCAGCGTGCCGACGGACAGCAGCTGGTGCACGGCCGAGGCCAGGAACGCCTGCTGACGGCGTTCGCGGTCGATGTCGCCGTTGTCCAGCCCGTGCCGCTGGCGCACGAACTGCAACGCCTGCACGCCGGACAGGGTCTGCTGGCCGGCCGGGAACACCGCGCCGGAGTACTCGCTGTCGTCGACCGCGTGGTTCAGGCACACCGGCACGCCGCCCAGCGCCTGGCTGATCAGGTCGAAGCCGTACAGGTTGATCTCGGCGTAGTGGTCGATGGTGACGCCGGTGAACTTCTCCACCGTCTGGATCAGCGTCTTGCG
>DATJJB010000557.1:0-14302 GCA_035492655.1 Kutzneria sp. | reverse complement strand
GTCGGTACCCATCACACCTCCAGAGGCGACTACTGGAACAGGTTATAGTTTTGCGGGCCCGGATGGCTACCGCCAGCGGTCGACACAAACGAGAACACGTTCTAGTCTAGGCTCCATGAGCGAGCAGGTGACCGCGGCGGTACGTGATGTCCTGCCGGCGCTGCGGGAGCGGGCCCAGGAGGCCGAGGACCGCAGGCGGGTGCCGGACGAGTCGATCAAGGCGTTGCAGCTGGCCGGTGTGTTCAAGCTGCTGCAGCCGGCCCGCTACGGCGGGCACGAGGCCGATCCGATCACGTTCTACGAGACGATCAGGGCCATCGCGAGTGCCTGCGGCTCGACCGGCTGGGTCAGCTCAGTGGTGGGCATCCACCCCTGGCAGCTGGGCCTGTTCCCGGACGAGGCGCAGCGCGAGGTCTGGGGCGACGACCCGGACAGCCGCATCTCCTCCTCCTACGCCCCCACCGGCCGGGCGAAGCTGGTCGACGGCGGCTACGAGCTGACCGGCCGCTGGAGCTTCTCCTCCGGCTGCGACCACGCCTCCTGGGTGTTCCTCGGCGGGGTGGTGACCGACGAGGGCGGCAAGCAGATCGACTTCTGCACGTTCCTGTTGCCGCGCAAGGACTACGTCATCGAAGACGTGTGGGACACGGTCGGTCTGCGCGGCACCGGCAGCAATGACGTGATCGTGGAGAAGGTGTTCGTGCCCAAACACCGGGCGCTGAGCTTCGCCGACACGTCGAGATGCGTGTGCCCGGGCCAGGAGGTGAACACCTCGCCGCTGTACAAGTTGCCGTTCGCCTCGTTGTTCTCCTACGCCATCACCACGCCGATCATCGGCATGGCCACCGGCGCCTACGACGCCCACGTCCAGCACATGGCGGCCCGGGTTCGCGTGTCGTACAAGGGAGAACGGTCCAACGAGGACCCGTTCGCCAAGGTGCGCATCGCGCACGCGGCCGGCGAGATCGACGCGGCCTGGTTGCAGCTCAAGCACAACATGACCGAGCTGATGGACCTGGCCAACCGCGGCGAGCGGATCCCGTTGCCGCTGCGGCTACGCATCCGCCGCGACCAGGTCCGCGGCACCGGCCGGGCGATCGAGGCGATCGACCTGCTGTTCGAGAACTCCGGCGGCCGCGCGCTGCGCACCGGCACACCGATCCAGCGCTTCTGGAGGGACGCGCACGCCGGCCGCGTGCACGCGATCAACGACCCCGAGCGCGCGCTGGCCATGTTCGGCAACGGCGAGTTCGGCATCCCGGTCCAGGACGCGATGCTATGAGCTACACCGAAAAAGCCGCGATCAAGCTGCACTTCCACGATGCCGGCGAGGGCAAGCCGCTGGTCCTGCTGCACGGCGGCGGGCCCGGCGCCTCGGCCTGGAGCAACTTCGGCCGCAACATCCCGGTGTTCGCCAAGCACTTCCGGGTGATCGCGCCGGACCAGCCCGGCTTCGGCCAGTCGGACAAGCCGACCGAGCACGGCCAGTACTTCACCCACAGCGCCGACGCCCTGAAGGCGTTGCTGGACGAGCTCGACGTGGAAAAGGCCGACCTGCTGGGGAATTCGCTCGGCGGCGGCACCGCGGTGCGGTTCGCGCTGCGCTACCCCGACCGCGCCGGCCGGCTGGTGCTGATGGCCCCAGGCGGCCTGGGCCTCAACGTTTTCGCGCCGGATCCGACCGAGGGCGTGAAGCGGCTCGGGGCGTTCGGCCTGGCGCCGTCCAAGGAAGCGCTCAAGGCGTTCCTCAAAACCCTGGTGTACGACCAGAAACTGGTCACCGACGAGCTGGTCGACGAGCGCTTCCAGCACGCCAGCCAGCCGGAGTCGCTGAAGGCCATGGCGGCCATGGGCGCCTCCTTCTCGCGGCCGGACACCTTCGAGGAAGGCCTGCTCTGGCGCGAGGCTTACCGGCTGCGCCAACGGGTTCTGCTCGTCTGGGGCCGTGAGGACCGGGTCAATCCCCTGGACGGGGCCCTGATCGCGCTGAAACTGATCCGCCGCGCGCAGCTGCATGTGTTCGGCGGCTGCGGACACTGGGCGCAGCTGGAGAAGTTCGACGAGTTCAACCGGCTCGCGATCGACTTCCTGAGCGAGGACTGATGGGCATCAGGTCACTGGGCTACCTGCGCATCGAGGCCACCGACATGGCCGCGTGGCGCGAATACGGCCTCAAGGTGCTGGGCATGATCGAGGGCAAGGGCACCAACCCCGACGCCCTCTACCTGCGCATGGACGACTTCCCGGCCCGGCTGGTGATCTTCCCCGGCGAGCGGGACCGGCTGGCCCAGGCCGGCTGGGAGGTGGCCAACGAGGGCGAGCTGGCCGAGATCGCCGCCGCACTGGACACCGCGGGCGTCGTCGTGGCGAAGGCCAGCGACGACGACCTCAAGGACCGCCGGGTCAACGGCCTGATCCGCTTCGACGACCCGTCGGGCAACACACTGGAGGTCTTCCACGGCGCGGCTTTGGAGCACCGGCGGGTCGTCAGCCCGTACGGGCACACCTTCGTGACCGGCGAGCAGGGCCTCGGCCACGTGGTGCTCAGCACCCGTGACGACGAGGAGGCCCTGCACTTCTACCGTGACGTGCTCGGCTTCAAGCTGCGCGACTCGATGCGGCTGCCCCCGCAGCTGGTCGGCCGCCCGGCCGACGGGCCGCCGGCGTGGCTGCGGTTCTTCGGCTGCAACCCGCGCCACCACAGCCTGGCGTTCCTGCCGATGCCGACGCCGAGCGGCATCGTGCACCTGATGATCGAGGTCGGCAACGCCGACGACGTCGGCCTGGCCATGGACCGGGCGGCCCGCCGCAAGGTGCCGATGTCGGCGACCCTCGGCCGGCACGTCAACGACCTGATGCTGAGCTTCTACATGAAGACCCCCGGCGGCTTCGACGTCGAGTTCGGCACCGAGGGTCGGCAGGTCGAGGACGAGACCTGGATCGCCCGCGAGAGCACCGCGGTCAGCCTGTGGGGCCACGACTTCGGCGTCGGCAGCCGTTAGATGGACCGCTTCCGCTCGGTCCTCGGCCACTTCTGCACCGGTGTCACGGTGGTCACGACCATCGCCGACGGCGTGCCGGTGGGCTTCGCCTGCCAGTCGTTCGCGGCGTTGTCGCTGGATCCGCCGCTGGTGCTGTTCTGCCCGGATCAGCGTTCCGGCACCTGGCCGGCGATCCGCGAGACCGGCCTGTTCTGCGTGAACGTGCTCGCCGAGGACCAGCGGGAGGTGTCGCGGCTGTTCGGCACGCGCGGCGCGGACCGGTTCAGCGGCACCGGGTGGCGGCCGTCACCGAGCGGCTGCCCGGTGCTGGACGGGGTGCTGACCTGGATCGACTGCAAGGTCGAGGACGTGCACGACGCCGGTGATCATCACGTGGTCGTCGGGCGGGTCACCGAGCTGGGCGAATGCCGCGACGGCCAGCCGCTGCTGTTCTACCGCGGGGCCTACGCGGCCACCGACTCGCGCTACGAGGTCGACGGGGAACTGGACAATCTTCTCACCTGGTCACGGAGCGCCGACTGGCTGTAACGATATATGTGGACGATTTCCCTCCGCTTCTGTACGTTGGTTGTAACAGGCAACTGTGACGACCTGGGGAGCGCGTCCGATGACCGAGATGCTTGAGACAGACCTGCCTTCGTTCCCGATGGCCCGCGAGTGCCCGATGCACCCGCCGGCCGAGTACCGGGAGATCCGCCAGCAGGAGCCGGTCAGCCGGGTCCGGATGCCCGACGGCCAGATCGCGTGGCTGGTCACCGGCCACGAGCTGAGCCGCCAGCTGCTGGCCGACCCGCGGGTCAGCTCCGACCGCCAGCACCCGAACTTCCCGCTGACGCTCACCGCCGAGCAGCGCAAGGCGTTCCAGGACAACAACCGGCTCAGCTTCCGCCGGTCCATGATCGGCCTGGACGCGCCCGAGCACGGCGCCCACCGCAAGATGCTGATCAGCGAGTTCTCCGTGCGCCGCATCGCGTCGATGCGCCCGCGCATCCAGGAGATCGTCGACCAGTGCATCGACGACATGCTGGCCGCCGAGCAGCCGGCCGACCTGGTCGAGCACCTCTCGCTGGCCGTGCCGTCGCTGGTCATCTGCGAGCTGCTCGGCGTGCCCTACGAGCAGCGGCACGGCTTCCACGAGTGGACCCGCAAGCTGATCAGCCGCAGCACCCCCGCCATCGAGCGCCGCGAGTCCGCCGAGGCGCTCAACGACTTCCTCGACGACCTGGTCACCCGCAAGGAACAGGGTGAGCCGACGGACGACGTGATCGGCCGGCTCATCGCGCGCAACCGCGAGACCCCGGTGATGTCGCACGAGGAGATCGTCGGCACCGCCATCCTGCTGCTGATCGCCGGCCACGAGACCACCGCCAACATGATCTCGCTCGGCACCGTGGCGCTGCTGGAGAACCCGGAGCAGAAGGCGCAGGTGGTGGCCGACTCGTCGCTGCTGCCCTCGGCGATCGAGGAGATGCTGCGCTACTTCACCATCGTGGAGAGCGCGACCGCCCGCATCGCCACCGCCGACATCGAGCTCGGCGGCGTGACCATCCGCAAGGACGAGGGCGTCATCGTGTCCGGCCTGGCCGCCGACTGGGACGAGAACGTCTTCGAGAACCCGGAGCAGCTGGACTTCAGCCGCGGCGCGCGGCACCACGTGGCCTTCGGCTACGGCGTGCACCAGTGCCTCGGGCAGAACCTGGCCCGGCTGGAACTCGAGATCGTCTTCGAGACGTTGTTCCGGCGGGTGCCGACGCTGGCGTTGGCCGTGCCGGCAGCCGATCTGCCGTACAAGGACGACGCCGGCATCTACGGTATCTACCGGGTTCCGGTGCACTTCTGAGGGAAGAGGCAACACCATGCACATCACCGCGGACAGGGAGCGGTGCGTCGGCGCCGGCCAGTGCGTGCTGGCCGCGCCCGCCGTGTTCGACCAGGACGACGACGGACTGGTGGCGCCGCTGACGGTCGACCCCGTGCCGGCGGAGCAGGACAACGTCCGCCAGGCGGTGAACGTCTGCCCGTCGTCGGCCATCTGGATCGACAAGGAGTGACCACGGCCATCGGCCGGCTGGGCTAAATCACCGACCCGTGTCGGGATTACACCCGGTCGGCCGATGGAGTGATGTCGGCACGCGGTCGATCCCGCTCTCGTGTCCGACGACATCAGAGTCCGAGTGCTCGGCCCTACCGAGATCGCCGGCCCGCACGGCGCGGTGACGCTGCGGGGCAGGGGGCACCGAACCCTGCTGGCCCGGCTCGCGCTGCGCCCCGGCCAGCCCGTCGCCTCGTCCGCGCTGATCGACGCGCTGTGGGACCAGGCACCGCCGACCGCGCCCAAGACGCTGCGCAGCCACGTCGCGCACATGCGCCGCGACCTGCGCTCGGCCGACGTGCTCAACATGATCGTCACTCGGGATCCCGGTTACCTGCTGCGGATTCCGCCGTTCTCGGTCGACGTCGTGCGCTTCGAGTCGTTGGCCCGGCGCGGGCATCAGGCGTTGTCGGCCGGTGATCACCGTGCCGCCGCCGACCAGCTTCAGGCCGCGCTGGCGTTGTGGCGTGGGGACCCGTTGGGGGACTGCCGGCAGGGCCACTGGGTTCGGCAGGAGGCCGCCCGCCTCAGTGATGCCCGGTTGGACGCCCAGGAGGACCTGATCGCGGCCGAGCTGGCGCTGGGCCGGCACGGCGAGGTCCTCGGCGAGCTGGCCGGCCTGGTCGTCGCGCATCCGTTCCGGGAACGTCTGTGGGAGCAGCTGATGCTGGCCCTGTACCGGTCGGGGCGGCAGGCCGAGGCGCTGGCCGCGTTCCGTCGGGCCAGGTCGACTCTGGTCGAGCAGTTGGGGGTGGAGCCCGGGACCCGGTTGCGGCGGCTTGAAAGCGCCATTCTGGCCGAGGAGCCCGTGCAGGAGCCGCCGGTGTCGGTGCAGACCCTGGGCGTCGGTCTGCCGGCCGAGCTGACGAGTTTCGTCGGCCGCGAGGAGGAGTTGGCCAAGCTCGGCGGCATGTTCGCCGGTGGGCGGCTGGTCACCCTCGTCGGCACCGGCGGCGTGGGCAAGAGCCGGTTGGCGTTGCGCTGCGCCGGCCAGCTCTCCGCCTCCGTGCAGGGCGGAGTGCGCCTGGTGGAGCTCGCCGGCCTGCACGACCGGGCCTTGGTGCCGCATGCCGTCGCCGAGGCGCTCGGCGTCCGCGACCAGTCCGGTCGGTCCCCGTTGGACGTGCTGGTCGACGTCCTGCGGGACCAGGATGTGTTGGTGGTGCTGGACAACTGCGAGCACCTGCTGGAGGCGTGCGCCGATTTCGTCACGGCCCTGCTGCGCGGCTGTCCGCGGTTGTTGATGTTGGTGACGAGCCGTCAGCCGCTGGGCGTCGAGGGCGAGCAGGTGCTGATCGTGCCCCCGATGCCCGTCGAGCACTCCGCCATGCGGTTGTTCGCCGAGCGCGCGCGGGACGTGGTGCTGGACTTCGAGGTGACCGCCGACAACGTCCGCGTCGTGGAGCACGTCTGTCGGCGGTTGGACGGCATTCCGCTGGCCATCGAGCTGGCGACCCTGGTTCTGCGGACCCTGTCGCCGGCCCAGCTGCTGTCCCGTCTGGACGATCGTTTCTCGGTGTTGAGCGGGGCCCGCCGTGGCGTGATGGCCCGTCACCAGACCATTCGGGCCGCCGTCGAGTGGAGTTTCGAGCTCTGCACGCCGGCCGAACGTCTGCTGTGGAGCCAGCTTTCGGTCTTCGCCGGCAGTTTCGACCTGGAGGCCGTCGAGGAGGTCTGCGGCGGCGAGGACGTCCTGTCCTCGGTCGCCCGTCTCGTCGACAAGTCCGTGCTGTCCTCCCAGGCCGTCGGCGGCGTCGTCCGCTACCGCCTTTTGGAGACCCTTCGCCAGTTCGGGGCCGAGCAGCTCTTGGCTGACGGCCGCACCGAACCCCTGCGGCGTAGGCATTTGGCGTGGTGTCAGCGGCTGGCCTCGTGGGGCGAACGCGCCTGGTTCGGCCCCTCGCAGGCTTCCGTCTTCGCCCGTATCCACGCGGACCGCGCCAACATCCGGTCGGCTCTCGAGTTCGGCCTGGCCGCCGATCCCGACGCCGGCCTGCGTCTCGCCGGCACCTTGTGGTTCTACTGGATCGGCTGCGGCGTCTTCGCCGAGGGTCGTCGCTGGCTGGATGCCCTGCTGCGATTACCGTTTCGCGGCCCTGCTCGGCACAAGGCGTTGTGGGTCAACGGCTATGTCGCCACTCTGCAGGGCGATACCGCCGCCGCCATCGGCATGCTCGACGAGTGCCGCGCCCAGTCCGACGACCTTGTCGCCCTTGCCCATTCGACGTACGTCCGTGGCGCCGCCGCCATCTTCAACGATGACCTCGTCGCCGCCACCGCCTTGTTCGCCGAGGCCAACCGGCTGCTCACCGGCTTGGGTCAGCTCGACAGCAACGTCATCATGACCAAGGTCGGCCTGGCCATGACCGTCGCTTTCGCCGGCGACCTGCCGTCCACCGTCACCCTGGCCCAGGAGGCCCATGCCGTTGCCGAGCAGCACGGCGAGCAGTGGGCGCTGGCTTACGCCCATTACGTCCTCGGCTTCGCCGCCTGTCTCCAGGGCGCTTCGGGCCAGGCCGTGGCCCATGCCAAGCGTTGTCTCGCCATCAAGCAGACTTTCAACGACCTCTTGGGCATCGCCCTGTCCGTCGAGCTGCTCGCCCTCCTCGCCGCCATGTCCGGCGACGCCGCCCGCGCCGCCCGCCTCCTCGGCGCCGTCGCCGCCATCTGGCCCCGCGTCGGCGTTCCCCTGTTCGGCTCCCAGAACTTCGCCGCCCCGCACGAGCAGTGCGAACACCTCGCCCGCCAGGGCCTCGGCGACCGTGGCTACGAGCTGGCCTTCGCCGCAGGCTCGCGCCTGTCCATCGACGAGGCCGTCACCCTTGGCCTGTCCTGAGCCGCCACCCGAGGTCCTTGCGGTCGGTGCCCAGTTTCGCCAGGACGCGGGCCACGTGCTTCTCGACGGTGCGTGGTGACAGGAACAGGGTCTGGGCGATGTCCTGGTTGGTGGCGCCGCCGGCCAGCAGCTCGGCGACCTCCAGTTCACGCGGCGAGAGCTCGCATCCGTAGCCGCGGCGGCCCGGTCGCGGCAACGCCTCGACACCGAGTTCGCGCAGGCGTTGTCGGCAGCGCGCGGCGTCACCGGTCGCGCCGAGCTCGGTGAAGCCGCGCACCGCGTCGGCCAGGTGTGACGCCGCGTCTTCGGGACACGAGGAGGTCAGGGCGTCGCCGCGGCGTTCGGTGGCCTTGGCCACCTCGTAGGGGCGGCCGATGTCCTGCCACTTCCGCTGCGCCTCGGCGAAGCACTCGGCCGCCCGCACCGGCTCGGTGGCGCGCAGCAGCAGGCCCCGGGCCAGCGCCAGCTCGGCCATGGCGGCCGGCGCGTCCCGGTCCCGCACGCCACGCTCGGCGTCGGCCACGAGCTCTTCGGCGGCCGCGCGGTGCCCGGTGGCCAGCGCGGCCTCGACCGCGACCGGGAACAGGCCCGTGGTTCGTGTCCAGTCGCTGGGCCCGCTCAACGTCGACAGGGCCGGTTCGGCGACCGCCCAGGCGGCCTGCGGCTCGTTCTGGGCGAGTCGCACGGCGGCGCGGCCGGCGGCGATTCCCCGGCTCACGACCGCCTCGCTCGTGTTGCCGCTGTGCGCCGCGGCGGCCGTGAAGTACGCCAGGGCTTCGGATTGCCGCCCCTGGGCCAGGGCAAGGTGTCCCTGGCACAACGCCCGGTCGACACCGACCTGCTTGACATCGGGATAGGCCCGCTCGAGGGTGGCGTACTCGTCCTCAAGGCCGGCCCAGCGGCCGGCCAGCCACTCGATGCGCAGCAGCTCGACGCGGTTCAGGCAGTCGAACGGCCGACGGTCGGTGCGTTCGGCCAGTTCCTGGCTGGCCAGCAGCAGCGTACGGGCCCGTCGGTCATGGCCGAGTTGGATGGCCGTCTCGCCGATGTTGTAGAGCGCGTAACAGGTCTGCCCCAGCATCGCCCGGCTTCCGTCCTGGCGCCGCAGCTGGTCCACCAGTGGCCAGACGGCGGCATCGCCCGCCCGCGCCATCAGCAGCAGCCGGGTGGCCTGGACCGCCGCCTGGACGGACTCGTTCGTGCTGTCCCGGACGGCCTGCTCAGCCCGGCCGAGCCAGTGCCAGGCGTGCGCGGCGGCACCGTCCTGCTCGTTCAGGGCCAGCGCGATCATCGCCCGCGCCGCCCTGTCCGGGAGGGTGGCCAGCTCATCGACGGCGCGTTCGAGCTCGCCGAAGCCGGCCGAGTCGCCGCCAAGGTTGAGCATGATCAGGCCGAGTCCCAGCCGGATCTCGCCACTGGTCGCCACCGGCAGCAGCGGATCGGCCAGCACGGCGCGCAGCGCGCAGGCGGTCGCGGTGTAGTCCACCCCCGAGTTGGCGATCCGGGCCAGCGCCAGTGCCGTTCGGGACCGCCGCTCACCGTCCACATCGGACCGGTCCAGGATCTGGTGCAGCAGCGTGGCCGCGGTGCCGGCGTCGCCGAGCGCGACGGCTTGGTCGGCGGCCTGCTCGATGCGGTCGAGCCAGCCTTGGTGGTCGCCGGTGGCCAGCGTGTGGTGGGCGATCTGCACCAGCGGCACCGGGTCCTGGGCCTGGAGCTGGTCGATGGCCCGCTGGTGCAAGCGGGTCCGGCGCGGCCCGGGGATGTGTCGGTGGGCGACCTGTTGGGCCAGCACGTGCCGGAAGGCGTACCGGCCGCTGTCGGTCTCGCGCAGCACCGCCGCCCGCAGCGCGTCGATCAGCCCGTCCGCGGCCTCCTCGCCGTCCAGGCCCGCGACCTCGGCGAGCAGCGCCTCGGTGGCCGGCACGGCCAGCACGGCCGCCGCGTCCACGACCGCCGCCCCGGCCGGTGACAGCGAGGTCAGCCGCTCGGTGACCGCTTCCCGCAGGCCGTTGGGCACCTCGGCCCGCGCCAGCTCCCGGACGTCGCGGCGTGCCTGGTCCCGCAGCGTGATCAGGTCTTCCTCGGCGACCAGCGGCAGGCCCTCGCTGCGGCAATGCAGCAGCGCGCACAGCTCGGGCGTGGCCTGGGCGCCGAGCGCCGCGGCGGCCAGGTCGGCCACGTCGGCCTCGGTCAGCGGCGACAGCCGGATCATCGTGCCGCTGGCGCCGGGCGGCGGACGGTAGGCCGACCCCAGGACGACGGACCCGGGGGACAGGTCCTCGGCCCGGTAGGTGAGCACCACCGCGAACTGGTCGGGCAGGTCGCGGGCGAGCATCAGGAGCAGCTCGCGGGTGGCGTCGTCGATCCAGTGCGCATCCTCGACGACCAGCACCACCCGGCCGACCGAGGCCAGCACCGAGCGCACGGCCTGGACCAGTTGGTGGCGCTCCGCGCCCGGCCCCGCCGGTGTCGCCGGCGCGGGCGGCAGGCGGTCGGCCAGGTCCGGCAGCAGCGGAGCCAGCGCGCCGGCCGTCGGCGGCAACCCCGTGTCCGGCAGCCATGGGCCGATCTTGCCGAGCGCGTCCACCACCGGCCCGTACGGCAGGGGCTCACGCAGCGGGTGGCAGAAGCCGGTCACCACCCGCCAGCCCTGCGAGCTCAGGATCGTGGTGGCCTCGCGCACCAGCCGGGACTTGCCCATGCCGGCGTCGCCCTCGACCATCACCACGGCCGGTGGCTTCCGGACGGCGGCCAGCAGCAGGTCGAGTTCACGGTGGCGGCCGACGAACGCGAAGCCCCGGCCGAGCCCCGGGGAGTCCTGCTGGCCTGCCACCCCATCACCGTCCTTTGCGGACACCCTGCCCCGGTCGGTCACGCGCAGTGGCCGGCGAGTCGCTGGTCGATCCGGCGTCATCGGCCATACCCATCTTATTGCGCCGACTACCCACTCAATACGTCCCCCATTGTTTCGGCGCACCGCGGACCCGCATCGTCAATGCCGTCCACAAGCGCCAGTCCCGGACGCTTCCAGAGACAAAGCCCGCCGTCGCGGCCACCGACGGCAGGTGACCGCGCGCTCTGGCACAGGCCGACCACGTCTGGTGCACAACACTCCGAACAATACGAGGTCACCGGCATGCCGACCACCGCAGTCATGGACGTTTCCGAACAGATACCGGCACACCGTGAGGACGCGGGCGCAGGACGGCGCGGCGGCCGTCGCCGTCGTCCCGTCGCCATCGCGTTGGCCGCGATCGCGCTGGCACTCGCGGCGGTGGCCGGCGTTCTCGGTCCGCTCGGCGCGCTGCCGAGCGCGCACGCCGAGGACGGCAACCCCACCTTCCACCTGGGGAACGACGACGGCTCGACCTACGTCAACTTCATCAACGACATCCGCAACCGGGTCAACGATGGCCAGTACAACGGGGTGCCGGGGTCCGGCGGCCCGCAGTTCGACGTGGGCCACACCGGTAACTGGCCGTCCAACAGCCGCGCGTGCTCGTGCACGGCCGACTTCTTCCAGGTCGATGTCCACATGGACAGCAATCCCGGCTACGTCCGTCTTCAGGTGCGACGCTCGGACCTGTACATCGTCGGCTGGTGGACCCCCCGAGGCTGGTACAACTATCTGGGTAATCGCGACAATGCGGGTCCCTCGTGGGTCTCCGCCGACAGGGAATGGCAGACCGGGTTCGGGGAGAACTACACGGACCTCGAGCGCGCGGCGGGCCAGGCGCGCGCAGGCCTGCGGATCGACCGGGGCACCATCAACGGAGCGGTCTGGGCCCTGTACAACGCCAACGATCCCCGTGGCATGGCTCGAGGGGTGCTGATGATGACCCAGTTCATCTCGGAAGCCGCTCGTTTCCGGCCGCTGCGGGACGAGATCGCGCTGAGGCTGGGCCCCAATCCCCAAGACCCGCTGTATCTGCCGCAGGAGTACGCCGACCAGGAGAACAGCTGGGACCCGTTGAGCGCGGCCTTCAACAACTTGGTGCGGCAGCCGGAGGGGACGCACGACAACACCCCGATGGAGGGCTGGGGGCGGATCTCGCCGTTCGACGGTCGACCGATCCGGCTCGTTCTGGACACGGCCGTCCGCTACGCGCAGTACGTGCTGCTCACGTCGCTGCATCGCTGACTCCGGATCCCGATTCCCGCTGCCCCGTCGAGCGGTCGCTCGACGGGGCGGAGTCGTTCCTGCCGGGCGGTGGCAGTGACAGCACGCGCCGCCGTCGAATCGCTTCGCCAAAAGACCTGATCACGGCCCGTACGGCCGGCACGACGGACGGCAGGGTTTCGGCGCGGGCTGCCCTCTGGCGCAGATTTCTACCACCTGGTAGAAATCGAAGCACGGTCATCGACGCGAAGGAGCTGGGGATGGGCGAGCTTTCCGTGCAGCTGTACTCGGTCCGGGACAAGTTCGCCGAGAACCCGGCGGCGGTGCTGGAGCGGCTGGCGCAGATCGGTTTCACCAACGTGGAGCCGTACGGGGTGCTGGAGAACGTCGAGACGCTGCGTAAGGGTCTTCCGGAGAACGGCCTGTCGGCGCCGACGGCGCACGCCCGGCTGATCGGGGCGGACCAGGCGGCGGTCTTCGCGGCGGCCGGCGAGCTGGGCATCGACGTGGTGATCGACCCGATGGTGCGAGCCGAGCACTGGCAGACGCCGGAAGACATCGCGAAGACGGCCGACGCGTTGAACGCGGCGGCGAAGCTGGCCGGCGAGCACGGCGTCCGCGTCGGCTACCACAACCACTGGTGGGAGCTGGCATCCCGGATCGACGGACGCAGTGCGTTCGAGGTGTTCGCGGACCAGCTGGACCCGGCGCTGGTGCTGGAGGTCGACACGTACTGGGCGACGGCCGGTGGGGAGAACGCGCCGGCTCTGTTGCAACGGCTGGGCGACCGGGTGCGGGCGATCCACGTGAAGGACGGCGGCCTGAACACCGACGCGACCGGCCAGGTGCCGGCGGGGCAGGGGCAGGTGCCGGTGGCGGAGGTGCTGACCGCCGCGCCGCAGGCGATCAGGGTCGTCGAGTTCGACCAGTACGACGGCGACATCTACGAGGGCATCACGGCCAGCCGCGCCTTCGTGCTCGGGCTGGAGCCGTGACGGGCCCGATGGGCGTCGGCCTGATCGGCGCCGGCGTCATCAGCGACACCTACCTGACCAACCTCACCAGCTTCCCCGATCTGCGGGTGCTGTTCGTCGCCGACATCGACACGGCCCGCGCGGCCGCCCAGGCCACCAAGTTCGACGTCCCCCGTGCCGGCACGGTCACCGAACTGCTGGCCGACCCCGAGATCGAGCTGGTCGTCAACCTGACGGTGCCCACCGCGCACGTCGATGTCGGCCTGGCGGCGTTGGAGTCCGGCAAGCACGTGTGGGCCGAGAAGCCGCTGGCGATGGACCGCCAGACCGGCCGCAAGCTCCTGGACCGGGCCCGCGAACGCGGTCTGCGGGTCGCCAGCGCGCCGGACACGGTGCTCGGTGCCGGCCTCCAGACCGCCCGCCGGGCCGTCGATGCCGGCCTGATCGGCACGCCGTTGTCGGCGCTGGCCCTGTTCCAGGTGCCGGGGCCGGAGATCTGGCATCCCTCGCCGGAGTTCCTCTACCAGCCCGGCGCCGGCCCGCTGCTGGACATGGGGCCGTACTACCTGACCACGTTGATCAACGTCTTCGGCCCGATCAGCCGGGTCACCGCGGCCGGCACCCGGTTCCGCGACCGCCGGGTCATCGCCAGCGGTCCCAAGGCGGGCACGGAGTTCCCGGTCGACGTGCCGACCAACGTGACCACGCTGCTCGAGTTCGAACGCGGCGGCTCGGCCCAGGCCGTCTTCAGCTTCGACTCCAAGCTGGTCCGCCGCGGCCAGCTGGAGATCACCGGCAGCGCCGGCACGGCGGTGTTGCCCGATCCCAACAAGTTCGCCGGCAGCACCACGCTGTATCTCGGTGACGAGCCGCAAGAGCTTGCCGCGCAAGGCCATTCGGCCGAACGCGGCACCGGCGCGCTCGAGCTGGCCCGCGCCGTCCGGGCCGGCGTGCCGGAACGGGCCTCGGGCGAGCTGGCCTATCACGTCCTCGACGCCCTGCTCGCCGCCGAGGAGTCGATCACGCTCGGGCACTCCGTCGAGGTGGCCAGCACCGTCGAGGTTCCGCCGGCCCTGCCCGAGGACTGGGACCCGCACGCGAAGACGCTGTGAGATCGGGCGGTCGTCCCGCTTTCGGCGCCCGAGCGGTCCGCTGTGGACGGTCTCGTTCCGATTGCTCGGTACGGTCGAGGACATGACTGCCCAGCACGTGGTTTCGATCGCCGACGGCCAGGTCGGCGGCGCGCGGTCGGCGACGGCGACGACATCCTCACGG
>DATJJB010000556.1:0-13248 GCA_035492655.1 Kutzneria sp. | reverse complement strand
CATGGCGATGAACATCGTCCACGTGTAGGTGTAGAACCGCGCGCCGACGTTGGCGATGTCGAACACCACCGTGTCCACGCCGGCCTTGCGGTACATCGCCGCCAGCTTGTCGACGGTGACGTTGTACGCGTCGTAGACCGGAATCCCGGTCCGCGGATCCGTGTAGTCACCCTCGGATCCGCCGGCCTGCGCGGTGCCGCGGAAGCCGTGCTCGGGGCCGAAGACGGCGACCGGGCGGACCTGATTGGCCACCATGTCGTCGACCAGATGCGTGAGGTCGGCCAGCACGCCGGTCGGGTTCGTGAGTACGCCGACCTTGCGGTCGCGCAACCGCTTGTAGCCCTCGGCGGCGAGAATGTCCGCGCCGTTGCGGCGTTTCTGCTCCGACTGCGCCGGCACTACCGGTACTGCCGGCGCGGCCGCGGTCACCGCCGACGCGGCGAGGAAACCCCGGCGGGACAGGCTCACCAGGTCAGTCCCGTGCCGAAGGAGTACGAGTTCGGGATGTCCACGGGCAGCTTGCCCTGCGGCGCGACCGCCCCGGCGATCACCCGGGCCAGCGAGCGCATCGACACCGCGGTGTACGAGTAGGTGTCGATCCACGTGTGGGCCTCGGGAATCGCCCCCGGGTCGTACGGATTGCCTACGCCGACGGCGATCACCGGCTTGCCGGTCGCGACCAGATCGCGAACCTGTTGCTGTTGCGCCGGATCCGTCGCGGCGCCCTTGGTCGTCACCACGATCGCGTCGTAGTCGGTCGCCGTCTTGCTGGCCGGAATGCCTTGCGCGGTCAGGGCATCGGCCAACGTCTGGGTCGTCGTCACACCCCAACCGGTGACCAGCACGGACTTCGCCTTCAGCGGCAAGGTGCCGTCATTGCTCAGCACGGTGATCGTCGAGTCGGTGATGCGCTGCGCGGTGGCCAGATTCGTGGCCGTGCCGACCTTCTTGGCCACGGCGTTGACGTCGGTGTGCGGGTTGAACAGCACGCCCCGTCGCAGTTTCACGGCCAGGATCCGGGTGACGCTCTGGTCGATCCGCTGCTCCGAAAGCTGCCCGGTCTTGACCGCGTTGATCACCGCATTGACAGCCGTGCCGACGTTCTGCGGCATGAGCAGCATGTCCGCGCCGGCCTGCAACGCCTTCACCGGGATCTCGGCGTCGGTGTACTTCTGGCGGACGCCGGCCATCTGCAGCGAGTCGGTGATGACCATGCCGCGGTAGCCGAGCTCGTTGCGCAGCATGCCGGTGAGCACGGTCGGCGACAGCGTCGACGGGTCGCCGGACGGGTCGATCTTCGGGAACACGATGTGCGCACTCATGATCACGTCCGTGCCGGCCTTGATGGCGGCGCGGAACGGCGGCGCGTCGATCTGCTCCCAGGTGGCCTTGTCGTGGTCGATGACCGGCAGGCCGGTGTGGCTGTCGGTGGCCGCGTCGCCGTGTCCGGGGAAGTGCTTGGCGGTCGTGGCGACGCTCTGCTGGTAGCCCTTGATCTGCGCGGACACCATGTTCGACACCAGGGTCGGGTCCGAGCCGAAGGACCGCACGCCGATCACCGGGTTGGCCGGGTTCACGTTCACGTCGGAATCCGGCGCGTTGTTCATGTTGATGCCCATGGCCCGCAGCTCACGGCCGGTGATGGCGGCCGCCTCCTCGGCGTTGGCCGTGCTGCGGCTGGCGCCGAGCGCCATGCTGCCGGGGAAAGTCGTCGCCGGCGCGCCGATCCTCGTGACCAGGCCTTCTTCCTGGTCGGTGGAGATCAGCAGCGGGATATGCGCGCCGGAGGAGATCGCCGCTTTCTGCAGGCCGTTGGACAGCCCGACGATCTGGGTCGGGTTCTGCACGTTGTCCGACCACGCGAAGTAGATGACGCCGCCCAGGTGGTACTTCTGCACCAGTTGGGCGGGCGTGTCGACGCCGAACTCCGTCTGGTTGCGGGCATCCACTGTGTCGGCGGTGGGGCCGTAGCCATACGTCATGAACAGCTGGCCGACCTTCTCGGCCAGGGTCATACCGTGCAGCGTGGCGCTGACCTGGTCGGGTTGGGCATCGGCGGCGCCCGGGGCTGCGGTGGCCATGGCGGCCAAGCCTGCCAGTAAGGCGACGAGTGTCCTGCGCACGGCGTCCTCCCGTGACCTTCTCACCGACTATGCTGATCAATCGGCAAGTTACTGACGTCACGGTCGGCCGGTCAACGATCCTCGCTGGATCGGCCCAGTGTTTTTTCGCCCGGCTTTTGTGCTCCGGACACAGCGACTCCCCAGCCTCGATGAGGCTGGGGAGTCGCTCGTCTTCAGCGCGAACTGATCGGGTTACCAAGCGTGCAACTAGTGTCGTATAGGTGGGGTGCTCGGCGTCCGGCGTCCCGGTACGCAGCCCCCAGACGACATGCCTCCCGCGGCGTGCTGTGCGTGGGTGCCCGACGTTCGCGCACGGAGATCTTCCGGGGTGGACGGGGCTTCTCCTCCGCTCCGTCCCTGGCCGACTCGATGTCCGCATCTCCTTTGTAGTGGGTGACGGCGGCCACATCAAGGGCACGGTCGGGTGCACCGGTCAAGTGGCGCAGCGTGACCGATCAGGACGACCGCACAGATCATGACCTGCGCCGATGCCCTCTTCGGGTGGAGTTCAGGCCCGACGGCGGCGGCGAATGCCGTACCAGGCCACGCCGGCGGCCGCGACCGCGCCCAGGCTCACCGCGGTGACCGCGACGGCGGTGCCGGACGGCGTCGGGATACGGGCCCGCAGCGACACCGGGTCGGAGAAGGTCAACACCGGCCAGCCCTGCTGGGCGGCGACCTTGCGCAGCGCCCGGTCCGGGTTCACCGCGGTCGGGTGACCGACCACGGCCAGCATCGGCTCGTCGGTCGCGGAGTCGGAGTAGGCGTGGCACTGGGCCAGGTCGTAGCCGTTGGTCGCGGCCAGCTGCTTGATCGCCACGGCCTTGTTGTCGGCGTAGCAGTAGAAGTCGACCTCGCCGGTGTAGCGGCCGTCCGCGACCACCATGCGGGTGGCCAGGCTCTGCGTGGCGCCGAGCATGTCCGCGATCGGCGCGACGATCTCCTGGCCGGAGGCTGAGACCACCACCACGTCGTGACCTGCGGCACGGTGGTCGGCGATCAACTGGGTGGCTTCCTTGTAGACCAGCGGGTCCACGATGTCGTGCAGTGTCTCCTCGACGATGGCCCGCACCTGGCCCACATCCCAGCCCGCGCACAGCGCCGTGATGTGTTGGCGCATCCGCTCGATCTGGTCCGCGTCCGCGCCCGACTGCATGAACACGAACTGGGCATACGCGCTCTTGAGCACCGCTCGACGGTTGATCAGACCCTCCTGGAAGAAGGGCCGGCTGAAGGCCAGCAGGCTCGACTTCGCGATGACGGTCTTGTCCAGGTCGAAAAAGGCCGCCACACGAGCGCCGGTGCTGGGATCCACGGCGCCAGCATAGGTGTCGTCACGAAAATATGGCGTGTCTGTTGCCGGGATGGGAAGCGCGAGAGGCCTTCGGGGGGATACAGTAGGGAGGTCCGGCCACAGATCCGGACGTGTTCAGTCCAACCCCCCGGGACTGAACCTAGACGGCCCCCGTCCCTCCCCCCTGACGGGGGTCGTCCCATATCTATAGCCAGGAGCCCGGGTATCGCCCGGCTCCAGTATGGCCGCCGGGTCTGACAACTTTCCGCGCCAGAGATCAACATCGGCCGAGTTGTCCACAGCCCCCGAGTTGTCCACATGTGGATCTCCACCCGCCCCGCGGCCGCCGCCGGCCGGGCGAGTCTGGTCCCGCGGCGCACGTCCGTGCCGCAGGACGAGGACGGGGGAGAACGTGGACCGAGCACGGCCGCTGGCCCTGGTCGACAACGACGACCTGCTCGACGACCTGCTCAAAGTCGCCGCGGCCGCCGGCTGCGACGTGGAACGCGTGGCCGACGTGGCCGCCATCCGGGCCGGCTGGGCGCACGCGCCGATGGTGTTGCTGGACGAACAGGCGGCGCAGCAATGCGGCGAGGTCGGCCTGCCCCGGCGACCAGGCGTGGTGGTGCTGTCCGCCGGTCCGCCGCCGCCACGGTTGTTCGAGCACGGCGTCGCCGTCGGTGCGGAACGCGTGGTCGGCCTGCCGGACGGCGAAGACTGGCTGGCCGGGGCGATCGCCGATGCCGTCGAGGGCCCGACCAAGGACACCGGACGGATCATGGCCGTGATCGGCGGTCGCGGCGGTGCCGGCGCTTCCGTGTTCGCCGCCGCGGTCGGCTATGCCGCGTTGCGACGAGGTCGCCGGGTGCTGCTCGTCGACTGCGACCCGATGGCCGGCGGGCTCGATCTCGTGCTCGGGGCCGAGCGGATGGATGGATTGCGCTGGCCCGAACTGAAGCTCAGCGCCGGCCGGGTCGCCGCCTCCTCGCTGCACACCGCGTTGCCCGGCAGCCAACGCGGCCAGTCCCGGTTGACCATCCTGTCCTGCGACCGCGGCAACGTCGATCTCGATCCGCAAGCCGTGGCCACGGTGGTCAGCTCGGCCAAGCGCAGCGGCGAACTCGTCGTCTGCGATCTGCCGCGCCATCAGACCGAGCCGTCCGGCGTCGTGCTCGACCGGGCCGACCTGATCGTCGTGGTGATGCCGGCCGAGCTGCGGGCCTGCGCCGCCGCGCGTCGCCTGGTCGAGCGGTTCATCGAGGAAGGGCGGGAGGCCCAGCTCGTGGTGCGTGGGCCGGCGCCCGGCGGACTGCGGGCCGACGAGGTCGCCAGCACCGTCGGCCTGAACCTGCTGACCGGCATGCTGGCCGAGCCCGGCCTGGCCATGTCGCTCGAGGCCGGTCGGCCGCCGGCCCGGCCACGCGGACCGCTGGCCGACGCCGCTGATCTGGCCGTCGAGGTCCTGTGCGGGGTGCCCGATGCGGCGTGACCTCGTGGACCGCGTGCGAGAACGCCTCGCCACCATCGGCAGCGGCGTCACCGATGCCGAGATGGCCGACGCCTTCCGAGCCGAAACCGGTGGCGTGGCCAGTGATCTGGACACCCTTGGTGCCGTTCGCGAGCTGCGGCAGGAGTTCTCCGGCACCGGGCCGCTCGCGCCTCTGCTGCGCGATCCCGGCGTGAGCGACGTGCTCGTCACCGGGCCGGACCGGGTGTGGATCGACGGTCCCGACGGCGTTCGCCTCACCCCGATCACGTTTCGCGACGACGACGCCGTGCGACAGCTGGCTCAGCGTCTGGCCCTCGTCGCCGGTCGACGACTCGACGACGCCCAGCCCTTCGTCGATGCCTGGTTGCCCGAGGGAATTCGTCTGCACGCAATGCTTCCGCCCATCGCCGCCGACGGCACCAGCCTGTCGCTGCGCGTCCTACGCCCCGCCGGCCACGACCTCGCCGCACTGCGCGAGTTGGGCACCTTCGACGAAGGCACCGAGGAGTTGTTGGTCCGCATCCTTCGTGCCCGCCTGGCCTTCCTGATCATCGGCGCCACCGGCTCGGGCAAGACAACCCTGCTAGCCGCCCTGCTGGGCCGGGTGCCCGCCTGCGAACGCGTCATCTGCATCGAGGACGCCGGCGAGCTCCATCCCGATCACCCCCAGGTCATCCGTCTCGTTTCCCGTCCGCCCAACGTCGAGGGCGCCGGCGAGGTCACCTCCCGTGAACTGGTGCGCCAGGCCCTCCGCATGCGCCCCGACCGCATAGTCGTCGGCGAGGTTCGAGGTGCCGAGGTCTGCGAGCTGCTCGCCGCCCTCAACACCGGTCACGACGGCGGCGCCTGCACGCTCCACGCCAATTCCGCCGCTGAGGTTCCCGCCCGTATGGAGGCCCTCGCTTCCCTTGGCGGCATCCCTCGCTCCGCCCTCCACAGCCAGCTAGCCGCCGCCATCCACGTCGTCCTCCACCTCAAACGCTCCGCCGGCGGCATCCGCCGCCTCGTTGAGATCGGCGTCCTCACCCGCGACGCCTCCGACGTCGTAGTTCGCCCCGCTTGGCGCGCCGGCCACCCCGCCGAGGCCTGGCCCCTCCTCGCCACCCTCCTCACCGACCGAGGCTTCCCATGCTGAGCATCTCCGTCGCGCTGCTGGCTGCGGCCGTTCTGGTCTGGCCGGTACGGCATGCGCCGCGTCGGCTGCGGGCCCTGATGCCGGCGGCGCGGCCGGCCCGGCGGCGATGGCGCTTGCCACGGCCGACCACCGGCGTGCTCGCGGTGGTCGGTGCGGTGTCGGGGTGGTGCCTGCTGGGGCCGGGAGGTGCGGTGGCCAACGCGGTTCTGTGCACGACTTGTTGGCGTCGTTGGCATTCACGCCGAGGCCTTCGGCAGCGGACTCAAGCCGCGGAGGGCATGGTCGGCGCGCTCGGGGCCATGGTCGCGGAGCTGCGCGTCGGGGCCCACCCCGCGACTGCGGCCGAGCGGGCTGCCATTGACGCCGATCCGCTGGCGGCCAAGGCAATGAGCACGGTGGCCAACACCGCACGACTGGGCGGCGATGTGGATCGGGCGTTGGTCCGTAGCGCCTCGGCTGAGCCGTCGCTGGCCGGCGTGCTCAGCCAGGTGGGCCGAGCCTGGCGGCTGGCCACCCGGCACGGGCTGCCGCTGGCCGAGGTGCTCGATTCCGTGCGCCGGGATCTGGATCAGCGATTGCAGTTCGGTCGCCAGGTCCACGCCCGAATGGCCGGTCCACGAGCTAGTGCGGCGGTGCTGGCCGCGTTGCCTGAACTCGGCGTGCTGCTCGGTGAGGCGGTCGACGCCCGGCCGCTGCACGTCCTCGCCGACACAGCCGTCGGACAGGTGCTGCTCGTCATCGGTGCGCTGCTCATCTGTGCCGGCGTGGTGTGGAGCGCCAAGCTGACCGACCACGTGGTGATGCCATGACCACGCCCATGCTCGGGTACGCGGCGTCGGCTCTCCTTCTTTCTCTTGCGCTGCTGGTGCTCCCCGGACCGATCACTGCTCGCGTTCGGCTGGCCATGGTGTTCGGCCCGCCGGCGACGGTCACGCGCCGCGGCCGGCGGATACCGCCCGAGTGGCTGCCGGCATTGATCGGGCTCGTCAGCGGGGCGCTGGCAGCGATGGTGTTCGGCGGTGTGCCCGCGCTGGTGGTGTCGACGGCGGCGTTCCTCTGGTGCCGCCGGACGATGCGGCGCGGTCCGCCGCCGCCGGATCCCTTACGTCTGGCGGCCACGTGGGATCTGCTCGCCGCGTGCCTGCGAGCGGGGCTCCCCGTGCCGACGGCAATCCGGGCGGTGGCCACTGACGCACCACCGGAATGTGCCGAGGTGTTGTGTCGTACGGCCGAGCTGCTGGCATTGGGGTCGGACCCGGTGCAGGCCTGGGCCCCGGCGCTGGCCGAGCCGGCCACGGCGGCGTTGGCGAGGAGTGCTCGCCGGAGCGCCCGTTCCGGTACCGCGCTCGCCGAGGTCGCGGACGGGCTGGCCCAGCACATCCGGGCAGAGTCGGCCGACACGGCCGAGGCCCGCGCCCAGCGCGCGGGGGTGCTGATCGCCGGACCGCTCGCACTGTGTTTCCTGCCGGCCTTTCTCTGCCTGGGCGTGGTGCCCGTGCTGGTGGGACTGGCCGATCGAGTGCTCGTCAGCTGGTGACAAGGAGTGGGAATGAGAGGCCTGTTGCGCCGGATCCGTGTGCTGCTCGCTTCCGACGAGGGGTCGGTGAGTATCGAGCTCGTGTTGGTGATGCTCACGCTCGCGGCTCTCGCGGGCACGCTGTATCTGATCGTGACCAGCGACGCCGTGCGTGCCGCCATCGAGGGTCTGATCGACCGTGCCCTCTCGGTTCGGTCATGAGCGGGGGTCGGTCACCGTCGAGACGGCCATCGCGCTGTGCGCCATGGTCGTGATGCTCGCGCTGGGTCTCTCGGCGGTTGGTGCCGTGGTCGCCGGCCTCCGGTCCATCGACGCCGCTGCCGAGATCGCCCGGCTGGTGGCGCGAGGCGATCGGGCCCGCGGTGAGGAGGCCCTGCGGCAACTCGGCCCGGACGGCGCCGATTTGTCGATCAAGGTCGATGGCGACGAGGTCGACGTGACGGTCACGGCCGGGCCGGTGCCGTTGCTGCTGGGCCTGCGGCCGTCGGGAACGGCCTGTGCGGTGCTCGAACCGGAGGTGAGTGGATGAGGAATGGCCAGGCACGCGCTCGGGATGCGCCGGAGGGCAGTGGCCGTGGACCGTGTGGTCAGGGGATACGGAGCGAGCGGGGCTCGGCGACCGTGTTGGTGGCCGGGATGACCGTGGTGCTGATGATGCTTGTGGTGCTTGGTCTCCAGCTCGGTGGCGCGGTGCTGACCCGGCACCGGGTTGCTGCGGCGGCCGACCTCGCGGCGCTCGCCGCGGCCGGTCAGCTGGCCGCCGGGACCGACCGCGCCTGCGAGCGGGCTCGGCAGGTCGCCGAGCGGATGTCGGTCACGACGACCGCTTGTCGCGTCGTCGAACGGGAGGCGTACGTGTCGGTCACCGCTCGACCGCCGGGATGGGCGGTGTTGTCCGGCACGGCCAACGCCCATGCCCGTGCAGGTCCGGCTGAAGTGCCCGGGGGTCGTTGACCGGCAATGACACGATGAGCGGTCGCTCAGCGGCGGTGAGTGGTGTCACACCCGGTCGGCCGCGCGTCGTCACTCTTCGCCGCCGCTCCTCGTCGCGGGATGGGCTGCCGTCCACCGTTCAGCCCATCGCTGTTCCACATCTCACTCGCAGTCCGTCAGCTACCAGTCGTCGACACGGGGTTACGGAGTCGGCGTCCGGTGCCGTTGAGTGTGTTGTGGGCGCCGACACGGTGCCTGACAGTCAAGGAGGCGACAGAAGATGGATTGGTCGGATAGCTGGCGCGGCGCGTTCCGCATCGAGCTGCGTGCTGAGGCGATGGGCCTCGCGTGGCGCGGATGGCCGGTGCTGCCGGGCACCTATCCGACGGGCTCGCAGTGGGCGGGCAGGGACGGCGTCGAGCTGACCGGCCCGGTGCCGGTGCACCGTGACTGGGTCGACCGCATCGGCACCAAGCCGGAGCAGGTGGCCGCGTGGTGGACCGGTCGCCGGTACAGCTTGCTGGTCGCCACCGGCTATGTGGTGGACGCCATCGAGGTGGACGCCGAGCTGGGTCGTCGCGTGGCCGGTGTGCTGCGCACGACCGGTGTGCCGGTGCCGATCGCCGCCACCCCCGCTGGCAAGTGGATGTTCCTGGTGAACTCGGGCCAGGAGCTGTCGGCCGAACTCGCCGGACGCGGCGATGTCGTGCTGCACGGCCTCGACAGCTGGATCCCCTTGCCGCCCACGCCCTTCCAGCACGGTGTCGTGCACTGGCGGGTGAAGCCCGAGGTCTGCGGTTGGTCGCTGCCGGATTCCCAGGTCGTGCAGGAGGCTCTCGTCGAGGCCACCCGACCGGATCACGTCGAGCTGCTGGGCACCTCCGCCCCGCGCCTCGTGGCGGCCGACTCCTTCTGATCGCCCTGCCGGCTGCGTCGGGCCCCGTGACGTCCTCCCGCGACTACCCCGAGCGCGGGACCCGACGCGGCCACCGCACCAACCCTGCCCGACCGTCCGCTCGCCGTTCCCGTTCCAGGGCGAGGCGGACGCGGGACAGGTGCACAGCCGAACACCAGCACCGAAAGATCGCCTCCCGGTAGCGACCGGGACCGGGGCCACACCCGCCGGCCCCCGAGGGCGACCGCCGCGCCGGACACCTCCGCCTCCCTGGTGTCCGCGAGCGCCACGCGGTCGGCACACCACCCTCGACGGTCGCTCACACAACGCGGTAGCAGGCGATGGCCAGGTGTTCGGCGGTAACGAAACGCCGTGAGTGTCGGGTCCAGACCGACACTCACGGCGTTTCGCCAATGAGCCGACCATGCTCGCGCAGGCGCTCTGCCCCGCCGCTCCTGCGATGCTCCCAATGCTCTCGTGAGAGCGCTCTCACCGCTCAGGTGGTGTTGTGAACACCCGCCGGGCGGGGTGAGGCGCTTGAGGCGGCAGGGGCTACTTGGGGGTTATGGCGTTCAGGACGGCGGTGAGGACTGCTACCGCTCCCTCCTTGTCCAAAGGCTCGTTGCCGTTGCCGCACTTGGGGGACTGGACGCAGGAAGGGCAGCCCATCAGGCACTCGCAGGAGGCGATGGCCTCGCGGGTGGCGGTGAGCCAGGGGATGAGCGACGCGTGGCCGCGGTCGGCGAAGCCGGCGCCGCCGGGGTGGCCGTCGTGGACGAAGACGGTGGCCTCGCCGGTGTCGGCGTGCATGGCGGTGGAGACACCGCCGATGTCCCAACGGTCGCAGGTGGCGAAGAGGGGAAGCAGGCCGATGGCGGCGTGTTCGGCGGCGTGGAGGGCGCCTGGGACGCGGGGAGGGGAGATGCCGGCGGCTTCCAGCACGTCCTGGCCGACGGTGTACCAGACGGCCCGGGTGCGCAGGGTCTGCTCGGGCAGGTCGAGGGGGATCTGGTCGATGACCCGGCCGGAGGGGAGTTTGCGCAGGTAGCCGACTACCTGAGAGGTGACGTCGACCTCGCCGAGGCACAGGTCGACGCCGTCGAAGCGGTCCTTCTGCGCCGTGCGGACGACGGAGATGTCGACGACGTTGCGGGGCTGGGTGGTCCACTCGGGGTCCTCGGCGTGGACGAGGGCCAAGCCGTCTTCCAACGACAGGGCGTCGACGACGTACGAGGTGCCCTGGTGCAGGTAGAGGGCGCCGGGGTGGACCTGCCAGGTGGCGGAGCCGGGGTCGACGGTGCCGAGCATCCGGCCGGAGTCACCCTCGACGACGGCGATCTGCTCGCCGCCGGAGCCCCGGATGTCGACGCCGGCATGGGGACGATCGCGAGAGGTCCAGTACCAGCCGGTGGGCCGCCGACGGAGCAGGCCGTCCTGCACGAGGTCGTCGACGATCTGCCGGGCTACAGCGCCGCCGAGCGTGACCAGGCAGTCGGGGGTCAGCGGTAGCTCGGAGGCGGCGCAGGCGAGCTGTGGGGCCAGCACGTAAGGGTTGACGGGGTCGAGCACGGTGGCTTCGACGGGCTTGTCGAGCACGGCGGCGGGATGGTGCACGAGGTAGGTGTCCAGCGGGTCGTCGCGGGCGACGAAGACGACCAGGGAGCCGTCGCCGGTCCGGCCGGCGCGGCCGGCCTGCTGCCAGAACGAGGCGAGGGTGCCGGGATAGCCGGCCACGACGACGGCGTCGAGACCGGCGATGTCGACGCCGAGTTCGAGGGCGTTGGTGGTGGCGACGCCGAGCAGCCGGCCGTCGGCCAGGGAGCGTTCCAACGCCCGACGCTCCTCGGGCAGGAAACCGGCACGGTAGGCGGCGACGCGGCCGGGAAGGTCCTCGTCGACGTCGGCGAGGATGCGGCGGGCGGCCAGGGCGGTGAGCTCGGCCCCGCGGCGGGAGCGGACGAAGGCCAGCGTGCGGGCCTTCTCGATGACGAGGTCGGCGAGGATCCGGGCGGCCTCGGTGCCGGCGGCCCGGCGGATGGGGGCGCCGTTCTCGCCGGCGAGCTCCTCGAGCAGGGGCGGCTCCCACAGGGCGACGGTTCGCTCACCACGTGGTGAGGCGTCCTCGTCGATGGCCTCGAACGACAGCCCGCAGAGCCGCTCGGCCGAGCCGGCGGGGTCGGCGACGGTGGCCGAGGCCAGCACGAAGACGGGGGAGGCGCCGTACTTGGCGGCGACGCGGCGCAGCCGGCGCATCAGCAGGGCGACGTGGGAGCCGAAGACGCCCCGGTAGGAGTGGCATTCGTCGACGACGACGTAGGTCAGCCGGCGGAAGAACGTGGACCAGCGGGCGTGGTTGGGCAGCACGCCCCGGTGCAGCATGTCGGGGTTGGTGAATATCCAGCGGGAGTGGGCCCGCACCCAGTCCCGCTCGACCATGGGGGTGTCGCCGTCGAAGGACGCCGGCCGCACGCCGTCGACGTCCAGGGACAGCACCGACCGGAGCTGATCGGCGCCCAGCGCCTTGGTCGGGGCCAGGTACAACGCGGTCGCCCGAGGATCTTCAGCCAGACGGCTCAACACCGGCAACTGGTACCCGAGCGACTTCCCGGACGCCGTCCCTGTGGCGAGCACCACATGTTTGCCCGACCAGGCCAGCTCGGCGGCGCGCGCCTGATGGGTCCACGGCCGCTCGACGCCGCCCGCGCGCAGGGCGCTGACCAGCCCGTGATCGGCCCATTCCGGCCAGTCGGCGTGCCGGCCGACCCGCTCGGGCTGGTCGGTGACGTGCGTCAGCGGCGACTCGCCCGCCGGCACGCCGGCCAGGACCCGTCGCAGCAGCTCGCGACCACGCTCGGTTCCGCCCACAGCCCCGAGCTTCGCACACAGGTGCGACACCACTCGACCGGCGGATCGGTTGTTCACGGTCGGTGTCGACCGGTCCATCGCCGCAGGCGGCGCAGATGGCCGCTGTATCGATTCACCAGGCCGTCCGAAGATAACGGACTGTGAACGGAACGGGACTGATCGTCTGACCGAGTTGACGGACCAATAGACTCCGCCGGCATCGCACCCAAGTGTGAGGGTGCACACGCTGCGTCGGAGCCGACGCACGACACCGGCTCCTGGCGCTGACGGCTGTAACACGCATGACGTCACCAGGAGGACGGATGTCCCAGAAACTCGCGGACGGCCTCACGCTGTCCGGGGGGGACTACACCATCGTCGGTGTGGTCGCTGTGGTCGCCATCATCGCCCTGGCCATCGCGTTCGTGCTGCGCAAGGAGGTGCTGGCCGCGGGCCAGGGCACCCCGAAGATGCAGGACATCGCGAAGGCCGTTCAGGAGGGCGCCGCGGCCTATCTCAACCGGCAGTTCCGCACCTTGGCCATTTTCGTGGTCATCGTGTTCGTGCTGCTGTTCTTCCTTCCCGCGGACAGTGTCGGCGAACGAATCGGCCGCTCTGTCTTCTTCATCATCGGCGCCGTCTTCTCGGCCGCGATCGGTTACCTCGGCATGTGGCTGTCGACCCGCGCGAACCTGCGCGTGGCGGCGGCCGCCAACGAGCCCGACGGCGGCCGCGAGAAGGCGATGCGGGTAGCTTTACGCACCGGCGGTGTGGTCGGCATGAGCACGGTCGGCCTCGGCCTGCTCGGCGCCTCGGTCGTGGTGCTGGCCTACGCCGGCGAAGCGCCCAAGGTGCTCGAGGGCTTCGGCTTCGGCGCCGCCCTGCTCGCCATGTTCATGCGTGTCGGCGGCGGCATCTTCACCAAGGCCGCGGACGTGGGCGCCGACCTGGTCGGCAAGGTCGAGCAGAACATCCCCGAGGACGACCCGCGCAACGCC
>DATJJB010000555.1:0-3655 GCA_035492655.1 Kutzneria sp. | reverse complement strand
TGCTGTACAGCCCGCTACGGGACACGCGGGCGTTCACCGCCGTGCTGTCGGCGATCGTGGCCGGGCCGGCGGCCAGGCCGATTCCCGAGCCGTACCAACGGATCACGCCCACCGGGCGGACCGTCCCCGGCATCGAGGACGCCGTGGTGACCGCCGGTGAGCGCGGCATGCTGTTCTCCGAACTGGATTTGCCCTGGGCTGTCGAGGAGTCCTCATGATTCCGGTGTACCTGCCGAGTCAGCACGCGAGTCTGCACGACCTGCCCGACGACGGCGACACCCTGCGCACGGTGCTCGCCGACGCCGTCGCGGCGGCCATCGCCGGGCAGCGCCCGGACGGCAACCTCGAGGACCCGTCGGCCGACGACGACATCGGTGACATGACGCTCGGCGTCGTGTCGCTGTTCTGCCTGGCCCGGCATCAAGGCGACCGCCGGGACGCCGAACTGGTCGCCGCCGCCCGTCGCGGCGTCGACTTCTTCCTGGCCCATCGGGTGTTCCGCACCGACAACCCGGGCGAGCCGTTCCTCCGGATCCGGGACAGCGGCCTGCCCTATGTCCGCTACCTGCCCGCCACGGGAAGCCATCCGTTCGGCGACTGGCCGAGCACCGTCTGGGCCCTGCTGCACGCCGTCAACATCCTCGATCTCGGGCGGCCCCTGCTCACCGACCGGCAGTACGCCGAACTGAGCGAGGTGGCCGTCGGGTTCTGGCGCTGGCTGACCGAGGCGAGCCTGTTCAACCCGCAGCAGACCGCCAACCAGGCCATCGGCGCGGTGGTGGGCGGACTGACTCTCGGCCGCCACCTTCGTTCCCGGTCGGCCGGCCAGGACGGCGGTCGCATCGCCGCCGAAGCGATGTCGCTGTACCACAACGAGATTCGCTCGACACGGCTGCTCGACCGCGGTCTGCGGCTGCCGGCCGAGCACGGGGCCGGCCACGACCAGAACTACCTGCCGATCTCGCTGACCTTCCTGGCCCGGGCGTTCCAGGTCAGCGGCGAGCAGTGCTTCCTCGACGACGGCGACGAGATCGCCCGGTATCTGGAAGGCCGACTGTCCAGCCGCGGCTTCGACTACGGCGGCCCGCGCTACAGCGAACAGCATTGCGGCTGCGAGGGAATGCTCGGGCTGCGCCTGTTCAGCACCCGGATCGGCGCCGACCTCGGCCGCTACCTCGGCGACCGCCGGGTGGCGTACTACTGCGCGAGCCCGGCCGGCGGCCCGAGTGGGCACTTCGCCTTCGCCACGGTGTGGTTCTGGCTGGACGACCACCACTGGCATCGCGGCCCCGACAACGCCGTCGTGCACACCCCGCATTCACTGCGCCAGGGCCGAACCTCGGTGTCCCTGACCGCGCAGCTGACGCCGTACCTGATCGACGCCGGCGGGACGGTCGCCATCGAGTCCATTGTGGACCACCAGCACGGCATCGGGCCGCTGGTTCGGTACGCCGACGGCCGGCGCATGCTGCTCACCCGTCCGCTCGGCCCGATGCGCACCCGGGAGCGCGTCGGCGACCGACTGGGCGCGAAGCTGGTCACCAAGGCCGTCGTCACCCGGGACCAGGTCATGCTGGCCGTGCAACAGTTGTTCGTGTCCGACGGCACCTGGCTGCACGTGATCACCGTTCTCGACCGGACGGCCTTGCCCGCCGACGTGACGTTCCTGGCCGGCCTGCCCTACGCCGCCGCCGACGGCTCCCACCAGCGCAAGATCGTCGAAGTGGCCGAATTCGGCGGCGGGCCGTTCGAGCTCGGCCGTCCCGACGAGGTGCTCACCACCAGCGGGACACTGTTGGCCGGCGGCCTGGCCATCACCGCCGGCGCCGGGCTGCGGGTGCTCAATCCCCCGGACAGTCGCTTTCACGTCAACAGCCCGTCGACCATCGGCCGTACCCAGGAACAGGTCGCGTTCGACCTGGCCGACGATCCCCGTGGCTACGGCAATCCCGATGCCGGCTGGCAGCGGGTCGCACAGACCAACCTCGTGCTGGCCGCACCGATTTCCGACGCGCCGGCCGACCTCGCCGTGTTCGTCGTGCGCTACGGTCCGGCGCAGGACGTGACCTCCCCCGATCCGCTCCCCGCCTCCGCCAGCCGGACCGCCGACGGCACGGTGGTGCGGACCCCCGATTTCGTGGCGCTGATCGGCCATCCCGCCGGTGACGCCCACGGCGAGCCCGTCCTTCGGGTGACCGCCCGATGACCCCGATCGTGCTCCGGGTCGGTGATTCGGCCGTCGCCGAGTACGTGACCGAACCCGAGGTAGATCCCACACTGGTGCCCCGGCCGTACCTACATCCCATACGCACCATCGCCGGCACCGTCGTCACCGACGTCCAGCCAGCCGACCACCCTTGGCACCTCGGCGCCGGCGTCGCCATGCCCGACGTCTCGGGCGCGAATCTGTGGGGCGGTCGCACCTACGTGGCCGGGCGTGGCTATATCTGGCTTCCCGACCACGGCCGCATCGCGCACACCGCTTGGCGCTCAGAGACCTCCGCCGCCGTGACCCACGACCTGGCCTGGCGGGGACCACAGGGCGACACTTTGCTGGCCGAGCGCCGCACCGTCCGAGCGGCCGCCACCACCAGCGGTTGGCGACTCACCTTCGCCTTGCGGCTGACCAATCCCGGAGACACCCCCATCGCACTCCGCAGCCCCGCCGTCAACGGCCGTGGCGACGGCGCCGGCTACGGCGGCTTCTTCTGGCGTCTTCCCCCGACCACCGACCTCACCCTCGCCGCCGGCCCCTCGCACGAGGAACGTGACATCAACGGCTCAGCATGGCCCCACCTCACCGTGCGCGGCCACACCCCCGCCGGCCCCTACACACTGTCCTTCACCGGCCTCACCGATACCGACCGCTGGTTCGTCCGCGCCGCCGAGTACCCCGCCGTAGGCATCGCCTTCGCCTTCGAGCACCCTTTGGTGATCCCACCCGCGGCGACCATCCAGCGGATCTACTCCGTCATGGTCAGCGACGGCTGACGGGGTCGCCGGTACCGGCGACCCCGTCAGCGGGTCTCAGCCGCGGGGCAGCACCTCGGGCAGAACGGTGTTGAGGGAGCGCCAGTCGGTCGACACCACGCTGGCGTGTGCGGCGGCCAACTGCGCGACGCGGGCCTGGGCCTGAGCGACGGTCGGGGCGGTGTCGTCGATGGCGGGGGCGACGCCCTGTGCGTCGGTCATGACGAGCAGGTAGTGGTTGGTGTCGTACCAAGAGGTGTCGACACCGTTGACGTAGGCGGAGGCGTCACCGTCGAACACCACGAACCACGGCCGGATGGTGGTGTCGGAGTAACGGGTGCGCGGGTCGCCGGCGGTGGCGCCCAGCACGGCGGGGAAGATCGAGGCGCTGCTGATGGTGCCGGCGGTGGCGAGGTCACGGAGATGCTCGGCGTACTCGACGTCGGTCCACAGGTGGTCGAACGGGTTCTTCTCCTCGAACGTGCCGGGGATCGCCTCGACGATCACCCTGCCGGCCAAGGAGTCCCGGCTGGGCCAGTTGCCTGCCTTGGCGGCGGTGTCCAGATCGGACTGTCCACGCAGGAGGTCGGCCGGGCGGAAGAGCGCGGTGCCGAGGTGGGCCTGGACGTAGCCGTCGAGTGCGGCCGGGCCGAGGCCGATGCTGTTGTCGAAGCCGTTCTTCATC
>DATJJB010000554.1:0-10702 GCA_035492655.1 Kutzneria sp. | reverse complement strand
CGCCGCTTTCGTGTCTTGGCTGGTGTCCGACGAGCCCGCGACGCCGAAGGCGGCGCAATCAAACACAGCCGCTTTTGTGTTTCGGCTGGGTGTGGGTCACCGCCGGCGCATGGCGCGCTGCACGTTGCGCATCTTGGCGCCGGCGGGCAGCGGGCCCTTGGGCAGCGCGGCGCCGCGGCTGGCCAGCGCGGCCATGCCCTTCTCGAGCCGGTCCACGTCGGCGTTGGAGATGTTCTTGGGCAGCTTCATCATGTGCTGCTGGAGCTTGCGCAGCGGCACCTCGCCCTCGCCGTTGCCGACGATAAAGTCGTAGATCGGCGTGCTGCCGACGACCCGGGCCAGGCGCTTCTTCTCCTGCGCGAGCAGGTTCTTCACCCGGTGCGGCGCGCCCTCGCCGACCAGGATGACGCCGGGACGGCCGAGCACGCGGTGCACGGCGTCGAGCTGCGTGGTGCCGGCCACCGCCTGGGTGACCCGCCAGTTGCCGCCGCGCAGGTTGTCCAGGGCCCACGCGGCCGCGCCACGCTGACCCTCGGCCTTGCTGTAGACGTTGCGCGAGACGCGCCGTCCGAACAGCAGCACCGCGGCCAGCGCGCCGAGCACGACGCCGGGGCCGAGGAACAGCCACTGCATGTCCCAGATCAGGCCGATCAGGAACGCGGCGGCGGCCACCCCGACCAGCGCCGCGGCCATGAGCGGCACCAGGGCCTTGTCCTCGCGGCGCTGCATCTTGAACGCCTCGAAGATCTGACCGCGCCGAGCCCGGGACTCCGCGCGCTTGGCCCGCGACGCCTCCTTGGCGGCCGCCTTGTCCTCCTGCTTACCAGCCATGTGTCCAGGATAAGGCCGGTGCGCGGACCGGTTGCGCCCCGCTCCGCATTTTCTGTCGGAGGGCTCTGCGAGGATGCGGGGCATGGATGCCGAAGGTCGACTCCTCGAAGACCTGGATCCGGAGCAGCTCACGGCGGTCACCGCGCCGCGCGGACCGGTGTGCGTGCTGGCCGGGGCGGGCACCGGAAAGACTAGGACGATCACCAGGCGGATCGCCCACCTCGTCGACCGCGGCCACGTCGCCCCGGGCCAGGTGCTCGCCGTCACCTTCACCAAGCGGGCGGCCGGCGAGATGCGGACCCGGCTGCGGGCGCTCGGCGTGAACGGCGCGCAGGCGGTCACCTTCCACGCCGCGGCCCTGCGCCAGCTGCGCTACTTCTGGCCGCGGGTGATCGGCGACGCGCCGTGGGAGCTGATCGACGGCAAGCTGCGCCTGGTCGGCCAGGCGGCCAACCGGCTCGGGGCCCCGACCAGCTCGGAGTCGCTGCGCGACCTGGCCAGTGAGATCGAGTGGGCCAAGGCGTCGCTGGTCACGCCGGAGGACTACCCGGCGGCGGTGGCCCGCGCCCGGCGCGACGTCCCGATGCCGGCCGAGCAGATCGCCCGCGTCTACCAGGGCTACGAGCAGCTCAAGACGCGGGCGCGCCAGCTCGACTTCGACGACCTGCTGCTGCACACCGCGGCGATCCTGGAGGAGCACTCCGACGTCGCCGTCGAGTTCCGCGACCGGTATCGCTGCTTCGTGGTCGACGAGTACCAGGACGTGACGCCGCTCCAGCAGCGGGTGCTCAACGGCTGGCTCGGCGGCCGTGACGACCTGACCGTGGTCGGCGACGCCAACCAGACCATCTACTCCTTCGCCGGCGCCTCGCCGCGTCCGCTGCTGGACTTCCCGCGGCGGTTCCCGGAGGCCGTCGTGGTGCGGCTGGAGCGGGACTACCGGTCGACGCCCGAGGTGGTGGCGCTGGCCAACCGGGTGATCGGGGCGGCGCGGGACCGCCCGTCCGGGTCGCGGCTGCGCCTGATCGGGCACCGGCCGTCCGGGCCGGAGCCCAAGTTCTCCGAGTTCGACGACGAGCCGGGCGAGGCCCAGGCGGTCGCCGACAAGATCGGCGCGCTGCTGCGCAACGGGGTGCCGGCCAGCGAGATCGCCATCCTGTACCGGGTCAACGCCCAGTCCGAGGCCTACGAGCAGGCGCTGACCGAGGCTCAGATCCCGTACCAGGTGCGCGGCGGCGAGCGGTTCTTCAACCGGCCCGAGATCCGGCAGGCGATGGTGTCGCTGCGCGGCGCGCTCAACGGCGCGCCCGAGGCCGGGCTGCCCGAGATCGTCCGCGAGGTGCTCAAGCCGCACGGCCTGTCGTTGGAGCCGCCGTCGGGCGGTGCGCAGCGCGAGCGCTGGGAGTCGCTGCTGGCGCTGGTCGAACTGGCCGAGGAGCTCGACTCCGTGACCCCCGGCGCCGACCTGGCGCGGTTCGTGACCGAGCTGGACATGCGGGCCGAGGCGCAGCACCCGCCGACCGTGGAAGGCGTCACGCTGGCGTCGCTGCACGCGGCGAAGGGGCTGGAGTGGGACGCGGTGTTCCTGATCGGGCTGACCGAGGGCACGATGCCGATCCAGCACGCCGACACCGACGAGGCGGCGATCGAGGAAGAGCGCCGGCTGCTCTACGTCGGCGTCACCCGAGCGCGTGAACATCTGTGGCTGTCGTGGTCGCTGTCGCGGACCGCGGGCGGGCGTCGGCACCGTCGGCGCAGCCGCTTCCTCCACGGGCTGCTGCCAGAGGACCATCCGGCCGCCCGAACGGTCGGCAGCGCCCAGCGCGAGGCCGCGCCGACGCGGCGGGCCGTGCGGGTCGAGTGCCGGGTCTGCGGCGACACGCTGCTGAACACGCCGTCGATCAAGCTGGGCCGCTGCGCCAGCTGTCCGTCCGATGTGGACGAAGAGCTGCTCGAACGGCTGCGCAAGTGGCGGGCGGCCCGGGCCAAGCAGCTGAGGGTTCCTCCGTACGTGGTGTTCACCGACACCACGCTGACCGCCATCGCCGAGCAGCGGCCGCGGGACACCGGGGGCCTGGTGGCGATCTCCGGCATCGGCCCGAGCAAGCTCGACAAGTACGGCGCGGACGTGATCGCCCTGGTCCAGGGGGATGCGGGTGTAGCCTCCACCTGACCGCCGAGAAGTTCTGGCGGAACTTTTCAAAAACCGGTTGCACGCCCCTGCGCAGGGGCAATAGCCTGCATAGGCCGGGCGCGAGACGCCCGAACAACACAAGACCTGAACTTCACTTCGAGACCCTGGATGGGAGGCGGACGGCATGGGTACCAACAGCATCAACATTCTGGTTGCACCGGCACCGGCCTATCCGCTCGCCGGGGCTGTCGCCATGTGCGGCAAGGCAAGCACGCCTGGTGCCACCAGTGTCTCCGTCGATCTGCTGCGGCCGTGGAAGGCCGAGCGGGTTGAGCGCGCCCTGACCAATGGTCAGTCGGCGTTCGTGAAGGTCCGCAAGCACGTTCTTCTCTGGTCCGCGCAGGAGCGAAGTACCTGACAGGCATGTCAGGCACGGCTCACTGAGGCCGCGGACCCGGGAACGGGACCGCGGCCTTTGTGTATTTCACGGCACTACTCGAACGGCAGGGACATGCACGCCCCGACGTACGACGAATCCACCGCCAACACCTGCACGAACACCACCGAAACCGGGAGGAAGTCCACCATGTTCACCGCCACCGTTCCGATAGAGGGAACTGTGCTGCCCGACTTCGCCGCGCCCACGGGCGCCGGTGTAGCGGAGCTGCTCGACACCGCGCCGGGTGCCGGGCTCGACCTGCCCTGCCGGGCCAACAACCCCGACCTGTGGTTCGCCGACGCTCCCGCCGAGCTGGAGCAGGCGAAGTCCCTGTGCGCCACCTGCCCCGTCCTGACCGAGTGCCTTGCCGCGGCGCTTGCCCGGCGTGAGCCGTGGGGCGTGTGGGGTGGGGAGATCTTCGAGCGTGGCGCGGTCATCCCGCGCAAGCGGCCCCGTGGCCGTCCGCGCAAGAACGACCGCCTCGCCGAGGCGGGCCCCGGGACCACAGGAAAGCAGGAGGCAGCCGCGTGAACACCGTCCGTTACACCGCAGACATCCCGATGATCTCGACGTACGAACCTGAGGGGACCTCGTTCATGTTGCTCGACCAAGAACTCGCACGAATCCGATTGCACGAAGTACGCCAGGTAGCCGAAGAGCAACGCTTGGCCCGCCGGCTCTCCGCCACCTCGCGGTGGCGCAGGGTCGCCGGCTGGGCCACCAGGCGGGCGGAGCGGGCCTCGTCCAGCTTCGTCTCCTGACCGTGTTTGATTGCGCCGCCTTCGGCGTCGCGCGCTCGGCCCCTCTGGGGCCGATGCCTCGCCCTTGCCGGATTTAGTCCGCCGCGTCGGCGTAGGTGGTGGGGCGCGTCGCTAGCGGCGGCCGAAATCCGGCAACCGGGCGAAGCATCGGCGGGGCCTCGCGGCCTCGTCGTTGCCAAGCCCGGGCGTCGGCGGGGCCTTGCGAACAACTTCATCTGACCGGCCGGCGCATTGTCCCCATCGGGCAGTGCGCCGGCCGGGCGCGCTTGGGCCAAGGGCCCCACGTCCACTCGGCCCTCCAACTCCCCGCCCGCCGCCGGTCGATCTGTCTTAGCGTCGAGCCCGTGGCAGACAACGAACTCGCGCACTGTTCGATCTGCGGCCGCCGCCGCGACCCCGCCGCCGCTCCGGCCGACGCCCTGGCCTGGGTGTCCGAACGCGAGCGCGGCAGCCAACGCTGGCTGTGCCCCACCTGCGCCCGCGCCCACGTCCGCGACATCGAAGGCAAGCTGCCCGCCGAATACTGGTGACGCCGGCTCACCGTGGCCGGTCGGGGAGGGCGTGCACGGGAGGACGGACGCGGTCGGCGGCGCGGTGGAAGGCCTGGACGAGGTCGCGTCGGACGCCGAGCGGATCGGACCGGAGACGGGCCGCCGGGGTGCGCACGACGAGCACGCCGGCGGAGGTGAGTTGGGGCTGGGGAGTGCTCGCAGGGGGCTCGGCGAGACCGAGGCGAAAGTGGTGGGACCCGACTTCCCAGGCCAGGGCGACGTCGTCCCACCACGCGTCGACGACGCCGAGCAGACAGCCGGAGACGTCACGGAGGGGGACATTCCACCGCGGCGGGGGCACGGCGGCGCCACGGGCGACCCGGCGGGCGAGGGCCTCGGTGAGGGAGACGACGCCGTCGGAAATGGCGCGCAGGGCGGCGCGAGGAGCGGCGGAACCGCGCTGGTTGCCGGCGTCGAGTTCGGCGCAGAGCTGGGCGACGCCGCAAGCACCGCAGCGGACGGGACCGGAGAGCAGGGAGCGGAGGCGCAGGGCGTCGCGCTCACGGCGGGCGGCGTCGACGACGGCCCGGGGCATGGGGGTGTACCGGAGACCGTCGCGTTCGATCAGGGAAGGCATTCGAGTGGTGCGCTCGACCACGACGTAGCCGTTGGTGGGGGAGCGCCGGGCCTCGGGGATGAGCACATGGACGGCCTCGCCGGCCCGCACGCCGATGTCGTGATCGAGACCGGCGGCGTCGAGCCCCGTGATGGCAGCGCCCTCGCCGGCGTAGGCCAAGGCGGCCCGAAGCCGTTGCCGGCGGCTGGGCTCGCCGCTGGACATCAACACGACGCCGGGCAGCAGACGCTGCCAAGGCCCGCCCGGTCGGCACCGGCGGCCGATGACGGGACCGGGCACGCCGGTGGCGAGCAGCTCGGCGGTGCGGACCACGCCATCGGGCCTGGTGTCCGCGAGCGTCGCCAGGTCGGGCGGCGAGGTGTGCGTCATGACCTCGATGGTCCGACCACGCCGACCCGGGTGGAATACCGATTCGATTTCTGTGGACAACTCACCGCTCGGCGGTGGATGGGGCGTTCGAGGCTGTGGACAACTCAGTCGGCGAAGCCGGGCTGCCACCGCGACACGATGGCCCGCGCCGGCACCTCGGCGCCGAGCTGGCACAGGATGCCGGTCGCGCCCATCGTCACCCGGTGGATCAGCAGGTACTGCGGCGGCAGGTTGAGCGACCGCCCGGTGCGGAAGTCCTGCCCACGCAGGTCGCCGATGCGCTCGGCCTGCTGCTGGAGCCACTTACGGGTGAACGTGAAGCGCTCGGTCCGCAGCGGCTCGACGAACGGCCCGAGGTAGGCGACCACGTCGTCCGGCTCGACCTCGCTGTCCGGCCGCACGAAGTGCTCGTCCCGCAGCAGCTCGAGCAGCTCCTCGGAACGGTGCTCCAGGGACAGCCGGGTCATCAGCCCCAGCGTGCGCGGCAGGCCGTTGGGCAGCTGCGCGGCCGCGCCGAAGTCGATCACGCACAGCCGGCCGTCGGCCAGCAGCATGAAGTTGCCGGGATGCGGGTCGGCGTGCAGCAGGCCGGTCCGGGCCGGCGAGGAGAAGTGGAACTCCGACAGCAGCGTGCCGGCGTGGTCGCGGGTCTCCTGCTCACCGTCACGGATGATCGACGCCAGCGGCGTGCCGGTCACCCACTCGGAGATCACGACCATCGGCGCGCTGGCCACCACCTTGGGCACCAGCACGTGCTCGTCGCCGTCGAAGGCCTTGGCGAAGGCCCGCTGGTGCGAGGCCTCGGTCCGGTAGTCGAGCTCCTCGACCATGCGCTCCCGCAGCTCGGCCAGCAGCGGCTTGATCTCGGCCCCGGGCACCAGCGCCTGGAACAGCCGGCTGAACCGCTGGAGCTGCTTGAGGTCCGACAGCAGCGCCTCGTCCGCGCCCGGGTACTGCACCTTGACCGCGACCTCGCGGCCGTCGTGCCACACCGCTCGGTGCACCTGCCCGATGCTGGCCGCGGCCGCCGGCACGTCGTCGAACTCCTGGAACCGCTTGGCCCACCCGGCGCCGAGCTGCTCGGCCAGCACGCGGTGCACGACGCGGACCTCCAGCGGCGGCGCGGCGGCCTGCAGCTTGGTCAGCGCGTCCCGGTACGGCGCGGCGAGCTCGTCCGGCACGGCGGCCTCGAACACGCTCAGCGCCTGGCCGAACTTCATGGCGCCGCCCTTGAGCTGGCCCAGCACCGCGAACAGCTGCTCGGCCGTCTTGGCGTTCAGCTGTGAGCTGACCTCCTCGGCGCTCTGGCCGATCAGCCGCTTGCCCCAGCCGCCGACCACCCGACCGGCTACCCCGATCGGGAGACTGGCGAGCTTCGCGGTCCGCTGCACGGCATTGCGCGGGATATCGGTCACCCGGTGATTCTCCCCTTGAGCTGGGGGTGGACGGGAGTGATCTCGTCCACCCGGCCTGCGCCCTACACGCTAGCCTCCTCGACCCCGGCCGCGCCGCAGCGGCAGTCCGGGTGCGGCTCCCACGGCCGCGTCGTCACCGTGCCGGCCACGGGGTCGATCTCCAGGCTGGCGTTGCCCAGGGCCGGTTCGCCGACGCCCGTGAGCCACCAGTCCAGCGTGACCAGCGCCTGCGCGGTGGCGAAGGCGGCGGTGGCCTGGGTGGCGGCCAGGTCGCCGGGCTGCGGCCGGTCGGCGAGCTGGAGGGCCAGCATCGGCCACGTCGGGTCCAGATCCGTGCGCAGCAGGTCCATGCAGGTCGGGCAGCTTGTCCGACCGGGCACGGTCAGCGGGCCGACCACACCGGTGCCGTGGCGCATCCGTACGAGCATGTACGGCACGCCCTCGGCGTGCAGCGGCGCGATCAGGTCCGGCGCCGGCACCACGAGGTCCGTGAGCACGGCCAGGTCCGGCTTGCGGGCCGGCGGCAGCGGGCCGGTCCGCGTGGTGCTGGCGGTGCGATGGATGGCGGCGATGCCGGCGTCCTGTCGCGGCATGTCGACGTCGGTGTCGAGGTAGCCGGTGCCGGTGTCCTGCGCCTGCACGGCGCCGACGGCGTCGAAGTCGACCCAGCCGACGCCGGCCGCCGCGAGCATGCAGGCGACGGCGATGCCCAGCCGCCCCTCGCCCCGTACGGAGATGGCGGCCTGTTGCCGGTTGAGCGCCAGCCGGCTGTGCGGCTCGCCGGTACGCAGCGCCCACGCCGTGGCATCCGCCGACAGGCGCGCCGGCGTGGGTGGGCCGTCCGACGGTGCGGCGTCGTCGAGCAGGCCGGCGTCGGCCAGTGAGGCCAGCATGACCAGGGCCGCCTGTCTGGACTGCTCGTCCGGCAGTCGGGACAGCAGCTGCGGCAGGGTGGTCTGGCCGGTCATCCGCGGCAGCAGTTTGATCAGGTCCTCGGACATGCCGTCCAACAGCACGCCGTGCCGGGGATCGATGCCGATCTGCACCTCGTGCTCGTTGCGGCGCAACACGGCCAGGCCGGGCAGCACCAGGGGCCGGCGCGGCAGGCCCGCGGCACGTGTCGGCTGCTTCTGGTCCATGAACGCAGGCTGGCAGGGCCGGCGACGACCGCAACCGGTCGTCCGCCGACGGAGTGGGTAGCCCGCGCTTCACGATCGGTCGATTGACAGTTCGTCGGAACCGTTCTATTTGTCGGCGTTCGCCGCTCGCTGACGGCACTTGACAGGACCACCCGAGTTGGTGTCCGGCGCCGCCACGACTCCCCGAACAGCCCAGCCGAGCTGCGCGAACGTGGTCGCGGGCAGTGGAGTCGATCGGGTGGCCGGAACCACTCCCGAGGGGGAACGCGCGGCGGTCGGCCGTGCCGACCGACACGACCCGGGGCGGATTGTCGGTGCTTGGCCTTACCGTGAACGCGTGGCTGATCCACAGGTGGAGGTTCGCCGCAGCCGGCGACGTCGTCGCACGGTCACGGCATATCGGGAGGGTGACACGGTCATCGTGCTGCTCCCGGCCCAGATGACGCGGGCCGAGGAGGAGCACTGGGTGGCCGAGATGCTGGCGCGCCTGCAGCGGAGCGAGACCCGTCGCAGGTCGCCGGCGCGCACGTCGGACGATGCACTGCTGACCAGGTGCGCCGAGTTGTCGGCGCGACATCTGGGCAACCGGGCGACGCCCAAGAGCGTGCGGTGGGTGCCGCCGATGCGGACGCGCTGGGCGTCCTGCACGCCGGCCGACGGCACGATCCGGGTGAGCGAGCGGCTGCGCGAGGTGCCGTCGTGGGTGCTGGACTACGTGTTGGTGCACGAGCTGACGCACCTGTTGGTGCCCGGGCACGGGCCCAACTTCTGGAAGCTGGTGCGTGACTATCCACGGACCGACCGCGCGGTCGGCTACCTGGAGGGCCTGTCGGCGGCGGCGGGCTGGGGCATCACCGAGGAGGACTGAGGGCAGCGCGCCACGAAATCCGCTTTCGTGGCGTCAGGAGCCACGAATCGCACTTTCGCTCCACGGACAGCGGATCCGGGAGCCCGACGAGCAGAAAAGGACGAGCCCCGGCCGCGGTGATCTTCGGGAGAGGCGCTCGCCGGCGAGCCAGCGGGCGTGCGGCGACTGGAGTGACCGCGGAATGGCCCGGACCGAGTCCTACCGGCGCAGACGCCGGCGGCGGTCGAGGTTCGGGCCAGGTGCCTTGGGCTGGTAGACGCGGACCAGCGGCCGCCGGCGCGGCCCGTCCGGACAGCAGAGCCGGGACGGAGCCGACGGCTCCGTCCCGGCTCTGGTCTCCGATCAGCTCTGGTCGGGGCCGCTCTCGCCCCGCTCCTTCTCCTCGCGCTCGGTGCGCTCGAGCTCGGCGATCGGGTCGTCGCCGAGCTGGGAGCCGCCGAGGCGTTCGGCGAACTCCATCGGGTCGTCGAGGTCCTCGGTGGTCGGGATGAGGTCGGGGTGGGCCCAGAGGCCGTCCCGCTTCTCGATGCCGTGCTGGTCGCCGACGAGCCGCCAGAGCGCGGCGGCGGCGCGGAGCCGGCGGGGGCGCAGTTCGAGGCCGACGAGGGTGGCGAAGGTCTGCTCGGCCGGACCGCCGCTGGCCCGGCGGCGGCGCAGCGTCTCGCGCAGGGCCTCGGCCCCGGGCAGGCGCTCGCCGACGGCGTCGCCGACGACGACGTCGACCCAGCCCTCGACCAGGGCCAACAGCGTCTCCAGCCGGGTGAGGGCGGCCTTCTGCTCGGGCGTGGTCTGCGGCTCGAGCAGGCCGGACCGCATGGCGTCCTCGATGCTGGCCGGGTTGCTGGGGTCGATCTGGGTGGCCAGCTGCTCCAGCGCGGCGGTGTCGACCTTGATGCCCCGGGCGAACTCCTCGACCGTGGCCAGCAGGCGCTGCCGCAGCCACGGGACGTGGGTGAACAGCCGCTGGTGGGCGGCCTCGCGGGCGGCCAGGAAGACCATCACCTCGCTGGCCGGACGCTCCAGGCCGCCGGTGAACTTCTCGATGTTGGCCGGCAACAGCGCCGCGGTGCCCTCGGGACCGAGCGGCAGGCCGACGTCGGTGGAGGTGACGACCTCGGCGGCCAGCTGCGCCAGGGCGTTGCCCAGCTGCGAGCCGAACGCCATGCCGCCCATCTGGCCGACCATGGCCAGCATCGGGCCGGCGGCGGCCTTGGCCTCGGCCGGCAGCGCGTCGACCCAGGCGCCGGACACCCGCTGCGCCACCGGGTCGAACAGCCGCTGCCAGGTGGACAGCGTCTCGTTCACCCAGTCCGTCGCGGACCAGGCCTTGGCCACCCGCGCGCCGGCCGGCAGCGTGGTCGCCGGGTCCAGCCACATCTCGGCCAGGTGCACCGCGTCGGCCACCGCACCGGACTGGTCCGCGCCGGCCGTGCCGCCGGACTGCGTCAGCTGCTGCACGGCGATCTGCTTGGCCAGGTCGTAGTTGACCGGCCCAGCACCGGATGTCTGGGCCTGGCTGAGCATCTGACCCAGCTGGCTGAGCATCTGGCCGAGCTGGCCCATGTCGAAGGGGACGCCCCCGGGCGGCATCCCCCCGGGCGGTGTGTTGCCGCCGCCG
>DATJJB010000553.1:0-4437 GCA_035492655.1 Kutzneria sp. | reverse complement strand
CGCCTACGGGCCGACCGAAGCCACTACCAACTCCACCCTGGGCCTGTGCGATCCGGCCCGTTCGGTTGTCCCGATCGGCATTCCGGACCCGGGCACGAAGGCATATGTGCTGGATGCGGGCCTGCGGCCGGTGCCGCCTGGTGTCGTGGGTGAGCTCTACCTCGCCGGCTCCGGTCTGGCCCGGGGCTATCTGGGCCGCGCGGGATTGACCTCGGAGCGGTTTGTGGCGAACCCTTTCGGCGCAGGGGATCGCTTGTACCGCACGGGTGATCTGGTTCGGTGGCTGCCCGACGGTCGGTTGGTGTTCCTGGGCCGGGCCGATGACCAGGTCAAGATCCGTGGCTACCGGATCGAACTGGGCGAGATCGAATCGGTACTGGTCGAGCACGAGCAGATCGGCCAGTCGGTGGTGATCGCCAAGGACGGCCGGCTGCTGGCCTACATCGTCCCGGCGACCGCGCGCGACGAGGCGGCCGAGCTGAGCCACGTCAACGAATGGCACGAGCTGCACGAAGACGTGTTTGCCGAGGCCGCGGCCGGCGGCATGGAGGAGAATTTCGCCGGCTGGAACTCCAGTTACGACGGCACCCCCATCCCGCTGGCCGAGATGCGCGAGTGGCACGCGGCGACGATCGACCGAATCCTGTCGCTCCGACCGCGCCGGGTGTTGGAGATCGGTGTCGGCAGCGGTCTGATCGTTTCCCGGATCGCGCCGGTCGCCGACGAGTACTGGGGTGTCGACCTTTCCGAGCAGGCCATCGCCAACCTGCGACGCGCACTGCCGCCGGAGCTCGCCGCCAAGGTCCACCTGGCCGCGCACCCGGCGCACGACCTCGGCGAGCTGCCGGCCGAGCCGTTCGACACGGTGATCATCAACTCCGTCGCGCAGTACTTCCCGAGCACCGAGTACCTGGCCGAGGTGATCCGCACGGCCGGCGCTCACCTCCGCCCGGGCGGTGTGCTCTTCCTCGGCGACATCCGGAACCTGCGCTCCCTCAAGGCGTTCCGCACGGCGACCGAGCTGCACCAGGGCCGTCACACGGCAGCCGCGGTGGAGCAGGCCATCGCTCGTGAGGGTGAGCTCGTGCTCGATCCGGACTTCTTCACCGCTTTCGCCGGTTTCGACGATGTCGATGTGCTGGTCAAGCGGGGCGTGGCGCACAACGAGCTGACCCGGCACCGCTACGACGTGATCATGCGCAAGGCCCCGCGCAGGCTCGTCGACGAGCAGGTGATCGAGTTCAGCGATCTCGCTGCCCTGGAGCACCTTCTGGTCACCGACCGCCCGACGCGGCTGCGTGTTGTGGGCGTTCCGGATGCGCGGCTGTCCGGCGAGCTGGCGGCTGTCCGCGCAATGTATGACCCTAACCCGGTTTTGGGTCTTACATCGCTTGAAGGTATGTCCGGGGTCGATCCGGAGGAGCTGCACCGGCTCGGGGAACGGGTGGGTGTCGGGGTTGCTGTCACGGTGGCGGCGGAGGCCGGATGGCTGGAAGCCGTCTTCACCACCGGCGAGCCGACCGGGATCTACCGCGCCCGGCCGGCCAGCGCCGCCCGGGCCGCGCTCGGCAACAATCCCGCAGGTCAGCGGGATGCCGGTGCGCTGGTGGCGTCGCTGCGGGCCCACGTGCGGGATCGCCTGCCGCAGTACATGATGCCGTCGGCGTTCGTGGTGCTGGACCGGCTGCCGCTGTTGGCCTCGGGCAAGCTGGACCGCCGAGCCTTGCCCAGTGGCGACGTGCAGGAGACCGCTGTCGGCCGCGCGCCGCGCACGCCGGTGGAGGAGCTGCTCTGTGGGCTGTTCGCCGAGGTGCTCGACGTCGCCTCGGTCGGCATTGACGATGACTTCTTCGCCCTGGGCGGTCATTCCCTGATGGCCACCCGGCTGGTCGCGCGGCTGCGGTCGGTGTTCGGGGTCGAGCTCCAGCTGCGGTCGGTGTTCGAGACGCCGACCGTCGCCGGGCTCGCGGTGCTGCTGTCCACGACCGACTCGCCGGTGGCGCGACCGGCCCTGGTTCGGGTCGAGCCGCGGCCGGACGTGCTGCCGCTGTCGTTCGCCCAGCAGCGACTGTGGTTCCTGCACCGCCTTGAAGGCCCGTCAGCCACCTACAACATGCCGAACGCGGTGCGCCTCACCGGGATGCTCGACGTCGAGGCGTTGCGGTTGGCGCTGACGGACGTGGTCGCCAGGCACGAGGCGCTGCGCACGGTGTTCCCCGAGATCGACGGCGAGGCCCGACAGCTTGTCCTCGACGACGTCACAGTGCCGCTGGGCATGGCGACGGTCACCGAGGAAACGCTGGCCGCCAAGGTGTCCGAAGCGGCCAACACGGTGTTCCAACTGGAAGCCGAGCTCCCGCTGCGGGTGACGCTGCTGCGCCTTGACGAGCGGCGGCACGTCCTGGTGCTGGTGTTCCACCACATCGCCTCCGACGGCTGGTCGACCGCCCCGCTGTGGCGCGACCTGGCCACGGCCTACACGGCGCGCCGTCGCAACGAGGCTCCACAGTGGACAGAGCTGCCGGTGCAGTACGCGGACTACACGCTGTGGCAGCGGGAAGCCCTGGGCGAGGCGGTGATCGAGCCGCAGCTGGCGTACTGGCGACAGGCCCTGGCCGACCTGCCGGAACGCATCGAGCTGCCGACCCGGCGACCGCATCCGGCCGTGGCGTCCTACCGTGGCGAGCAGTTCGGCTTCGCCTGGGACGCCGAGCTGCACAGCGGCATCGTCGAACTGGCCCGGGCCTGTGGCGCAAGCGTTTTCATGGTGGTGCACGCCGGGTTGACCGCGTTGCTGTCGCGGTTGGGTGGCGGGGCGGACATCCCGATCGGCACCTCGATCGCCGGCCGGACCGATCAGGCGTTGGACGATCTGGTCGGGTTCTTCGTGAACACGTTGGTGCTGCGGGTGAACACCGAGGGCGATCCGTCGTTCCGTGATCTGGTCGCGAGGGTTCGTGAGCGCAGTCTGGATGCGTACGCGCATCAGGATGTGCCGTTCGAGCGGCTGGTGGAGGCGCTGAACCCGACGCGATCGCTGGCCTATCACCCGTTGTTCCAGACGATGTTGGCCTGGCAGAACAATGCCGTCGCCGATGTCACGCTGCCGGGGCTGACCGTCGAGGAGGAGCCGTTCGACACCGGGACTTCCCGGGCCGACCTGGTGTTCTTCGTCGGCGACCAAGGCGGCATCCGCGGCACGGCCGAGTACAACAGCGACGTCTTCGACCGGGCCGATGTGGAAGCGATCCTGGCCCGGCTGCGGGAACTGCTGCGTGCGGCGGTGGCCGACCCGGATGCCCGGATCGGCGACATCGACCTGCTGACCGAGAACGAGCGGGCGCGGCTGGTCGACGAGACCGCGACGGCCCTACCAGCGAAAACCGCGGCCGAGTTGTTCGCGGCGCAGGTGGCTCGCACGCCCGAGGCCACGGCGCTGGTGTTCGGTGACGAGAGCCTGACCTACGCCGAACTCGACGCTCGTGCCACGAAACTGGCCCAGGGGCTGATCGCCCGCGGCGCTGGTCCGGAGCGGGTGGTGGCGATCGCGCTGCCACGGTCGGTCGAGCTCGTCACGGCGATCCTGGCGGTGCTCAAGACCGGCGCGGCGTACCTGCCGCTGGACCTGAACCACCCGGCCGCGCGCATCGAGCTCATGCTGGCCGACGCGGCCCCGCACCTGGTGATCGCGACGGACGGCTTCGGCGACAAGCTCGTGCGGCCGGACGCGACCGGGCCGGAGCTGGCGACCTGGCCGGCGATCCACCCGGGCCACCCGTCGTACGTGATCTTCACGTCGGGCTCGACCGGCCGGCCCAAGGCGGTCGCCGGCACGCAGCGGGCGCTGGCCAATCGCTTGCACTGGGGCCGAAACCACCTGACCGGCTCGCGAATCGTCAAGAGCGCCTTGACGTTCATCGACGGCTCCACCGAACTGCTCGGCGGTCTCGTCGCCGGCGATCCGGTGATCCTGGCCGACGACGCCACCGCCACCGACCCGCTTGCCCTGGCCGAGCTGATCAGCCGTAGCGGGGCCCAGGTGCTGACCGTGGTGCCGAGCCTGCTGGCCAGTTTCGTCGACGACGCGCCGGCCGGCGCGTTCGACTCGGTCAGCACGTGGATCACCAGCGGCGAGGCGCTGTCCGCGGCCCTGGCCGAGCGGGTGGCGAGCCGCTGGCCGAACGCGCGGCTGGTCAACCTGTACGGCTGCTCGGAGGTTGCCGGCGACAGCCTGATCCACGCCTGCGGGGACGAGGACGGGCCGGTGCCGATCGGCCGCCCGATCGCCAACACCCGCGCGTATGTGCTGGACGAGCGGCTGCGGCCGGTGCCGCCGGGCGTTCGCGGCGAGCTCTACCTGGCCGGCGCCGGCTTGGCCCGCGGCTACCTCGGCCGGCCCGCGCTCACCGCCGAACGCTTCCTGCCGGACCCCTTCGG
>DATJJB010000552.1:0-9903 GCA_035492655.1 Kutzneria sp. | reverse complement strand
CCTTCCACGACGAGGCCGTCCCGCAGCACCAGCACTTCACTGACTTCGCCGCCGGCCTGGTTCCGGTAGTTGATCACCAGCACCGCCACGCCGACCCGGACGCTGAGCACCTCGAAGTGGAGGTCGGGGATGCGGCGCAGGCCCTCGGCGTAGTAGGAGCGCAGGGCGGCCTTGCCGTGCAGGGTGCCGGACTGGTCGCCGGTGAAGCCGGCGACCAGCGGGGAGCTCCACACGACGTCGTCGGCGAAGTGGGAGAGCAGCCGGTCCAGGTCGTGGGCGTTCCACGCCTCGACCCACTCGGCGGCGAACTGCTCGGCGAAACCCCGGTCCACGTCACTCCTCGGCGATACGGGCCAGGTCGAGGCCCATCGGATGGGGTTTGATCACGCCGACCCCGGCGGCGACGATGCGGCGCAGGAAGCCGGTCATCAGCTCGGCGAGCCGGTCGGTGCCGGCGGTGCCGAGCACCTCCCACGGCAGCTCGGCGGCGGCGTCGGTACGGGTCTCGACGTCGTGCCGGGCCCGGGAGCCGTCAGCGGTGATCCGGTTCTCCTTGTCCAGCAACCCGCGATCCCGCAAACGCTTCTGCGCGGCGGCCCAGTCGTCGGCGTCCCAGCCCCGCCACGCCTCCCACCCGGCCTGGTCGGAGACGTCACGGTCGGCGGAGAAGGCGACCAAGGTCTCAACGGGGTCGAGCCGGCCGGCGACCAGGGCGGCGACATGCCCGTCACCACGGGATTCCCGCAGGATGGTGGTGGCGTGCCACAGCACGAGATGCGGCGCGGAAGGCCACGGCAGCGCGGCGTTGGCCGCGGCCAGCGGACGGCCGGCGATGGGGGCGGCCAGCGCGGCCCGCTGGGCCAGCTGCGACGCCTCGATCATGTCGTCGCCGACCACCTCGTCACCGAGGATCGCCCGCAGCCCGGCGTCGACGCCGGCCACACGGGCCTCGAGGAACTGCGCCGGCGTGGCGATGGTCCACGCGGCGGGAATCGCGCGGGCGACCCGGCTGAGCTTGAAGTTGTAGAAGGTGGCGGCGACGATCTCGGCCGGCACGGGGCCGAGCGGCGCGGCGCGCAGCCCGAAGTAGCCCATCCAGCCGCCGCGGCAGCCGAGGGCGTCGGTGGCCGCCCGCACCTCCGGCGCGAAGTACGTGACGCCGTGGTAGGGCTCGTACAGCGTCCACATCCGCCGCGCGCTCATGACAGGTAGCTCTCCACCCGTTCCACCTTGGCGTGCAGCTGATCGGTGTGTCCTGGCCGGATGTCCGCCTTGAGCACCAGCGACACCCGCGGCGCGTGCGCCTGCACGGCCTGCACCGCCCGCTTGACGACGCCCATCAGCTCGTCCCAGTCGTCACCCTCGATGGTGGTGAACATGCTGGTCGTTTCGTTGGCCAGCCCCGACTCCCGCACCACTCGCACGGCGTCGGCGACCGCCTCGGCAACGCTGTCGGACTCGCCGCCGAGCGGCGACACACTGAACGCGACCAGCATCGGCCCTCCCTGTCATGGCTGCCGGTCAGTCAACCCGCTGCGGGGCGGTCCGGCAACAAGCCGTGATCACCGCCGCGTGAACTGCTAGCGTCGACAGCCATGGCCACCCAACCGTTGCCGTTCGACCCGATCGCCCGCGCCGCGGGCATGTGGGAGGAGCGGGTCGGCCCGTCGGGGGCGATGGCCGCGGTCACCAGCGTCATGCGGGTGCAGCAGATCCTCCAGTCCACCGTGGACGCGGCGCTCAAGCAGCACGGGCTGACCTTCGCCCGCTTCGAGGCCTTGGTGCTGCTGACGTTCTCCCGCCGCGGCAGCCTGCCGATGCGGGTGATGGGCGAACGCCTGCAACTGCACCCGACCAGCGTGACCAACATCGTGGACCGGTTGGAGGCCGACGGCCTGGTCAAGCGGACGCCGCACCCGTCGGACCGGCGCACCACCCTGGTGGAGATCTGCGCGGCCGGCCGGGAGCTGTGCGAGACGGCGACCAAGTCGGTGTCGGAGGTCAACCTCGGGCTGCGCGGGTTGACCGACCGGCAGACCGAGCAGCTGACCGAGCTGTTGTCCAAGGTGCGCAAGGCGGCCGGCGACTTCGCCGACTGAAATCCGTGGTTGCCTCAAGTCGGCCGATTTCCCGTGCCGGGGCAACCTCATGTCCGTTCGGGGCGTTCCCTGAGCGCACGGGAACTCCACCCAGAGGGGATGGAACATGAGGAACAGGAGTGCGCTCATCGGTGCCGTCCTGGCCGTCGGCGCCGTGGGAGCCCTGCTCGCGCCGACCGCCATGGCGACGACGGACACCACGACACCGACCACGGAACCCACGTCGACCACCACGACCACCGTGACCCCGCCGAGCGTGGGCTGGATCAACGTCGCGCCGACCTCGGGCCGTCCCGGCGCAGCCGTGGTGGTGGACCTCAGCTGCCCGGCGCAGAGCTTCAACAACGAGGCCCTCGACGTCACCCTCAAGGGCACGCACCTCGGCGACAAGTGGCGCTACCACGCGAAGGTGAAGGACGTGAAGCCCGGCACCTACAAGGTCACGGCGTACTGTCCCGGCCCGCACAGCCCGAGCAGCAGCATCCCGGTCACGACCGAGTTCACCGTGCTGGCCAAGGGGCCGGTGCCGCCGACCAAGCCGCAGGTGCCGACCAAGCCGGTCGGCGCGCCGCAGACCGGCGGCGGCTTCACCGCGACCGACCTGGTCGGCTGAGGTCAGGCGCTGATCGCGACCGCCCGCTGGGCCAGTCGGCCGGTGCGGGTCGCCCACCGCTCGAACACCACCGAGCCGAACGGCGGCAGGCTCGCGATCAGCGCCCACACCGTGGTCCGGTTGTCCCAGTTCAGGGCCTTGCGGGCGAGCAGAGACAGCACCACGTAGGCGATGAACACGACGCCGTGCACCGAGCCGAAGATGTGCACGCCGATGGCGTTGCCCAGGACGTACTTGAAGAACATGCCGATCAGCAGGCCGGCCCAGGAGATCGCCTCGGCCACTGCGACGGCGCGGAACCGGGCTGACGGTGTCTCGAACATGAACCCCAGTGTGGGGCGTGAGCGCGCTCACGCCCCGACCGGGGCTTAGCTGTCCTCCCAGGAGAAGAACCGCGACGCGGCGAAGGCCACCACGAGGGTGAAGGCCAGCAGCACCGCCGTCGGCGTCACCAACGCCTCGATTCCCTTGCCCCGCACCAGAACGTCCACCATGCCGTCGTTCAGATGGCGCAGCGGCAGCACTTCCGACACGGTCTGCAGCCACTGCGGGGCGTTCTGCACGGGGAAGAAGGTGCCGGACAGGAAGGCCATCGGCAGCACGATCACGTTGGTGATGCCGGTCGCCGCCTCCTCGGACTTGGCGATCGAGCCGACCAGCACGCCGATGGAGAAGAACGACAGCGAGCCGATGACCAGCAGCGGCAGGGCCAGCCACCACTGGCCGGCCAGTTTGAGCCCGAACACCGGCGTCATCGCCACCGCGATGAACAGGATCGCCTGCAGCACAGTGGTTCCGATGGTCACCAGCAACCGGGACGAGATCACCGTGCCGGTGCTCACCGGGGCCAGCCGGATCCGCCGCAGCACCTGCTTCTTGCGCCAGTTGACCAGGGTCAGGGCCGAGCCGAAGATGGCCGAGGTGGCCAGGCCCCAGGACAGGATGCCGGGCGTGAGGTACTGGATCGCGGTCAGCGAGGAGTCCTCCACCTGCTGCGAGTCCAGGGTCACGGTCGGCGGCTTGCCGCTGGCCGCGAGGTTGACGTGGTCGACGACCGAGCGGATCACCGCCTGCACGGTGCCGGCCTGCACGCTGTCGCTGGCCGCGTAGCGGAGCTGGACCTGGTTGCCCTGCACGGAGATCGCCGCCGGCACATCGCCGCTCCTGACCGCCTGCACGGCCTGGTCGAACGAGTCGACGTGCTGGAACTCCACGATGCCGGTCTGCTGCAGGGCGCTGAGCACCGGGCCGTCGCCGACGACGTCGATCTTCGTCTTGCTCGACGAGCTGGAGCCGAAGATCAGGCCGAAGATGACCAGGAACATCAGCGGCATCAGGAAGGTGAAGAACAGCGCCACCCGTTCGCGGAAGAAGCCCTTGAACATGGCCACCGAAAGGCTGCGGAACGCGGTCATGCCCGGTACTCCCGTCCGGTCAGCTCGAGGAAGACGTCCTCCAGCGTCGCGCCGCGGACCTGCAGGCCCTCCAGCGCGCCGCGTTCGGCCAAGGCGGACAGCAGCTTGGCCGGGTTGCGAGTGGACAGTCGCAAGGAGACCCCGTCGTCGCTCGCTTCGTCAACGCCGGCAAGGGTTTTCGCCTCTTCCACCGGCACGATGCCACGTTCGATCAGCACGCTCGTCGGCGCGTCGAGGCCGCGGACCAGCGTGGCCGGCGCGTCCATGGCCAGGATCTTGCCCTTGTCCATGATCGCCGTGCGGTCGCAGAGGATCTCCGCCTCGTCCAGGTAGTGCGTGGTGTAGACGATCGTCTTGCCGCGGTCCTTGATCGCCCGCAGCACGTCCCACAGGTTGCGCCGGGCCTGCGGGTCCAGCGCCGCCGTGGGCTCGTCGAGGAACACGATGTCCGGGTCGTGGGCCAGCGCGCAGGCGATCGACAGCCGCTGCCGTTGACCGCCCGACAGCTTGTTCTCCCTGGTGTTCGCCTTGTCGGCCAGGCCGACCAGCTCCAGCATGTCCGCCGCCGTGCCCCGGCTCACCCCGTACAGCGAGGCGAAGGTCTCCAGCTGCTCCCGGGCCGTCAGCTTCTCGAAGAACGACGACGCCTGCAGCTGCACCCCGATCCGCGGCAGCAGCTTCGCGTTGCGCGGCCACGGCTGCTCCCCGAACAGCGTCACGCTGCCCTCGTCGGGCTTGCGCAGCCCCTCGATGATCTCCAACGTGGTCGTCTTGCCCGCCCCGTTGGGTCCGAGGATGCCGAAGAACTCCCCCTCGCCGACGGTGAACGACACCCCGTCGACCGCCCACAGGTCGCCGTACCGCTTGCGCAGCCCCTCGGCGACGATCGTGCTCCCCTTGCTCATGAGCGGAACGGTAGGTCGCCGAGATTCGAACGGCGGGATTTCCCGGTAAGTCCGGAGATATGTCAGGGCCCCCACTAGGCCGTTCGGGTGCACTGTCCCGGCGGCGGCCACCGGCCGTGGGCGACCGGCTACACCTGCGGCAACCCCTTCCGGTTCAGGAACAGCTCGGCCACGGCCTTGCGACGGTCGACGAGCACCGGCAGCAGCCGGTCGTCGTGCGCCGCGACGACGGACTCGGCCGCCTCGGCCAGCCGCTCGCCGATCCGACCGGCGTAGGCCACCAGGAACGAGTGGCGGTAGGACCGGCTCCGCGACTGTCCACTTCGGCCGGCCGCGACCAGCGCCCTGGTGGCCTGCGGCAGCAGGGAGGTGACGAGCAGCTCGGTGATCTCCAGATCCATCTCGTCGCCCATCAGCGAGACGAAGCCGATCGCCTCGTGGATCACCGCGCGGCTGCGGTTGACGCCGGCGATCTGGCGCAGCTGCTCACGCCACCGCTCATGCACGGTCGCCTCGGCGTACTGGGCGGCGTCGGCCGCAATCACGTCGGTGATCAGGGCGCGTTGCCGATCACCTCCGCCGGCGGGGCGTACGGGCCGACGTCCTCGGTGCGCTCCTGCCTGGTCCGGCGATCGCGGGCCCAGCGTAGCGAGAGGCACTGACATGGTGAGGCGGGTCGTTCCGCCGGATTGCCGGGGAACGACCCGCCTCGGGTCACTCACGAAGCCGCCGCCACGTCCTTCGCGAGCGTCTGGACGTGGTCAGCCGGTGGCGATGCTGAACACGTGGAAGGTGCCACCCTGGATCGTGCTGGGCAGGGTGATGGACTTGACCTGCTTGCCGGCCTGGAGGGCGATCGGCGCGGTGGCGAACAGGTACATGGTGAGCTGCTGCGACGTGCCGCCGCCGGCGTTGCGGTAGGGCATGACGACGACGGTCCGGTTGTTGTACGCCACCGGTGCGCCGCCACCGCCGAGCGCCCAGTCGGAGAAGCCGACGGAGGCGTTCTGGGTGGTGCCGTCGGTGTAGGTGATCACCAAGGTGCCGGAGGCGTTGCCGTTGCCGGCGCTGCCGAGCAGGGCCAACTGGGTGGCACCGGCGGGGGCGTCGACGTTGATGGTCTCGCCGCCGGCGTTGACGTTGTCGAGCTCACCGACGGGAACGTTGGGCCAGGTGAACTTCAGCCCGTCGGAGTCGGTGACGGTGGAACCGGGCGTCACGCCCTTGGCGGCCAAGGCGTTGCGGGAGTAGCTCCACCCGCCGCCGTCGAAGTTGGCGATCTGCTGGTTGTCGTCGGGCGACGTGCCGATGTTGTTGAAGGCGGCCCGAAGACTGCCGGGCTGCGCCACCAGCACGGCCAGCGTGGAGCCGTTGATGGCCTTGCCGTTGACGGTGTACGAGATGGGGATGTTGTACGTGGCCTCAGCCGTGCCGGTGGCGACGGAGACCGTCACCGGACTGCTGGCCTTGCCGCCGGGATCGGTGGTGATGTCCCCGGACGACGGCGTGACGCTCAACCCGGCCGGCGGGCTGGCGGTCCAGTGCACGGTGGTGCCCTGACCGGACAGGTCCTGCACGCCGACGTTGGCGGTGCCGGTGCCGCCGCCCGGCACGACGAGCCGGGACGGGTCCACGTAGGTGCTCTGGTTGACGGCCCCGTCGGTGAACGACGGCGGCGCGTCGGCGTGCGCCGAACCCCAGCTGGTGTTCGGGGTGGACGACAGCGCGAAGTCCAGGGTGCCGCCGGTGTTGACGAACGACTCGGGCAGCCACGGCTTGGTCCACGTCTGGCCGTTGAGCTTCAACGAGTCGATGTACGGCGTGGCGGTCGACGCGGCCGGGGCGTTGATGGTGATCTTCTGGCCGCCGGGCCGGGTGATCACGGCGCCGGTGAACTCCGGCGTGTTCAGGGTCAGCTCGGCGCGGCCCGGGATCTCCGGGTACAGGCCGAGCGAGGCCCACACGTACCAGGACGACATCTCACCGAGGTCGTCGTTGCCGACCAGGCCGTTGGGCCCGGCCTTCCAGATCTGCTGGCGGATGTTGTTGACCAGCGCCTGCGCCTTGTACGGGGCGCCGGTGTAGTCGTAGATCCACGGCGTCTCCAGCGTTGGCTCGTTGCCAAGGAAGGCATGCGGGTCGCTGGTGCCGGCGTTGAGCTTGGTGAAGAACTCGTCCAGCCGCTTGTTCACGGCGTCGTTGCCGCCGAGCGCGGTGATCAGGCCGCTGTAGTTGTACGGCACCATCCACGTGTACTGGGCGCCGTTGCCCTCGGTGTAACCACCGGGGTCGGCCGGGTTGAACGGGCTGCCGAACGACCCGTTGGCGTTGCGCGGCTGGAGGTAGCCGGTCGCCGGGTTGTACAGGTTCTGCCAGTTCTGGGCCCGCTTGATGAACGCGTTGTAGGTCGCCGCGTCGCCGAGCCGCTTGGCCAGCTGGGCGATGGCGAAGTCGGCGCTGGTGTACTCCAGCGTGTCGGAGGCGACGCCGGGCACGTAGCCGAGCTTGAGGTAGTTGGCCAGGCCCGGCCGCTCCTCGTAGCCGACGGTGGGCTGGGAGGCCCCGCGTTCCATCAGCAGCAACGCCTGGTTCGCGTCAAAACCCTTGGCGCCGAAGGCATACGCGGTCGACACGATGATGTGGTACGGGTCGCCGTTCATCACGCCGGTGTAGTCGTTGGCCACCGTCCAGCGGTCCCACGACCCGCCCTGCGCGGCGAACTGCACCATGGAGTTGGCGATGTCCGAGGTTTCGCTCGGCGCTATCAGGGCCAGCAGCTGCGCTTCGGAACGGTATATGTCCCAACCGGAGAAGTTGGTGTATATCGCGTGCCCCTTGGCCACCTTGTGCAGTTGGCCGTCGAAGCCCGGATACTGCCCGTCCGAGTCGGAGAACACGTTGGGCTGCAACAGGGAGTGGTACAGCGCGGTGTAGAAGATGGTCTTCTGGTCGTTGCTGCCGCCGGTCACCGCGATCTGGTTGAGCCGGCTGTTCCACGACGCCCGCGCCGCCGCGGCGACCTGGTCGAAGGTCTTGTTCGGGTTCTCCGCCTTGATGTTCGCCTTGGCGCCGTCCAGCGACACGAACGAGACGCCGACCTTCACGTTGACGGTCGGGGACTTCGTGTTGTCGAAGGTGACGTACGCGCCGCTGCCGGGCCCGGAAACCGTGGTGTCCTGGGGTTTCACCGACTGCGAGGTGACGTCCGACTTGGCCTTGGCCGACTTCGGCGTCGCCGTGTTGGGCGCGCTGGTGACCGGGGCCTTGGGCAGCGACGTGCCGCGCTCGGCGTCCTTGCCCGGCGTCACGGCGCCGTTGTGCCAGGTGCCGGTGCTGGCGAAGTTCTGGTCGAACTGGGCGTAGAAGTAGACCCGGTAGTGGTCGTCGGCGCCGCAGAAGTGGCCGCTGGCGGCGTACCCGCTGATGTAGTTCTTGCCGATGGTCACGGTCGCGTCGTCGGTGCCCATGATCGAGCCGGACACGTTGACCAGCAGCGTGGAGGTCGGCCCGACCGGCCAGGTGATGCGGCCGGCGCCGGTGCGCTGGGTGGCGCTGAGCTCGACCTTGGCTCCGTTGTCCAGGTTCACGCCGTACGAGCCCGCGGTCACCTTCTCGTTGCTGTGCGAGAAGGTGGAGATGTACTTCATCGGGTTGGCCGCCGGCGAGTCGGTGATGTCGCCGACCACCGGCATGAACGGCACGTCCTGGTAGGTGTCGCAGCCCGCGCCGGACAGGTGGGTCAGGCTGAAGCCCTTGATCCGGTTGTCCTGGTAGTAGTAGCCGCCGTGTTGCAGGGTGACGGTGTCCGGGCTCCACTGGACCATGCCGAACGGCACGTCCGCGCCCGGGAACGTGTTGGCGGCCCCGCCGCCCGTGCCCATGTCTGCGTCACCCGGCTGGGTGCCGATGTAGGGGTCGACCCATTGGGCCAGGTCCTGCGCCTTCGGCGTGGACGCGGCGGACGCGGTGGTGATCGCCATGGGCGACACCACCATCGCCAACGCCGTGCCGATCACGGCCGCGGCGCGCCAGCGCCGTCTCGGGACTCCGAACATCTTCGCGGTCGCCTCCCGTGGCTCGAACACACGTTCGTCGAGCGGCAGGCGTGACAACCTTGTCGTGACGCCCGGCAGGTCCGCTCGACCCGGTGGCAACACTGCGGAGCGTGTCGGATCCGCGTCAAGACGTCATCTGCGAGCCTGTCCGCTTCCGGACAGCATCGTGCGTCCGTATGCAGCAACAACGCCCATTCACAGTGTGAACAGGGAAAAAAGGCCTGGAAGCGGTTTCGCGGCAGCCACGGTACTTGACCGGTTCACAACCATTGACAACCGGTGTGTGGATCCGGTGAGATCGCGCCATCATGACAACGTTGTCGAGCCTCGGTCCACGACGGGTCCGCCGCGCAACCATGAGCGACGTGGCGCGACTGGCCGGTGTCAGCATCAAAACGGTCTCCCGCGTCGTCAACGACGAGCCGGGAGTGCATCCCGCCACCGCCGAGCGTGTGCTGGCGGCCATCGACCAGCTCGGGTTCCGCCGCAACCTGGGCGCCCGCAACCTGCGCCGGGGCTCGTCCACCGGCACCATCGGCATGGTGCTGGAGGACGTCGGCAACCCCTTCTACTCCGGCATCACGCGCGCTGTCGAGGAGGTCGCCCGGCAGTACGGGCGACAGGTGCTCACCGGCTCGTCCGACGAGGACCCCAGCCGCGAGCGCGAGTTGGCATTGGAGTTCTGCGCCCGCCGCGTGGACGGCATGCTCGTGGTGCCGGCCGGCATGCAGCACGGCTACCTGGTGCCGGAGATGCGCGCCGGCATGCCCGTGGTGTTCCTCGACCGGCCCGCCGGCGACGTCGTCGCCGACACCG
>DATJJB010000551.1:0-10384 GCA_035492655.1 Kutzneria sp. | reverse complement strand
GTTCGTGCTCACCTGAGCTCGCCTCCTGCTGGTGGATCCTTCGGGACCGCTCAAACCTACCGTGCTGGACTGACCGCGCCCCTGGCGGCTCCCCAACCAGCCGAAGAGCCTCTGGAAGATCGACATCAGCCCTGCTCCGTGTATTCCGTGTAGTCCGACGCCGCCCGCTTGCCGTGCGCCCGGGCCAGGTCGGCCCGGCCCCGGCCGGCGTCAGAGTTGATCAGTTCCGGCTCGCGGCCACCCTCGATGGTCTCCACCCCGCCCACCGTCCGACCGGCCGCGACCCGCGCACCGGCAACGGGCAGTCCGACGAGCACCCTGTCGCCGAGTCCGAGGCGCACCTGGCCGACGCGCACCGTGCCCGGTGCCGTCACCTGCGCCCACTCGCGCTCACGGGTGTGTCTGAGGTCCTGTGGAACCACCTAACGAGCCTTCCTTCTTCCTGGTCATCGCCGCGTCGGCCGCACCGACGAGGATGTCACCCGCCGCCGCCGGACCGCCGCCGTGGGTGCCCACCGTACCTGGATCGTGATCAAACGGAGGCGAAGGAACACCACCGAGAGTGTTGCCGCCAGACCCGTTCGGAGCAGTCCCGTCCCAGGTCGTGGGAGGCGCGCCGGAGAGCGCTCTCCCCGACGCGGCCCCCTGTCCGCCACCGCCCCGCGGCGCACGCCGACGGGAGTGTGCGGGCGGGCGGCCCGCACCCAGCGGCGGACGCGAATGCAGGGAAGCGCGGCCGGCAGCAGGAGGTGGACAGCGAGCTAGCGACCGCGCGGCACGGGCACTCAACACGACCACCGCACGCTCGCCCCACAGAAAGATCAGCCGAACGCCTGGGTGGACAGCGGCCTGACCACTTCCCAGTGCGCCGGCTGGAGCGGTAAGCCGGGAGAGCGCTCTCCCTGCTCGCCGTTTTTGCCTGGAATGCCGTATATGGCGGCGGAGCTCACGGCCATTGACAGGGCTGAGACAGGCGGGGAACATGCGTTGGGAGAGCGCTCTCCGAGCCTCGGAAACCGCCGGGCGCTCCGGCTCAGTTTCGTGTCCGCTCAGGTCGGCGGGGCCGTGACGCACGGTTCCGCGGCCGGTGCATGCCCACTTCCAGCTGGAGGAGCGCCCATGGCTGTGTCAGCGCGGTCGGGACCGCGCGGCCGAGTTGCCGCACTGGTGTTGTCGTTGTTGGTCGGACTGACGCTGGTGACAGCGGCGGGGACGGCGGGAGCGGCGCAGAGTCTGCTGTCGCAAGGCAAGGCGGCGACGGCTTCTAGCCAAGAGAACGGAGGGACGCCGGCAGCGGCAGCGGTCGACGGGGATCTGACCACGAGGTGGTCGAGCGCGGCGGCGGATCCGCAGTGGTTGCAGGTCGACCTGGGGGCGGTGAGCGCGGTCGGCCAAGTGGTGATCAGGTGGGAGACGGCCTACGCCAAGGCGTATCAGGTAGCGCTGTCCGATGACGGGGCGAACTGGGCTACGGCCTACTCCACGGCGAACGGCGCGGGCGGGACGGAAACGCTGGCGGTGACGGGCAATGCCCGGTACGTGCGGCTGACGGGAACCCAGCGGGCGACGGGATACGGGTACTCGGTCTACGAGTTCCAGGTGTACGGCGAAACGGGTGGCACGGGCTCGAACTGCGGCACGGACAACGCGGCGAAGGGCAAGGCGGCGACGGCGTCCAGCCAGGAGAACGCAGGGACGCCGGCGTCGGCAGCGGTCGACGGAGACACCACCACGCGGTGGTCGAGCGCGGCAGCGGATCCGCAGTGGTTGCAGGTCGATCTGGGTGCGGCGGTGAGCGTCTGCCAGGTGGTCCTGCAATGGGAGACGGCGTACGGGAAGGCGTACCAGATAGCGCTGTCCACTGACGGCACCAACTGGACGACCGCGTACTCGACGACCAGCGGCGCGGGTGGGACGGAAACGCCGGCGGTGACGGGGAACGCCCGGTACATCCGGCTGACCGGGACGCAGCGCGGCACGGGCTACGGCTACTCGCTCTGGGAACTCCAGGTGCACACCAGCGGCGGCACAACGCCCCCGCCGGGCGGCGGCGACCTCGGCCCGAACGTGCTGGTCTTCGACCCCTCGACGCCCAACCTCCAGGGCCAGCTCGACGCGCTCTTCCAACAGCAGGAGAAGGCCCAGTTCGGCACCGGCCGCTACCAGATCCTGCTCAAGCCGGGCACCTACCACGGCCTCAACGCGCAGATCGGCTTCTACACCTCGATCTCCGGCCTCGGCCAGGACCCGGACGACGTCACGATCAACGGCGACATCACCGTGGACGCCGGCTGGAACGCGGGCAACGCGACCCTGAATTTTTGGCGCTCCGCGGAAAACATCGCGCTGAATCCGGTCAGCGGCACCGACCGGTGGGCGGTGGCGCAGGCGGCCCCGTTCCGGCGGATGGACGTGCACGGCGGACTGAACCTGGACTCGGCCAGCTATGGCTGGGCCAGCGGCGGCTACCTCGCCGACAGCCGGATCTCCGGCCAGGTCGGCAACTACGCGCAGCAACAGTTCTACGCCCGGGACAGCGCGATCGGCGGCTGGAGCAACGGCGTGTGGAACCAGGTGTTCTCCGGCGTGCAGGGCGCGCCCGCACAAGGCTTCCCGAACCCGACCTACACCACCCTCGACACCACGCCGGTGTCGGCGGAGAAGCCGTACCTCTACCTGGACGGCAGCGGCAACTACGCGGTGTTCGTGCCGTCGAAGCGGACCAACGCGCGCGGCGTGTCCTGGGCCAACGGCCACACGCCCGGCACCTCCCTTCCGTTGAGTCGGTTCTCCGTGGTCAAAGCCGGGGCGACGGCGGCGTCGATCAACGCCGCGCTGGCGCAGGGCCTGAACCTGCTGTTCACGCCGGGCATCTACCACGTCGACCAGACGATCAACGTCACCCGACCGGACACCGTCGTCCTCGGTCTCGGCGAAGCCACCGTGGTGCCGGACAACGGCGTCGTCCCGCTCAAGGTCGCCGATGTCGACGGCGTCCGCGTCGCCGGCCTGCTGCTCGACGCCGGGCCGGTGTCCTCACCGCAGATGATCCAGCTCGGCTCCCCCGGCTCGACCACCGGTCACGCCGCCGATCCGACCGTCGTCCAGGACGTCTACGTCCGTGTCGGCGGAGCCGGCCGGGCCGCCGCGGGGACCGCGATGGAGGTCGACAGCAACGACACGATCATCGACCACACCTGGCTGTGGCGGGCCGACCACGGCGACGGCGTCGGCTGGAACGACAACCCCGCCGACTACGGCCTGGTGGTGCGCGGCAACAACGTGCTGGCCACCGGACTGTTCAGCGAGCACTTCAAGAAGTACGACGTGGACTGGTTCGGCAACGGCGGCCGCACGATCTTCTTCCAGAACGAGAAGGCCTACGACGCCCCGAACCAGGCGGCCGTGCAGAACGGGTCGACGCTGGGCTTCGCCGCGTACAAGGTGGAGAACTCGGTGACCGGCCACGAGGCCTGGGGTCTTGGCAGCTACTGCAATTACACCTCCGACAAGTCCATTCGACAGGATCACGGCTTCGAGGTGCCGACCACGGCCGGCGTCCGCATGCACGATCTGACCGTGGTGTCGCTGGCCGGCGACGGCGAGTTCAACCACGTGATCAACGACGTCGGCCCGCCGACCGTCGGCACGGCCACCGTCCCCTCCACGGTGACGAACTATCCGTGAGCCAACCGCCCGGTGGCGTCCTACCCGACGCCACCGGGCCAGGTGTTCGCCGCGATCCAGTCGGCGTAGAAGGGCACGTTGGTGTAGATGCCAGGCTTGTCCACGCAGATGTCGGCCTGTCCGTGGCTGGTCGCGCCGACGAGCAGCCATCGGCCGTAGGCCTGGACCACCGCGGGTCCACCGGAGTCGCCGTAACAGGCGCTGGCGGTGCCGCCCTTGTTGTCCATGCACAGCTGACGGGCCGAGTCGAAGTCGGGCACGGTGCAACCCGATGGATCGGCGATGGTGGTGTCGAGCTGCTGAAGGGTCACCGCGGCCGGACAGCCGTGGTGTGGGCAGGTGCTCCCCCAACCCAGTTCACGGACCATCGAGCCCGGCGGGGCCGCGCCGAGGGCGACAGGGCGGGCAAGCACCGGTTTTGTCAGGTGCACCAAGGCGATGTCGTTGTGCAGCTGGTCGTCCCAGCCTTCGTGCCGGATGAACTTGTCCGCCTTGGCCAGCTCACCGCCCTGAGTGCGATCCGTGGCGCCGACGCGGAACTGGTACTGCGCGGGATCCGCCACCCCCAGTGTCTTGCCGTCGGTCACACAGTGCCCGGCGGTGACGAGCCATTGCGGGGCGATCAGCGTGGCGCCGCACAGCGGCGCACCGGAGGCCATTTGCATGGACGCCATGAAGCTGTACGTCTGGGTGGCGTCCGTACCGCCGACGATGGCCGCCGCCGGGGTGGCCGCCGCGACCATCAGTGCCGCGCCGCCGACCAACGAGGCAAAACCGAGGCTTCGTTTCCTCATCGCGCTTCCCTTCTGCGAGTGCTGCGGGAATCATGCCGAAGCGATGCTGAACGGATCCTGAAGCAACCTGAAGATCGCTTCAGTATGTAGGTCCACGGGCGGAAGGCTTGCGGTGACAAAGGAATCGGTGGCACTGGCCATGCAGGCCCGGCAGCGGCTCGAGGGCATGCGGGCCGAGGCGCAGCTGTTGGCCCTGCTCACGGCGGTGCACGAGAAGGGCTGGACGGCGTTCCTGCGCGAGCCTCGCACGGCCGACGAGCTGGCCGACTTCGCCGGATTGCCGGCCGAACGCGTGCGGGACGTGCTGGCGGCGTTGCAGGCCAACGACATCGTCGAGCAGGAGGACGGCAAGGTCCGCCTCACCGCGCCGTTCGCCACGGTCGCGGCCGACGACGCCTGGATCCCGCTCGGCGACAAGCTGGCGCAGATCGAGATGGAGGTCCGCCAGGTCCGCACCGTCATCGAGGACCCGGAACCGCTGGCGCTGACCGAGGCCGACGCGCTGGTGGTGGCCAACGCCGTCGGTGGACACGTCACCGACGTTACCCGCGCGGTCTACGCGCAGCTGCTGGCCCAGCTGCCGGACCTGGCCGCGCAGATCCATGCCGGCCGCTGGCTGGACGTGGGCTGCGGCGTCGCCTGTGCCACCCTCACGTTGGCCACCACGATCCCTGAGATGCGGGGCGTGGCGGTCGAACTGGTGCCGGCCGTGGCGGCCGAGGCGATGCGTCGGGCCGAGGCGTTCGGCGTGGCCGACCAGGTGGAGATCCGTCAGATGGACGCCCGTGACGTGCCGGAACGCGACGAGTTCGTCGGGGCCTTCTGGGCCCAGCCGTTCTTCCCGGCGGCGATCCGGCCGGCCACCCTGGCCATGATCCGGCGCGCGCTCGAGCCCGGCGGGAAGCTGTTCATCCAGGAGCTGGAGGCCGTCCCGACCGAACAGGACCGGCCGTCGTGGACGGTCCGCCGGCTGATCGCGCACGGTCAGCAGGCGCGGTTCGGGCCGAGCGCGGAGGAGCTGGCCGAGGAGGCCGTGGCCGCCGGCTTCACCCTGGACCGCATCGCCGGCACGGACTTCGGGCGCATGGTCGTGGTGACCAAGTGATCAGCGGCGCGGTGGGGTGAGGCCGCAACGGGCGGCGAGGTCGACGCAGGTGCACGGGAGTTACAACCAGCAGCTGTAACGGATCCGGTAGAGTCGGGACATGGCGAAGGACGGCAGCGAGCTCGGCGGGGCCACCGGCGCGGGCCAGAGCGAGCGCAACGTCGGCGGCCGGCCCCGGGACGCGGCCATCGACGAGGCCATCATCCTGGCCACCCGGGACCGGCTGGTGCGGGACGGGTACTCGCGGATGACCATCGGCGACATCGCGACCGACGCCGGCGTCACCCGGCCGACGCTGTATCGCCGCTGGGCCACCAAGTTCGACCTCGTGGTGGACGCGCTCGACTACGGCTTCCGCCGGCAGCGCGACATGTACACCGTGGACCTGACCGGGCTCGCCCCCCGCCAGGCGCTGGTCGAAGCGGTCCGGCGGCTCGACCCGACGTACTTCAACCCGGACGCCATGGTGCTGATGGGCAACTTCGCCGGCGAGGCCATCCGCACCCCCGAACTGCTCGACATCCTGCGCACGCACGCCGTCGAGCCGCGGGTGTCGATGCTGGAGGAGGTGCTGGGGCAGCTCCAGGAGCGTGGCGCGGTCCGTGCCGGCATCGACCCGCACACCATCGCGATCATGTGCTTCGGCAGCTACTTCGCCGCCTTCTACCGTGGTGAGCCGACCAAGGACCTCGCCGACCGCGTGGTGGCCGTGCTGTGGCCGGCCGTCGCCGCCTCGGAGTGAGCCCCGGCCGGCTCAGTCGGCCAGCCAGCGTCGCCAGACGGCGACGTGCAGGATCACGGCCAGGCTGAGTGCGTTCAGGGTGGCGTGGGTGGACCAGCTCAGCGCCTGCCGGGAGGGCACGCCGAGCCAGCCGGCGACCACGGGCAGGAAAGTGGCGAGCACGAAGGTCAGGACCGCGACCAGCACGAGGGCAAGGGTGCGGCCGGGGACCTCGGTGAGGCGGATGGCGGGCCAGGCCTCGAAAAGCATGGCGACGACGAGGATGGCGGCGATGGCGGAGCCGGAGACCTCGGCGATGCGGCCGGGTGTCCAGGACAGGACGGACGAGGCGAACAGGTAGGTGACCCAGCCGCAGGCGATGACGGAGAGGTGGCCGGTCACGAGCCGAGTGGCCTGGTGGCGGATGCGGGCGAAGGGCCAGCCGCGCAGGGCGACGTACCAGACCATCTGCCACATGCCCAAAGCGGCGAACCAGCTGGCGTACGCCTCGCCGGCGACGAGGCCGGTGCCGATGAGTCCACTGTAGAGGGTTAAGCCGACAACCCAGCACAGCACCAAAGCCGCTATGCCGGACGGGATGCGGGCCAGCGAACGCAACGGCCAGCACTCGCCGACCAGGGTGAGCTGGAGGATGAGACCGAAGATGCCGACGGCCAGCGGGACGGTCTCGGACACGGACGGATGCCCGGGGCCGGGGGCGAAGATCCCTTGCAGGTCAATGCCTTCGACCAAGCCCTGACCAAGGATGGTCAGGACCACACCGCCGAGGGCGACGATCACGGTGTCGCCGAGGCCGGACCAGCCGCCGGTGAGCAGCGAGCCGGGCCAGTCCTGCCACCAGAAGGCGATCACGGCGACGATGGGCAGCGCGAAGGTCAGCAGCGGGCCGAGCACGGTCAACGAATGCACCGGCCCGCCCCAACCTACGGCCAACAGCACCGACGCTGGGATCACGAACAGCAGGCCCGACAACGCTCGCCGGGGTTGGGCGGCTCGCGCCTCGGCCAGCGCCGCCGGGCTCAACGCGTCCGGGGCGCTGACCGAGGGGCGGCCGGCCGAAGCCTCAGCGACACCGGGGTCAGATGACGTGCTCAATGCGAATAGGCAGTCTGTGGTGGCGACGACCGGTGGCGTGGTGCACGGCATTGGCGACGGCGGCGGCCGCGCCGACCATGGAGACCTCGCCGAGGCCCTTCACGCCGACCGGGTTGAACTGGTAGTCGGGCTTGTCGATGAAGTCGACGTCGATGCTGCGCACATCGGCGTTGACCATCACCGGGTATTCCTCCAAAGTGGAGTTCAGGAAGCCGCCGAAACGGTCGTCCACCAGGGATTCCTCGCGCAGCGCGGCGCCGATGCCCCAGATCACGCCGCCGCGGACCTGACTGGCGGCGGTGACGGGGCTGGCGACCCGGCCGCAGTCGGCGACGCTGACCACCCGCGGCACGCGGATACGACACGTGGTCGGCTCGACGTGCACCTCGACGAAGTGGGCGATCCAGCTGAAGGTCACGAAGCCGGGGAACACCGGACCGGCGATGACGTTGTGGCCGGTTTCGGCCCGGGCCAGGGAATCGGCCGACTGGCCGGGGGCGAGCCAGTGCGCGGACACCTCGACGGCATGACCGACATCAGCCACCGCGGCGGCGACGTCGACATCGCCGCTGCCGGCGACGTTGAGCAGCTTGCGCAGCTCCTGCAGTCCGGTTCGGACGGCCGGCAGCGCGCTGGCGGTGCCCCACGAACCGGCGGTGAGGTGCTGGTTGCCGTACCTGGTGTCGCCGACCCGCACGATCACGTCGGCCACCGGAATCCCGAGATCGCGGGCGACCAGCAGCGCGATCGTGGAGCGAATCCCCTGCCCCATCTCGTGTCCGTCGACGGCGACGGTCACCTTGCCGTCCTCGTCGGCGGCAAGAGTCGTGTGGGCGGGCACGATGCTGGCGGGATAGTTGCCGATGGCCACACCCCACCCGACCAACGACCCGTCCTCGGCCCGCATCGATCCCGGCTCGGGATTGCGCCCGGACCAACCGAAGAGCTCGGCCCCACGGCGCAGACAGTCGCCGACGTGCCGGCTGGAGAACGGCAATCCGGTGATCGGGTCGTGCTCGGTGTCGTTGGCCAGCCGCAGCTCCACTGGATCCCGACCGACCCGATAAGCCAACTCGTCGACCGCCTGCTCGATGGCGAACATCGACGGGCTCTCGAACGGCGCCCGCATGTAGCCCGGGGTCTGCACATCGGTCCGCACCAGGCGCTGCCGGCCGCGGAACGCGGAGTACCCGTAGAGCCGGCTGGAGGTCTCGGTGTGCATGGCGATGAACAGATCGTGCCGGGACGTCTGCTGATCGACCTCGTGCACGACAGCGTTGATCTTGCCGGATTCGTCCGCGCCCAACCGGATCCGCTGCTTGCTCACCGGCCGGAAGCTGCCGTTGTGGAAGGTCTGGGTGCGGGTCAACACGAGCTTGACCGGACGTCCCAACCGCTGTGACACCACGGCCAACGGTCCGATGTGGACCAGCAGCGAGTTCTTCTGCCCGAACCCGCCGCCGACGTACGGCGACCGGACCTCGATGTTCGCCGCGTCGATGCCGAGCTGCTGGGCCAGTCCGAACCGGATGGCGTTGGCGTTCTGGGTGCCCTCGTGCACGATCAGCGTGTCGCCCTGCCACTCGACGACGCCGCCGTTGAGCTCCATCGGCACGGCGTGCTGCGGCGGGTGCACGAAGGTCGCGTCGATCCGCACCGCGCTGTTGTCGATCACGGCGTCCGCGTCGCCGACCTTGATATCGGCCAGGAACGGCAGCGGGATCGCCTCTTCCTGGACGAGCGTGGTGGCGCCCTCGGAGTCGAGGTGCAGCGCGAACGGCTCCTCCTGGTACGTCGCGGTGACCGCCTCGGCGGCTTCGGCGGCAGCGACCGGGGTTTCCGCCACGACGATGGCGATCGGCTGGCCGCGATAGGCGATGTGGTCGCCGGTCATCGGTTGCAGGCTCTGGAAACCGAACTGCCCGCCCATGATGAAACCGGGGCTGGCCAGCTCGAAGCGAGTCTCCACGAGCAGCACCCCCGGCACCGCCGACGCGGCCGAGGTGTCCACATCGGACACCGTGCCGCGACCGATCTTGGCCAGGGCCAAGGCGGCGTAGGCCATGCCCGGCAGCACGCGGTCGGCCCCGTACAACGCCTTCCCGGTGACCTTCTCGTACGCGTCGACCCTCATCGGACGGCTCGCTCCCCGGCGGTGCGGACGGCGTCGGCCACCGTGCGCATGCCCAACTCGACTCGGAATCCGTTCATACGACCGGGACGCGCGTCCGCGAACGCGAGCTCGCCGGCGCGGGCCATCGCGGCCGGGGTGAGCGGCCCGCCCAGCAACGACCGCTCGGCCTCGACCGCCCGCCACGGCCGGGTGGCCACGCCGCCCAACGCGATCCGGCTCTCGGTGACCACGCCATCGCCGTCGATCACCAACCCGACCGCGGCCGAGGCCAAAGCGAAGGCGTAGGACTCGCGGTCCCGGATCTTCAGGTAGGTGGAGCCCCGGCCGGCCTCGGTCCGCGGCACCCGGATGCGCAGGATCAGCTCGTCGGCGTCCAGCACGTGTTCTCGGCTCGGGTCCTCCCCCGGCTCAACGTGCAGGTCGGCCAGCGCGAGCGAACGCTCGCCGCGCGGGCCGATCACGTCGACCACGGCATCGAAAGCCCGCAGCGCGATGGCGAAATCGCCGGCATACGTCGCACTGCAAGAAGAACTCGCGCCCAGCAACGCGTGCGGACGATCAATGCCTTCCATCGCGGCGCAGCCGCTGCCGGGATTCCGCTTGTTGCACGCCATGTCCGCGTCACGGAAGTAGCCGCACCGGGTGCGCTGCAACAGGTTCCCGCCCAGCGTCGCCATGTTCCGCAGTTGCTGCGTGGCGGCCCGCCAGATCGACTCGGCCAGCGCCGGATACGAGGCACTCACGAAGGGATGGGCCGACACGTCGGCCATCCGCACGCCGGCGCCGAAGACCAGCTCCGAGTCCGTGACGGAGATGCCGGTCAGCTC
>DATJJB010000550.1:0-4079 GCA_035492655.1 Kutzneria sp. | reverse complement strand
ATCGGGCAGCGGGTGATCCCGGCCGAGCCCCGCCCCTACACCGACGGAATCAGCGGCGAGACGGTCTGGACCTACCATGCCCGCGTCGGCGGCCTGCGGCCCGGCGCCACGTACGCCTACGCGGTGACCGCGGACAACGACGGCAACGCCACCGACCCGTTCAGCGCCACGTTCCGCACCGCGCCGGCGGGCCGGGCCGCGTTCCGCTTCACCAGTTTCGGCGACCTGGCCACGCCCAACACCGCGTGGGTGCTCTCCTACGGCCAGAGCGCGTACGCAGTCGAGACGGTGGAATCCTTCCAGCCGCTGTTCCACCTGCTCAACGGCGACCTGTGCTACGCGAACCTGAACCCCACGGCCCAGCCCGAGGTATGGCGCGACTTCGGCAACAACAACCAGACCTCCGCCTCGAACCGGCCCTGGATGCCGTGCCTGGGCAACCACGAGGTGGAGTTCTACAACGGCCCGGAGGGCTTCACCTCCTACTTGTCCCGCTACACCCTGCCGGACAACCGGGTGCCCGGCTTCGGCGGCCGCTGGTACTCCTTCCGGATCGGCGCGGTGCTGTTCGTCTCGCTCGACGCCGACGATGTGGTCTTCCAGGACGCGGCCGCCTTCGTGGCCGGCCCGGCGGCGCTGACCCCGGCGGCAGGCGCCGGCCACCCGGCGATCAAGCCGGGCACGTCGTTCTACATCAGGGGCTACTCCGGCGGGACGCAGACCGCCTGGCTGGAGCGGACGCTGGCGGCCGGCCGCCGGGACGAGACGGTGGACTGGATCATCGTCCAGATGCACCAGTGCGCCGCCTCCTCCTCGTCCACCGGCAACGGCTCCGACCTCGGCATACGGAAGGAGTGGCTCCCGCTGTTCGACCGGTACCAGGTGGACCTGGTGCTCTGCGGCCACGACCACGACTACGAGCGGTCCTTCCCGGTACGCGGCGCCGACACCGTCGCCGGCCGCGAGGTAGCCACCGGGGCGGTGGTCAACACCCTGCGCCCGCGCCCGGTGACGACCACCGACAACGGGGTGTTCGACACCAGGCACGGCACCGTGCACCTCATCCTCGGCTGCGGCGGCACCGACGCCCCGCTGGATGAGTACGGTACCGACACCGCCGACGGCCAGCGGCAGGCCAAGGTGTTCACCACGGCCGACCGGCCCGTCGCCACGTCCACACCGGGCGTCTTTACCCGGGCGGCGGCGGACGCGGTCGAAGACGCCGTCTGGTCGGCCAAGCGCGACACGGCCACCGGCTACGGGATCGCTGTCTTCGACGTCGACCCGGGCCACGGCTCGGACGGCCATCCCAGTATCAAGGTCACCCACTACCACGCGGTCGGCGCGGACCCGGTCAACCCGGGCACCGGCGCCAAGGGAGCGCCGACCCCCGACTATACCGAGTTCGAGACCTTCACCCTGGTCCGTCCGCGCTAGCACGCGCCGCGTTTCACCGAACAGAGCCACGGGATACGGTCGGCTCATGGACGTTCTCGTAATCGGGGCCGGAGCCATCGGCCTCACCACGGCGATCAGCTTGGCCGAGGCCGGGCTCAGCGTGACGATAAGGACGGCCGCGCTGCCCGCACAGACCACGTCGGTGGCGGCCGGGGCGGTCTGGGGCGCGGTGAAGGTAGGTCCGCCGGACCGGGTGCTCGAGTGGGGCCGGGTCGGGCTCGAGGTCCTGTCCAAGCTCGCCACCGAACCCGGCACCGGAGTGCGGCTGGCATCTGGCCGGGAGATCTCTCGCGCTCCGCTCGAGCCGTACTACTGGATCGGGCTCCTGACCGACCTGCGCGACTGCGAGGAGTCCGAACTGCCGGACGGCTTCACCAGCGGCTGGCGCTACACCGCGCCGCTGGCGACTATGCCGGTTTACCTGGACTACCTGCGTGGCAGGTTCGAGCGGGCGGGCGGCACGCTCGAGGTCTCCCCGGTCCCCTCGCTGGCCGGCCTGGCCGGCGCCGCTCCGGTCATCGTCAACTGCTCTGGCGCCGCAGCGCACGACCTGGTGCCCGATCCGGCGGTGGTGCCGGTGCGCGGGCAGGTCGTCATCGCCGCCAACCCGGGCATCGAGGAGTTCCTCGTCAACCGGGACCCCGAGCCGCCGTGGATCGTGTACATGTTCCCGCACGGGGACACCATCCTGCTCGGCGGCACGAACGACGAGGGAAACTGGGACACGGACCCGAAACCGGAGGTGGCCGAGCGGATCATGGCCGGGTGCGCCGCCCTCGAGCCTCGCCTGCGCGGCGCGGAGATCCTCGGCCACCGGGTCGGCCTGCGGCCGTGGCGGCCCGAGGTGCGGCTGGAATCCGAACCGTTCGGCGACGGCGTGCTATGGCACAACTACGGCCACGGCGGCGCCGGCATCTCGCTGGCCTGGGGCTGCGCCGCCGAGATCACCACGGCCGTACTGGGCTAGCCGTGCTGGGCTAGCCGTCCAGCTTGGCGGCCAGCCGGGCGGGGGCGATGACGCGGTAAGCGTCACAGCAGAGCTCGGCGATCTCGGCCCAGTCGGCGTCGCGGTCGAGGCGCACGCCGATCCAGCCGCGGCCGCCGACGTAGGGCGGCCGAAGAAGCGCCCCGGATCGGACGCGGTGAGTTCCTGCTGCGCTCCTGGTGGCGCCGCGCACCACAGGTGCGGGAACTGGTTGTCGTGATGGCCGTCGGTCCAGAGCGTCACGAACGAGCTCTTGCCGCGGACGAACCAGGTCGGCGCGCCATGGCTGGGCCGCTCGGTGACCTCGGGCAGAGTCATGCAGATCGCACGGAGCCGTTCGGCCAGATCACTCACCCCCCGATTGTCCCATCCGCAGCCGGGATACGCTGCTGCCCATGAAGTTCGCGATCGCGATCCCGCAGTTCTACGCCGACGGCGAGTTCGACCCCACGTCCTTCCGCGAGTACCTGGCGCGGGCCGAGGAGCTCGGCTTCGAGAGCGCCTGGACCCAGGAAGCGACGCTGGGCTTCGGCCCGCAGCTCAGCCCGATCGAAGCGATGACCTACGCGGCGGCGTGCACCGAGCGGATGCGGCTGGGGTGCGTGGTGTTCGTGTCGACCCTGCACAGCCCGGTGCACCTGGCCAAGAGCCTGAGCACGCTGGACCAGCTCAGCCGCGGCCGGATCGAGGTCGGCGTGGGCACCGGCGGCCGGAGTCGCCCGTTCGCCGCCTTCGGCGTGGACCCGGCCCGGTACGTGTCGCGGTTCACCGAGGGCGTCAACCTGATGAAGGCGCTGTGGACCGAGCCCCGGGTGACCTTCCACGGCGAGTTCTGGCAGCTCGAGAACGCGCCCATGGAGCCCAAGCCGTTCCAGAAGCCATACCCGCGGCTGTGGTTCGGCGGGGCCAGCGAGCCCGCGCTGCGGCGCGCCGTGCGGATGGGCGACGGCTTCTTCGGGGCGGGCTCCTCCACCACCGCCGCGTTCGCCGAGCAGGTGCAGATCGTCCGGGGCGCGCTCGCCGAGGCGGGCCAGGCCGCCGGCAGCTTCCCGATCGCCAAGCGCGTCTACATCGGCATCGATGACGACACCGAGCGGGCGCGGGACCGGATGAACGCCGCCCTGGAAGGCATCTACGGGCAGCGGGTGCCGGCCATCGAGGCCGCCACGGTCACCGGCACGGCGGCCGACTGCGTCGGCGAGGTGAACAAGGTGGCCGAGGCGGGGGCGGAGCTTATCTTGTTCACGGCGCTGTTCGACCAGCGTGAGCAGATGGAGCGGCTGGCCGCCGCGGTGCTGCCCAAGTTCGGCTAGCGTCCCGGTCCGGAGATGCCTGACTGCTGCGCTATTCGGCCCGCAGTACGTCCGCCGGGCTCAGCCGGGCGGCTGTCCGGCCCGGCCAGAACGCGACCGCGTTGGCGATGACGATGACCGTAGGCGTCATGACCATGAGCGCCAGGGTCGGCGTGATCGTGCCAGGCGGAATGCCGAGGTCGTAACCGAAAAGCGCCCAGCTCAACCGTCCGGCCGCCACGCCGAGTGGCAGGCCGGCCAGGAGGGCGAGTCCGGTCAGCGCACTTACCTGCCAGGCGGTGATCGCGCTGATCTGGCGCCGCAGCATGCCGAGGGCATTGAGG
>DATJJB010000549.1:0-19181 GCA_035492655.1 Kutzneria sp. | reverse complement strand
CGCTGGCATAGCCTGCAAGCAGGGAAAACCGCGAGGGAGAGTTCGTGGCGCTGTGTGAGCGGGAGTCGGAACGGGAGCGGTTGGCCGGGCTGGTCGGGGGACTCCGCGATCGGGGCGGGGCGCTGGTGGTCCGGGGCGAGGCGGGCATGGGCAAGTCGGCGCTGCTGGCGGAGATCGAGGCGCCGGGGGTCCGGGTGCTGACGGCGCTGGGCGTCGAGGCGGAGCACAGCCTGCCCTACGCGGGCCTGCACCAGCTGCTGTTCCCGCTGCGCCAAGGGATCGACGCCCTGCCGAAGACGCAGCGAGAGGCGCTGGCGACGGCGCTGGGCCTGGCCGACGGCCCGCGGCCGGTGATCTACCTGGTGGGCATGGCGGTGCTGAACCTGCTGGCCGAGGCGGCGACGGCGGAACCGCTGCTGCTGATCGTGGACGACGCGCACTGGCTGGATCCGAACAGCCAGGACGTGCTGGCCTTCGTGGCCCGCCGGCTGGAATCGGAGCCGATCGCGCTGGTGGCGGCCGTAAGGGACGGCGAGTCTTCCCGTTTGACCACGGCGAATCTGCCGACGATGGCGCTACGGCCGTTGTCGGACGAGGCGGCGCGGGAATTGCTCAAGGACGTGCCGCCGTCGACCCGCGAGAAGGTGCTGAAAGCGGCGAGGGGCAATCCGCTGGCCCTCAAGGAGCTGTCCCGGGGCGATGCGTCGACGAGCGTCGAGCAGACCTTCGCGAACCGGGTGCGGACGCTGCCGGCGGACACTCGGTCGTTCCTGCTGATCGCGGCGGTGAATGACACGAATGAGCTCGGTGAAGCGCTGGACGCAGCGAAAGCGGATCTGGTGGCGCTGGGGCCGGCGCTGGACGAGAACCTGATCACGGTCACGCACGACACACTGACCTGGCGGCACCCGCTGCTGCGCTCGGCGATCGTCAAGGACGCGGAGCCCCAGCAACGCCAACAGGCGCATCAGGCACTAGCCGACACGATCACCGAGCCGGACCGCCAGATCTGGCACCGCGCGGCGGCGACCACGGGCCCGGACGAGGAGATCGCGGCGGAGCTGGCAAAGTCGGCCGAACGCACGGAACGTCGGGGCGGCGTCGACGCGACGGTACGGCTGCTCGAACGGGCCGCGAAGCTGACCAAGGACCCGGCCAACCGCGCGGAGCTCCTGCTCAAGGCGGCCGGCGGCGCGGTCGAGATGGGCAACCGGGAGCTGGTCGAACGCCTGCTCGGCGAGGCGTCGGCCGAGGACCTCACGGCGAACCAGCGAGCGGTGGCGCGCTGGCTGCCCACCAACCTCGACGACGGCCTGCGCGACGAGGTGTCGAGCCCGGGTGACGTCGCCGACCTGGCGCTCGGCGTGCTCGCGGACGGCGATCTCGACCTGGCGATGCAGATCCTGTGGGGCGCGGCCATGCGCTGCTTCTGGATCGAGCCCGGCACGGCGGACCGACGCCGATTGACCAAGGCCGCCGACGCCATGCCGCTCGATCGGCACGACCCGCGCCTGGTCGCGATCAACGCCTATGTCACGCCGTTCGAGCGCGGCGAGTCCGTCCTGACCGATCTCACCGCGCTGGCCCGTGAGGTGAATCGCGACGCGCAGGTGGATCGCTTCCTGGGCAGCGCCGCGATGCTGATCGGCGCCTTCGACCTTGCCGCTGGGTTCTCCGCCAGCGCCCAACCCGGCCTACGGGCCCAGGGCCGTCTCGCCTTCCTGGCCCGCGCGCTGGGCGTGCAGGCGTGGAGCTGCGTCCGCCTCGGCGACCTCACCACAGCCATGGCTGCCGCCGAAGAAGGCCAACGCTTGGCGATCGAGACGTCACAGCACCACATCCACGGCTTGACGCTGGCCACGCAAGCCGAGATCGCCGCTTTGCGCGGTGCCTACATTCAGTCGGAAACCCTTGCCGCACAAGCGGAGAGCATCGGGCTCACGGCTGGCGCCCGACCGGTGCTGGCCACGGTCCAGCTGGCCCGCGGCATCGCCGCGCTGGGCGAAGGCCGGCATGCCGACGCGTTCGCGAACCTCATGCGGCTCAACGATCCCGTCGACCCCGCGTACCAGGTTGCCTTGCGCTGCTACGCGATCGCCGAGCTGACCGAGGCCGCGGTACGCTGCGATCAGCTCGGCGTGGTCGGGGAACTGGTGCAGGAGTTCGAGATGCACGCGATGGTGTCGCCCTCCCCTGCGCTCCACAGTGGACTCCGATACGCCCGTGCCGCGCTCGCCCCGGACAATGAGGCGGAGAAGCTGTTCAGGGCCGCGCTGGACGTCGAGACGTGGCCGCTCGAACGCAGCCGAACCCAACTCGCCTACGGCGAATGGTTGCGCCGGCAACGACGTCCCGTCGATTCACGCCCGCAGCTGCGGGCCGCCCGCGAGACGTTCGAGGCGCTGGGCGTGACGGCATGGGCCGAACGGGCCCGCCGCGAACTACGCGCGGCCGGCGAAGCCAGCCCCGACCAACCCACCGACAAGGTCGGCGACCTGACACCCCATGAGCTGAACATCGCTCGGCTGGCCGCCGAGGGCTTGACGAACCGGGAGATCGGGCAGCAACTTTATCTCTCACACCGGACCGTCAGCACGCACCTGCACCGAATCTTCCCCAAGCTCGGGATCAGCTCGCGCACCGAACTGCGAGAGGCCCTCGGGCCATGACGTATGCCGCGTACGTCATCTGACGGTCGCCCGCCGCCGGCACCGGCCACTAGCGTCGACAACGCAGTGTTCGCCATTCCCGTCAGGAGTGTTCCGATGATCAGCAGGAGACTGTTCGCGCAGGGCGTCGCCGGAGTCATGGCGGCGGGCACGCTCGCCGCCTGCTCCTCGGAGAAGACCGCCGTGCCGGCCGTCGCCACCACAACATCGGCCAGCCACACCAAGTTCGCCGCCCTCAAACAGATCAAGGCCGGGACGCTGGACATCGGCTACGCCGAGGACGGGCCGGCCGACGGCAAGCCGGTGTTCCTGCTGCACGGCTGGCCGTACTCCATTTACAGCTACGTCGACGTGGCCCCGATCCTGGCCGCAGCCGGATATCGGGTCATCGTGCCGTTCCTGCGCGGCTATGGCACCACGACGTTCCTGAGTGCCGACACCGTCCGAAATGGACAGCAAGCCGCCACCGCGTCGGACCTCATCGCCCTGATGGACGCGCTGCACATCGACAAGGCCGTGCTCGGTGGCTACGACTGGGGCAGCCGGACCGCCGGCTGCGTCGCCGCCGTGTGGCCCGAGCGGGTCAAGGCGGCCGCGCTGGTCAGCGGCTACCTGGTGACCAACCTCAAGGCCCAGCAGCAGCCGCTCACCCCCGTGGCCGAGCGCGGCTGGTGGTACCAGTACTACTTCAGCACCGAGCGCGGTGTGCAGGGCTACACGCAGAACCGGCACGACTTCAACAAGCTGATCTGGCAGACCGCCTCCCCCACCTGGAAGTTCTCCGACGCGACGTACGACCAGAGCGCCGAGGCGTTCGCCAACGCCGACCACGTCGCCGTCGTCATCCACAACTACCGCTGGCGGCTAGGACTGGCCCCCGGCGAGCCTCAGTACGACGCCGTCGAGCAGAAGCTCCAGGCCGCGCCGCCGATCACCGTGCCGACGATCACCATCGCCAGCGACTTCGACGGCGCCGCCATCGACGGCAAGGCCTACCGGTCCAAGTTCACCGGCAAGTACGACCACCGCATCCTCAAGGGCATCGGCCACAACGTGCCACAGGAGGACCCGCAGAACTTCGCCAAGGCCGTGCTGGACGCCGACAAGCTCTGATCTGAAGTCACCCTTTGCCAGCGGGCGCCGCACGCAGTACCGTTCCACCTGGCGGTGCCGGCCGCCTCTGGGTCCGCGGGTAGGGCTGCAAGCTCACCGGTTGGCGCATCACCCATCGATGGCAGGTCTTTCCGGCCCGATGTCGCGGACCCACGGGCGCTGAGGAAGGACTGCCTTGAGCCCGCAAGAACCGCGTCACGAACACGGCCGTGAGCTGCCGGACCGGCCCGATCTGCGCTACCTCAAGATCGAGGCGAAGCGGCGACTGGGTACCGGGGAATTCGACACGTTGCACGAGGCGCAGCTGGGGATTGCCCGGGAGCACGGGTATCCGAGCTGGGCGAGCCTGAAGACGGCTATCAGCATGGCGGGCACCATCGTGCCGCACGTGCGGTGGGTGATCGAACGGTACAGGACAGCGGACGGTGGGGACTGGGAGCCTCCTACCGAAGAGGCACTGCACGGGCACGTCACGCCCAGGTTCCTGGAGCAGATCCCGCCGGACGTGATGGCCAGGATGATGCGGTCGATCGCGCACAGCCTGCGGGAAACGCTGACCGTCGACGCGTCGACGGAAACAGCACTGCGCGCCGAGATCGGCGGGCTCAGGCTGGAAGCCTCGGCGGAAGACGAACCACCCCACCGGATCAAGATGCTGAGGCTGTACCCGATCGCCAAGCGGGTCACCGACGGCCGGCTGGGCGACCAGAAGAACCGGACAACGGGCCGAGCGCCGGCAAACGCTGACAAAGTGGCGGATCAAGCCAAGGCGGAGCTCGGACTGCCGGGGCTGGTGCTGGCGGGGGAAGGCTGGACGTTGTGCACGGGGTGGCGGGATCTGGCGACGCACGAAGAGCTAACCGCCGACCACCGGTTCCCGGCCTACGGGATCGCCAAGGTGATCACGGCAACCGCGGTCACCGTCCTCCTCGACGACCTTGACGTAAGGGCGAACACGATCCTGCGCGGAACCCGACTGGACAACGACGACATCACGGTCCGCGACCTGCTCACCCACACCTCGGGCGTCCTCAGCCCGGACGTCCAGTTCGCCACGGAAGCTCCGGAATTCGTCTACCACGACACCATCCCCTGTAGCGACCACCGGGGCGTACTGCTGCCCAGCAACGGCGCGTACGCGGTGCTGGGCAAGATCGTCGCCGACGTGACCGGGGTGGCGTACGCCGAGGCGGTGCGGGATCTGGTCCTCCGGCCGCTGGGCATGGGTGACACCGACTTTCCCACCAGCTGGCCGGGAGGCGCCGTGGTCACCGGGTACCACCTGGCCGAGGACGGGACGTTCGAGGAGGCGGAACGCCACGTCTCGACCATCGCGGCAGCCGGCGGTGTGTGGACCACGGCGCCAGACCTGGTGCGGTTCGGCCGCGACTGGACGAGCCTGCTGCCGGCGAACAAGGTGGCAGCAGCCCTCCGACCGGGATCGGCCAAGGTAGGCCTGGGTTGGCTGGTCAACCCGGCCGGTGATCTGTACGGCCACTCCGGCGCCGGACCGGGCGCGGGGGCGTCACTGCTGATCGGCCTGAGCACAGGCGAGGTGACGGTGGCGGCGACCAACCGCCAGGTGCCGATGGAACCCGTCAACGCCCGCCTGCGCCGGCCCATGGACTGACTACACCCCAGGGGTGGTGGGGGTCTTCGACAGGCCCTTGCCACCGGTGCTCTTGTTGGAGGCGCCGATCACGTTCGGCGCCTTCGACGAGGTGCACTGGCTCTGGTCGGTGGCGTTGATGCCGTAACCGTTCTTGTTCTTCACGGTCAGCGTGTTCTTGCTGAACGTGTTGCCGCAGCCGGTGTTGCCCCATACGTTGTGCACCTGGATCACGTCGAGATAGCCGTTCTTGGCGATGTTCTCGGTGATGGTGTACTTGTCGCCCTTGATGTCCATTGTGGAATCGGCGTCGTGCTGGTTCTTCTCGCCGGTCCCGTCGAGGGTGTTGCCGGAGATCAGCCCGTCATGGGTGCCCTCCTTGACGTCGATACCCTCGGCGGCCACGTTGGGCCCGATCTTGTTGTTCAGCACCTGGGTGAAGTTGCTGGCATCCGGGGTGCTCTGGGTGGCGCCGTAGCACTCCCAGTTGCTGTTGGCCGAGCCGAGGTACACGCCCTCGCCGTAGCCGGGCTCCTCCTGGCCGGTGTTGGTCACCGTGGAGTTCTTGATCACGCCGTAGGAGCTGCTCTTACGGAAGTGCACGCCCTCGTACCCGATGTCGTGCACGCTCACGCCGTCGATCGTCACGTGCGACGAGCCGTCGAGCACGATGCCCTTCTTCGACTTGGTCACGCTGAAACCCTTCAGGTTCCAGTAATTCGCACCTTGCAGCCACAGGCCGTAGCCGGTCTGGCCGGACGGGCAGTCGGTGTCGCCGAGCTTGAACTTGGGGTCGTGCAGCACGGCCTGCTGACTGCCGACCAAGGTGATCGGCTTGGCGGCGGTGCCGGACGTGGTGGCGACGAACTGGTCACCGTAGTCGCCGTCGGCCAACTGGATGGTGTCGCCGGGCTTGGCCGCCTTCAGGGCGGCAATCAGCTCGGCGGCGTTGCTGACGTTGATCGTGGTGACCGCGGCGGCCGGCTGGGCCAGCGTCTGCGCCGCGAGCACGGAAGCGAGAATGACCTTCAACACAGGGAAAGTCCTTTCGGCAGGGAAGCCGAGGGAGCCGGCCCGCACAGCGGCTGACATGCGGGACGGCCTCCTCGCCGCTACTTAAACGCCGGGCGTGACCGGGGTCTTGGACAGCCCCTTGCCGCCGGTGCTCTTGTTGGACGCGCCGATGATGTTGGGCGACTTGGACGACACGCACGAACTCTGGTTGGTGGAGTTGATGCCGTAGCCGTCCTGGTCGGTCACGGTCAGCGTGTTGTTGCTGAACGTGTTGCCACAGCCGGTCTTCTTCCACAGGTTGTGCGTCTGGATGGCGTCGAGGAAGGCGTTGCGCACGATGTTGTTCGTGAACTTGTAGCCGTCGCCCTTGACGTCGATCGCGGAGTCGGCCGAGTTCTCGTTCTTCTCGCCGGTCCCGTCGAAGGTGTTGCCGTCGACCACACCGCCCTTGGTGCCCTCCTTGACGTCGAGGCCCTCGGCCGCGACGTTGGGCCCGATCTTGTTGTTGAGCACCTGGACGAAGTCGCCGGCGTCCGGGTTCTTGCCCTTGTTCGTGCCGTAGCACGACCAGTTGCTGTTGGACGATCCGATGTAGACACCCTCGCCGTAGCCCGGCTGCTCGAGACCCGTGTTGTACACGCTCGAGTTCTTGATGACGCCGTAGGCGCTGCTCTTGCGGAAGTGCACGCCCTCGAACCCGATGTCGTGCACGCTCACGCCGTCGATCGTCACGTGCGTGGCACCGTCGAGGACGATGCCCTTCTTCGACTTGGTCACGCTGAAACCCTTGAGGTTCCAGTAACTCGCGCCGTTGAGCCACAGGCCGTAGCCGGTCAGCCCGGACGGGCAGTCGGTGTCGCCGGCCTCGAACTTCGGGTCGTGCAGCACCGCCTTGGCGCTGCCGACCAGGGTGATCGGCGCGGACGCCGTGCCCGAGGTGGTGGCGACGAACTGATCGCCGTAGTCGCCGTCGGCCAACTGGATGGTGTCGCCGGGCTTGGCCGCCTTCAGGGCGGCGATCAGCTGGGCGGCGTTGCTGACGTTGACGGTCGACGCCGCCGGCTGCACGACGAACGGCGCGACCAGCGCCAGCGCGGTCAGAGCTTTGATCATTTCGCCACCGTCTTCAGGAAGAGCGACGGGCCCTTGTCGGTCTTGGTGTCGTCGACACCGTGGCCGTTCGTGTAGTCCTGCTGCTCGTTGTGGGCCCAGTCCACAATGGGCTGACCGCCGACGTCGAGGTGGTGGAACGCCTTGCCGTCCCAGCCGAACTGGTAGATCTTGCTGTGGTCGGGGTAGTACGGCGTGTACGCGGCCCCGTCGGTGACCTGCTTGGTCATCGTGTTGTTGAAGAAGACGTTGCGCGGGCCGGAGGAACCCGACCACTTGACCGCCTTCTGGCCGGTCGACCAGTAGATCGGGAACCAGGTCGAGTCGTCCGGCCCGGAGCCGCCCTCGTCACCGCAGTGCGCGGTGCAGTTGCCGGAACGGTGCGCGTAGGACACCTTGTTCGTGTTGTTCTCGAACAGGTTGTTGCGCTCGTAGCCGCCGTGGATGTTGAAGTCCGAGTCGATGTCGTTGCCGATCACCACGTTGCCCGAGGCCGACCACTGGAAGGTGAAGTGGCGCAGGTCGCGGGTGGTGTTGCCGGCGTAGAGCGAGTCCCACACCCGGGAGCCGCGGAAGTAGCCGTTGCCGCCCTTGCCCTTGTTCCACGAGCCGTCCAGCTCGTTGTTCACGATCTGGAGGTTCTTGGCCTCCTCGGTCACGATCGGGTGCGAGCCGGTCATGATCGCGTGGATGCCGGTCACCCAGTCGTTGGCCGCCCACTTGAACACGATGCCCTGCATGGCCAGCGACGGCGCCAGGTTGCCGTAGTTGTCCTTGGCCTGCGCCTGGGTCACGCCGGGCGGGGCCACCTGGGTGTAGGAGAAGTTCTCGAAGCCGACACCGACGATCGGGTCGACGATCGGCGAGGCCTTGGACGCGTACACGGTGCCGTCGATCGGCGCCGAACCGTCCGAAGTGGAGTCGACCGGCACGTCGTACTCGAGCGGCTTGTCGATGGACACCGTGTGGTTCTTGGTGTCGATCGCGGTGATGGTGAACCACTGCTGCCGCATGTGCAGGTTCTCCAGCGGCCACGTGGTCGGGTAGGCGTCCATCGACTTGTAGAAGTTGATCGAGTTGGCCGCCCGGATGTTGATGAAGCCGCCGACCTTCATGGTGGTGGTCTTGGCACTGGTGTCCAGGTACACCACCTTGTCGCCGGTGCGGGCCGCGAAGCCCTTGTCACCGGGCTTGGCCCGCAGCTTGGCGCCGGCCTTCCAGTGCACGTTGACGGTGCCCTCGAACTCGTCCTTGCGGTTGGCCGGCGCGGACTTGTACTCGCTGGCGTAGCTGGGGTCGACCTGGCGGGACTGCACGCGGAACAGGCCGCGGCCCGGCCACAGCCAGCCGCCCGACCCGTCCTCGTAGTTCATGTTGCCCTGGTCCCACTGGTCGCCGTCCGGCGTCAGCACGTCGTACTGGGTGTTCTTGTCCGGCGCGTAGACGAACTTCGTCTGGTCGGTGCCGGCGCCGCGCAGGATCAGGTAGTTGGCGTCGACGTGGATCTCGTGCGTGACGTCCAGCTGCCCGGCCGGGAAGGTGAGCAGGCTCAGCTTGGTGTAGCCGCCGGTCGGCGAGCAGTTCTTGTGCAGGTAGTCGATCGCCGCCTGGATGCCGTTGGTGTCGTCGACCTTGTCGTCCGGCTTCACCTTGTACGTGCTGGCCAGCTGGGCCGGCGTGATCTGGCACTTCTTGTCGGGGTTGACGTCACCCGAGCCGGGCAGGTTCTGGCCGCCGCGGAAGCCGGCCTTGCTCCAGTCGTACAGGCCGGCCACCGGCGCCCGCCGGTTGGCCGCGGACGTGTCCAGGTTGGTCAGTGCCGCACTGTCCTTCGGCGCGCCGCTGGCGACCGAGGAGGACAGCGCCAGCCCACCGGCGACGCACAGGGTGGCCGTCACGAGCGCGACGACCCGCTTTCGCTTCACGAGGATTCCTCCGGGATGCTTCGAGTACAACGGTGAACGGCAGTGTGTGGCGGCGACGGACGCCCCAGTCCGTCGCCGGCCCCGCAGGCGAACCCTGACTCGCCTGGGGGCCGGCGACGTCCCGCCCCTGCCTGGGCTTGCTGGCCTGGAACGAGATCAGGCCGTGGGGAAGGTCCATTGCGCCGCCGAGCCGGAACAACTGCCCGCGGTCACCGCGGTCTTCGTCGCGCGGAAGCACTTCTTGCCGGTCTGGATGTCCGAGATGGTCCCGCTCGGGTTGGCCGACCACTGCTGCGTCGGGCCGCCGGTGCACTTCTTGAGCGCGATGTCGCCGCCCTTGGAGTCGGCGCACAGGGTGCGGATGCTCAGGAAGGTGCCGTCGAACGTGAAGTTCTGGTTGGCCGAGCCGTCACAGGCCTTCACGCCGATCTTGGTGGCACCGGCCGGCGCGTCGAGACACACCGCCGAGGCGGGGTTCTTGTACGGGCCCACCGTGATCGTCGGTGTCGCGCCGCCGTAGCACTGGCCGGTGCTGGTGTTGAAGATCGGGTCCTTGCTGACCTTCTGGTTGGCGTCCGGGTCGACGATCACCGGCTCCATGGTCGGCGTGTTGTCCTTGTTGTAGTGCGTGAGCGCGACCTCGCACTGGATGGCCTTGAACGGGTCGCCGCCCTTGCCGCCGAGCCACAGGTCGAAGTGGGCCAGCTTGGGGCCGCCGTTGGGGCCCTTGCCGTTCCAGTCCGAATTGCACTCGTCGCAGTCGTCCTCCATGATGAAGTACTTGCCCACCCGGGGCACGTAGATCTTGCCGCCGGGCTTCACCTCCTTGGTGGACGTGGCGAAGGTGATCGGGTCGTCGAAGGTGCCGACGCCGCCGGCCGTCTTGTGCTTGACCGGGTGCGAGATGTCGCCGCCCGGCGGCGTGTTGTCCCACCAGCCGTAGAAGGTCAGGAAGGTCTGCTGGGACGCGTGTGGCGCGGCGGCCGACGCCGGCACGACTCCGGTGAGCACCATGGCGATGACGGCGAACGCCGCGAGCACACCGGACGTCAGGACGGGGACGATCGCTCGTCTCCTCATGGTTGCCTCCGTAGCTGACTGGCAGGGCGCCAGGACTGCGAAGGCGGCGGTGACACGAAGCTTACGACCCGTCACCCCATTTAGTAAAGAACCCTTCCTAACAATTTCGGGCCGGGTTCGCCCGAACGGAGTGATCCGGTCAGCCTTGTTCGGAACCGGTCACACGTCTATCCACTATGGACGTTTAGGGGCCAAACCGTGTGCTCGCAGCACATGCCGCTCGACCGGGGCGAACACCAGCTGGTTCACCGACATGCCGACGACGAGCACCAACGCGATGGCGCCGAAGGCCGACGCCATGTCGTTGGTGTCCTGGGCTTGTTTCAGTAACTGACCGAGCCCGTGGCCCAACGAGGCCGAGGTGGCGATGATCTCGGCGGCCATCAACGACCGCCAGGCGAAGGCCCAGCCCTGCTTCAAGCCGCTGACATAGCCGGGCAGCGCCGCCGGCAGCAGCACGTGCACCACCGCAGAAAAGCCTTTCGCACCGAGGTTGTCCAGGCCGGCGATCAGGTTGAGCAGCGTCGACTTGCCACAGCCGGAAGCGCCAAGCAGACAGACGAATTCGCCGGAGCGGACCTCGAGCGAGATGTCCTCCAGCACCGGCGGTCCGGTGCCGAAAGACTTGCCCACGCCTTGCAGCGCGACGGCACTACAGGTGGTCCGCCGCCACCTCGCCGACCGGCAACCACCGCTACACCAACTACGGCGCGACCGCGCTGGCCATCAACCAGGGCGCGGTGCCGGACGACGTGATCGCGCCGTCGGCCGCCTTGCTGGCCGTGCCGATCATCCCCGAGCAGGCCTTCGACAACATCAGCCAGCTGATCACGCGGTACCCGATGATCTACAACCAGTACGGGCTGCTGGACGCGGTCGAGGCCAGCACCGGCGAACTGGCGCCGCGGTTCACGGCCATCAGCCAGGCCGCGATCATGATGGCCGTGGACAACGCGGTGAACCAGGATCGGTTGCAGGGCTACTTCGCGGCCAGCCCGTCACTGTTCCCGTACCTGTCCATGGAGCGGTACTCGATCCACGGGCCGGTCGGTCCGGGCTGACCGGTACGCTGCCGCCCATGGATTCTCTGGCCAGGGCGGCGGCGGAGCGCGCGGAGTACGACAAGCTCGTGGTTCGCACCCATTTCGGTGACGACGAGGCGTGGCAGGCGGTGCTCGCGCTGGCCGCGGAGTCGTGGGGTGACGAGGACGACGCGGAGGACGAGGGCTTCGAGTCGACCACCTACCCGGTGGACGACCCGGCCCTGGCCGGTGTGGCCGTCAACGCGTTGCGCGACACCCTGGCCTCGATCGACGAGTACCTCTCGGTGGTGTTCGTCGCCGACGAGGAGACCATGCGGCACCCGCAGCACCCGTTGCTGGCGGTGAACCTGGACGACGAGCCCAACTTCCTGGACGAGGAGGGCTCGGCGTTCGGCCGACAGTTCCGGATCGTGCCGCGCCAGGCCTCGGGCGTGCACGTCAATCTGACGCTGGCCAACATGGACTACACCGACTGGGCGCAGACCGCCAAGGAAGCGCCGGACGGTGTGTTCGTCGACTTCCCCTAGGCCCCGGGATTGATGGCGGTCACCAGTTCCGCCCGCCGCTCGGGCGTCAGGTCCAACTCCACGGCCGCGAGCATCGGCTTGAGGTGCTCCTCCGAACGGGGCCCGACCACCGCGGCCGTCACGCCGGGGTCGGTCAGCACCCAGGCCAGAGCCAGCGTGGTCAGCGGCACGCCGTAGCCGTCGGCGATCTCGGTCAGCCTGGGCAGCGCCTGGAATGCGCTGTCCAGGCTGAGGTCGGTCAACTCCGGCGGCCGCAGCGCCATACGGGAGCCGGCCGCATAGGGCTGGCCGGCGCGGTGCTTGCCGGTCAGCAGGCCGCCGGCCAGCGGGCTGTAGGCCGAGAAGCCGACGCCCTCGGTGGCGCAGATCGGCCACAGCTCGGCCTGCTCCTGCCGGTCGAACAGGTTGTATCCATTTTGGACGTTCACCGGGCGGCCGGCCGTGGTGGCCGCGGCGAGCTGCGCCGCGGTGACGTTGCTGACCCCGTACGCGCCGATCTTGCCGGCTTCGACCAGCTCCTCGAAGGCGCCGATGGTCTCCTCGATCGGCACCGTCTCATCGGGACCGTGGGCCAGGTAGAGCGCCACCCGCTCGACGCCCAGCCGCGTGAGGCTGGCGTCGATCTGGCCGCGGATGTGGTCCCGGGACAGGCCGCTGCCGGCGTCCGTCGGCCCGCCGACCTTGGTAGTAACGGCTATGTCGTTACGTGCCCGCCGGTCGGCCAGCCACTCCCCGATCCACTGCTCGGAGCTGCCGCCGGCATAGGCGTTGGCCGTGTCGAACATGGTGATGCCGCCGGCCCGCGCGGCGTCCATGATCTCGAAGGCCGCGTCCCGGCTGTCGCCCTTGCCCCGGAACTGCTTCGGCGAGCCGATGCCGCCGAAGTTGCCACAACCGAGAATCAGTGCCGGCACCTGCGGCCCGGCGGCCCCCAACGTCTCGTAGCGCATACCAATACCGTACTCAGCCTTGACGAGGGATTGAGCAAGTGATTTAGTCACTTCCGATCGAAGGGAGTGCCGCATGTCACAGGCGCCACAGGTCGGCGGCCTGTCCGACCGGCTGGTCGACGGGCTGTTGGACCTGATCAGCGAGGGTGCGCTCGGCCCGGGCGACAGCCTGCCCACCGTGCGCGAGCTGGCCACCAGATTCGCCGTGACGACACCGACCATTCGGGAAGCGCTGCGCCGACTTCAGACCACCGACGCGGTTCGGATGCGTCACGGCTCGGGCATCTACGTCGGCGACGGCATCAACCGGATGCTGCTGCCCAACCCGAACTCCACGCCGCTCAAGGACGAGCACATCGTCCAGCTGGTCGAGGCCAGGCTGACCATCGAGCCGGGCATCGCCGCGCTGGCCGCGGTCAACCGGACCGTCGACGACGTGGAGCGGCTGGCCCGCGCGGTGGACACGGCCAAGCGGGCGGCCGACGACAACCGGCCCAAGCTCAACTTCCACCGCGAACTGGCCGCCGCCTCCGGCAACCAGGTCCTCTTCGAGGTCGTCGACTCGCTGCTGTCGGCGCGCAGCCGGGAACAGCGGGCCCTGCGGGCGCAGATCGAGAACCGCGTCCGCGACTACGAGCAGCACGTGGCGATCTTCCTGGCCGTCGAGGCCGGCGACGCCGAGCAGGCCCGGCGGCTGACCGAGCAGCACCTGCACGACCTGCGCACCACCGTCACCGATCACCTGGGGACCCCCGAATGACCTTCCTGCCCCGAACTCACCGGCTGGCCGACCTGACGTGGCCCGAGATCGACGAGCTCCGGCCGCACGCGCCGGTCGCGATCGTGCCGCTGGGCGCCACCGAGCAGCACGGGCACGGCATGGCCCAGCGGGTGGACACCGCCCGCGCCGAGGCCGTCGCCGACATGGTCGCCCGCCGGATGGCCCCGAAAGTCGTTGTCACGCCGACGATCCCGGTCGGCATGTCCGAGCACCACATGGCCTTCCCGGGCACGCTCACGCTGTCCCCGGTGACGTTGCAGCAGGTCGTCGTGGAGCTGGTGACCAGCCTGCACCGGCACGGCTGGCGGCGCATCTTCGTGCTGACCGGCCACGGCGGCAACAACTCCGCCGTCGACGTGGCGGTGTCCCGGCTGCGGGCCGAGCTCACCGACACGCACCTCGCGTGGAGCGGCGTCACCCCCATCGTGTCCGATGTGGTCAAACAGCACGCCGACAGCCCGGTCCGCGGGCACTCCTGCGAGATCGAGACCTCGCAGGCGCTCTACGTCGACCCGGAGCTGGTGCTGCCCGAGCGGCTGGTGCGCGGCAGCGCCACCCTCGACGACCTCGACCCCGCCGGGCGGCTGGCCCGGTCACACCCCGGCATCCACTTCCCCCAGGCGTACAACGCCCTCAGCCCGACCGGCAACCTGGGCGATCCACGCCAGGCCACCGCCGAGCTCGGCGCGTTACTGGTCGACACCGTCGTCGACCGCATCTGCGGCTTCCTGACCGGCCTGATCGGCCTGCCGGACCGCAGCCCGGCCCCGCCACCCGCACCGATAGCACTGGAGACCTCATGACCGCCGCCCCGACCCGACGCCGTATCGGAGTGGCCGCCGTCGCGCTCGCCGCCGGGATGTCCCTGGCGGCCTGCGGAGGCGCCGACGCCGGCTCCGACGCCAACTCGCTCGGCACCATCGACGCCGGCGCCATCTCGTTCGCCTTCCGCTCGGACGACAAGCCGACCTCGTTCGTGGACAACGGAAAGCCCGCCGGCTTCCTGATCGAGCTGACCCAGGCGATGGCCGCCAAGATGAAGCTGACGCCGAAGTACACGGCCACCGACTTCGCGTCCATGCTGCCCAACATCCGCAACCACAAGTACGACTCGGCCGCCTTCGGCACGCTGGCCACCGACGCCCGCAAGCAGGTCACCGACTTCACCAGCCCGGTGTCGTTCGGCGAGGCGAAGATGGTCAGCCGCAAGGACGCCGCATTGTCCACTGTGGATGCTTCGGCCGGCAGGACGGTGGCGATCACCCGTGGCAGCGAGCTGATCCCGTTGCTCAAGGCCAAGGTGCCGACGGTGACCGTCAAGGAGTTCCCGAACATCGCGGCCAGCGCCAACGCGCTGACCGCCGGACAGGTCGACGGGCTGTTCACCGGCGAGACCACCGCGCTGGACCTGGTGACCAAGCACCCGGACTACACCGCCTCGCCGTCCATCACCAGCGGCCAGACCGCGCTGCCGGTGGCCAAGGACAAGCCGAACCTGCGCAAGGCGCTGGACGACGCGCTCAAGGCGGTGATCGCCGACGGCACGTACACCAAGCTGTTCGACAAGTGGAACCCCAAGGGCGTGGCCATCCCGTCGGACATGATCGCCTTCTACCCCGGCATGCAGCAGCGCCCGGGCGCGGGGTCCTGACGCCATGGACGGTATCCAGCACGTTCTCGACACGTTCTTCGACCTGCCGCTGATCTTCAGCACGCTGCCGACGCTGCTGAAGGAGGGCCTGCTCAACACGCTGTTCCTGACCGTGTTGGCCAGCGTCATCGGCCTGGTCGTCGGCGTCTTCCTGGCCAGCGGCCTGATGTCGCGCCGGCTGGTGCTGCGGCTGCCCTGCCGCTGGTACGTGGATGTCCTGCGTGGTCTGCCGCACATCCTGTCCATCTACCTGATCGGGCAGGGCCTGCCGCTGGCCGGCCTGAACGTGTTCGGCAGCTGGACCTACGGCTACGCCGCGCTGGCCATCGGGCTGATGGAGGGCGCGTACATGGCCGAGATCTTCCGGTCCGGCTTCCAGAGCGTGGAGAAGGGCATCGTGGAGGCCGCCCGCAGCCTCGGCCTGTCCCGGGCGAAGACCATGCGGCTGATCGTCATCCCGATCGGGTTCCGGCGGGTGCTGCCCGCGCTGACCGGGCAGTTCATCCTGGTCATCAAGAGCACCGCCCTGGTGTACCTGCTGGGGCTGGCCACCGGGCAGCGGGAGATGTTCGCCATCGCCCAGGACACGTCCAGCAACAACGCCTCGCTGTCCCCGCTGGTCGCGGCCGGCCTGTTCTACCTCGTGATCACCGTGCCGCTGACCTACGCCGTGAACGCGTGGGACCGGCGGATGCGCGAGGGCCGCCCGGTCGCCACCCTGCCGCCCGTGGAGGCCGCCGCATGACCACCATGACCCGTGCCGGCACCGCGGTCCGGTTCGAGCACATCGACAAGAGCTTCGGGCACAACCAGGTGCTGCACGACATCGTGCTGGAGGCGCCGGGCGGCGCCACCACGTGCATCGTCGGGCCCTCCGGCTCCGGCAAGTCCACGCTGCTGCGGTGCGCGAACCTGTTGGAGGTGCCCACTTCCGGCCGGATCCTGATCGGCGACGAGGCGATCACCGACCCCGGCGCGGACGTGGACCGCATCCGCACCCGGGTCGGCATGGTGTTCCAGAACTTCCACCTGTTCCCGCACCACACCGTGCTGCACAACGTGACCCTTGCGCAGCAACGGGTTCTCGGCCGCTCGCGGGAGGAAGCCGTGCAGGTGGCCCGCAAGCACCTGGAGTCGGTCGGACTGTCCCGTTTGGAGGATCGACGGCCCGAACAGCTGTCCGGCGGCCAGCAGCAGCGGGTGGCCATCGCCCGGGCGCTGGCCATGGATCCCGAGGTGATGCTGTTCGACGAGGCCACCTCGGCCCTGGACCCTGAGCTGGTGAAGGGGGTCCTCGCGGTGATGCGCGATCTCGCGGACCGCGGCATGACGATGATCGTGGTCACGCACGAGATGCGCTTCGCGCGTGAAGTGGCGCAGCAGGTGGTGTTCCTGGACCAGGGACGCCTGCTGGAGGCCGCCCGGCCGGCCGACTTCTTCGACACCCCCCGATCCGACCGGCTCCGGTCCTTCCTGAAGCAGGTGCTGTGATGAGAGTGCTCCCGCTCGCCGCGGTGGTGGCCGCGGTCGCCGCGTTGCTCACACCGGCCATGGCTTCGGCCACGCCGTCCGTGCGCGACTACCCCATCCTGTCCGCCGGGTGCCTGTCCCGCACCGCCCCCGCCACCGGCGTGACCACCCATGAGACCGTCACTTCCGGTGGCCTGGAACGGGAATACCTGCTCCACCTGCCGGCCGGCTACCAGCCGCACCACCCGACGCCGCTGATCATGGCCTTCCACGGCCGCAAGGGCGACGGGTCGGACATCGAGGCCTTCTCCGGCATCGACAACCTGGACGCCATCGCGGTGTATCCGGTCGGCGCCAAGGGCGAGGCCGACCAGCGGGCCTGGCAGAGCGCGCCGTACGCGGCCGAGGGCGTCGACGACGTCAAGTTCGTCAGCGACCTGTTGGACGAGCTCCAGGCCACGCTGTGCGTCGACCCGAACCGGATCTACGCCACCGGCAAGTCCAACGGCGCCGGCTTCGTGTCGCTGCTGGCCTGCCAGCTTCCCTTCCGTATCGCCGCTTTCGGCACGATCGCCGGCGCCTTCTACCCCGGCACCACCGTCGGCTGCGACACCAGCGCCCCGGCGCCGATCGTCGACTTCCACGGCACCGCCGACCCGACCATCAAGTACGACGGCGACGTCAGCCACGGTGTGGCCACCCCGGCGCTGATGGACTGGGCCCAGAACTGGGCCACGCACAACCACTGCGCCACCGGGCCGGTGCAGACCGCCATCGGCGACGACGTCCTGCGGTTCTCCTGGAACGGCTGCCAGCAGCACGCCAACGTCACGCACTACCGCATCATCGGCGCCGGCCACACCTGGCCCGGCGAGCTGGTGGACAGCGGTCCCGGCTCGGCCACCCAGACCATCAAGGCCACCCAGGTGATCTGGGACTTCTTCAGCACGCACCCGCTGACCGCCCGTCTCTGAGCCGCCGTCCGGGGATGCTCGCCCTTCGCCGGGAGGCGCGAGCATCCCTTGTCTTCTCCGGTTGGGCGCTTCACCGGCGGGCGCATCACCGGTACCATCGGCCAGGCACCGACCTCGTTCCGCCGACCGCCGGGCAGCCCGTGATCCCTGGGGGCTCCCGCATGTCTTTCGGACGAGCGCTGACCAGTTCTCCGGTGTTGTCGCCGGACGATGCCACCGTGCCCATCCCGGTGGCTACGCGGGGGCTCGTGTGGATTCGCGTGGCACTGGCGGCGATCGGCCTGCTGGCCGGCGTCATCTATGCCTGGGGCATCACGGTCCGGCCGGTGCACAACTACTACGCCTCGGCCGTCCGGAGCATGGCCGGCAGCTGGCGGGCCTTCGTGTTCGGCGGATTCGACCCGCAGGGATCGATCAGCATCGACAAGATCCCGGGCGCGTTCTGGCTCCAGGCCCTGTCGGTGAAGGCCTTCGGCTTCCACGACTGGTCGGTGGCGCTGCCGTCGGTGCTGGAAGCCGTGCTGACGGTAGTGGTGCTGTACAAGGTGGTTCGCCGCTGGGCCGGTCCGGCGGCCGGACTGCTGGCGGCGCTGGTGATGGCGTTGACGCCGATCGCGGCGGCGCTGGCCAAAGCGCAGATCGCCGACACGTTGTTGACCCTGCTGCTGGTGTGCGCGGCAGGGGCGTGGCAGAAGAGCGTGCTGGACGACAAGCCGCTGTGGCCGTGCGCGGTGTGGGTCGGCCTGGCCTTCCACGTGAAGATGGTGCAGGCCTGGCTGGTGCTGCCGGTGTTCGTCATCGCATACCTGCTGTTCGCACGCCGGCGTCGGATAGGCCGGCTGGTGGTGGCCGGCGTCGTGACGGTGGCGGTGTCGTCGGTCTGGGTGGTCATCACCCTGCTGACACCAGCGGCAGACCGCCCGTACATCGACGCGACCACGGACAACAACCCGTTGAGCATGGTCCTCGGCTACAACGCGGCCAGTCGCTTCGGCGGCGGCAACGGCTGGCGGGACCTGTTGTCGGAGCACACGTTCGTACAGATCGGCTGGATGTATCCGATTTGTCTGCTGGCGGTCCTGCTCGGTCTGCGCTGGACTCGTGAGCGCGCCGGGTACGCGATGTGGGGTCTGTGGCTGGCCGTGCACATGCTGGCCTTCGGCTTCGGCCAGTTCCGGCACGCCTACTACGTGATCGTGCTGGCCCCGGCGGTGGCCGCGCTGACCGGGGCCGGTCTGGTCCTGTTCTGGCGGGAACGAGCTCGC
>DATJJB010000548.1:0-8844 GCA_035492655.1 Kutzneria sp. | reverse complement strand
GCCCGACATGACCGGGCCAGTCAATACTCTTCTAGTTGTAACTAGAAGAGTTGCAGCAGCATCCGGCTGTTGCCGAGGGTGTTCGGCTTCACGTACGTCAGGTCGAGGAACTCGGCCACACCCTCGTCGAACGAGCGCAGCATCTCGTCGTACACCTCGGGCGACACCGGGGTGCCCTCGATCTCCACGAAGCCGTGCCGGCTGAAGAACGCGGTCTCGAAGGTCAGCACGAACACCCGGGCCAGCCCGAGCTCCCGAGCCAGCTCGACGAGCCGGCCGACGATGGCGTGCCCGACGCCGCGACCCGACACCATCGGGTCGACGGCGACTGTTCGGATCTCGGCCAGGTCCTCCCACAGCACGTGCAGCGCCCCGCAGCCGACGACCCTGCCGTCCAGCTCGGCCACCCAGAACTCCTGCACGGACTCGAACAGGGTGACCAGCTGCTTGGTCAGCAGCACCTTGCCCGCGTAGTGATCGACGAGCGCCTTGATCGCACGCACGTCGGCGATGCGGGCCCGCCGCACCACAAGACCGGTTTCCACGGCAATCAACCTAGCGGGAGCACCGCCGTAAGCTGCCAGGCAGACCCAGGCAGCGGAGGGGGAGCGATGACCGGCGCGGGTTGGGACCCGTTCGCGGAGGCCGAGCGAGCGGCCACGGTGGGCCGCACGACGGTGCTGACCACGGCGGACGGGGCCTGGTGGCTGCTCAATCCGGGCCAGCCGTGGCTGTGGTGGCACGGCGTCGGCCAGTGGCGGCCGATGATGCCGCCGGCGGACCCGGGCTTCCGGTCGACGGCCCGTCCGGCGCAGCTCCCAGGGGGTGCGGGCCCACAGCAACCGGTGTCCCAGCCGATGCCCCAGCCGGGATCGCTCTACCCGCAGCAGCCGCCGGTGTCGCAGCCGTTCCCGGCCCAGCAGCAGTACGCCGGCCAGCAGTACGTGGGCCAGCCGCACTACCCCGGCCAACAGCAGTTCCCACAGCCGATGCAGCCCTTTCCACAGCCCATGCAACCGCAGCCGATGCAGCCGCAGTCGATGCAACAGCAGCAAGGGCCGCCACTCCTGCCGCAGCAAGGGCAGCCGGCCTACGCCGAGCCGCTCTACGGCGGCGGCCACTTCGTGCGCACCGGCGAGCCGGTCGCGGCCTTCTTCGACAAGGCAAAGCGCGTGATCATGTGGGCGGACGGCATCCGCCACGCGGAGAACACCGCCGGCCAGGCCAATCCGGTGATCCTGCTGATCGGCCCGCAGCACAGCGGCCAGCGCCGTCTGGTGCGCTCGTTCGCCCCGTTCATGAAGGCGACCGAGGCGATCAGCGAGTCGGAGCCGGTGATCAAGACGGCCGCGAGCCTGATCCTGGCCGCGAAAGAGCAGGAGAAATCACTCGAAGCGGTGGTTCGGGCGGCGGTCGCGTCGGCGTTCGAGAAGACGCCGGTGCTGATGATCGAGAACGCCGACGCGCTGCTGGCCGACGCCGGCGACCGGGGCAGCATCGTCGACGTGGTCGTGGACATCGCGCACGACCAGGAGGAATGCGGCGTCTTCGTGCTGTGCGGCACGCCGGCGTTCCTCAAGCAGCTCACCGACGCGGCCCCGGCGGTCGTCCAGCGTGCGCTGGTCTACCAGCTGCCGGACTTCGAGCAGCGGCCGGCGGCCGAGGTGCTGCTGGACGTGCTGGCCGCGGAGCGCCAGGCGTCGATGTCGCCGCAGGCCCGTGCCGGCCTGGCCGACCTGATCACGGGCGGCCGCACGCACCGCACGATGGGCGGCGCGCGCCGGGTGGAGGCGGTGATCGAGACGGCCTGCCAGAGCGCGATCATGCGCACCGGCACGGCCCGGGTGGACCTGCCGGACCTGGCCGAGCTGCGCCAGGCCGCCGGCAACAGCGACCGCAAGTCGGCGGCCGAGCTGCTGGCCGAGCTCAACGCCATGGTCGGCCTGGACTCGGTGAAACGCCAGGTCAACAACCTTGTCTCCGAGCTACAGGTGGACGAGCGGCGGCGCGCCGCCGGGCTGCCCATCCCGCAGCGCAGCCGGCATCTGGTCTTCACCGGCAACCCCGGCACGGCCAAGACGACGATGGCCCGGGTGATCGCCGAGCTGTACCGGGAGCTGGGCGTGCTGACCGGCGGCCAGCTCGTCGAGTGCATGCGGGCCGACCTGGTCGGCGAGTACGTCGGCGAGACCTCGGGCAAGACCCGCAAGCTGATCGAGCAGGCCTACGGCGGCGTGCTGTTCATCGACGAGGCCTACAACCTCGTGCAGGGCGGCGACGAGGACTACGGCGCCGAATCGGTGGCGGAACTCCTGGCGCAGATGGAGAACCACCGCGACGACCTGATCGTCATCGTGGCCGGCTACCCGCGCGAGATGAGCACGTTCCTGGACTCCAACCCGGGCCTGCGCTCGCGGTTCCAGACCCGGATCGAGTTCCCCGACTACGACAACGACGAGCTGGCCCGCATCTTCCAGCTGATGGCCAAGTCCCAGGGCTACGAGCTGGCGCCGGACCTGATCGGCGCCCTGCCGGTGCGGATGAGCCGGATCAGCCGGGGCAAGGGCTTCGCCAACGGCCGCTCGGCCCGGCAGCTGCTGGAGGCCACGATCAGTCGGCAGTCGGCCCGGCTGGCCGCCGACCCGAGCTCGGACGTCGCCTCGCTCAACCGGCTGTTCGCCGCCGACATCCCGGCCCCGGGCGATATCGGCGTGCGGATGGGAGACGGTGGGGCGCAACGGAGTCTGCCCGACCTGCTGGCCGAACTGGACAACATGATCGGCCTGGCCCCGGTGAAGCAGCGGGTCCGCGCGATGGTCGCGGAGATGGACGTCGACAAGCAGCGCCGGGCCCAGGGCCTGCCGGTGTCGCCGCGCAGCCGGCACCTGGTGTTCACCGGAAACCCTGGCACCGCAAAGACAACCGTGGCCCGGCTGATCGGCGAGATCTACCGTGAGCTCGGCGTGGTCACGTCCGGGCACGTGATCGAGGTGCAGCGGACCGACCTGGTCGCCGAACTCCTCGGCCAGACCGCGCCCAAGACCCGGGCCGTCTGCGAGGACGCGCTCGGCGGCATCCTGTTCATCGACGAGGCGTACACGCTGATGGGCGAGGCCGGCGACTTCGGGTCGGAGGCGGTGGCCGAACTCCTGACCCAGATGGAGAACCACCGCGCCGACATGATCGTGATCGTCGCCGGCTACCCGAAGCTGATGGACGAGTTCATGGAGACCAACCCGGGTCTGCGCTCGCGCTTCGCCAACCGGGTCGAGTTCCCGGACTACAGCAACGACGAGCTGGCCAAGATCTTCCTGGCCATGGCCCACAGTCAGGGCTACACCACCTCGAACGACCTGGTGGCCGCCCTGCCGGACCGGATCCGTTTGATCCCAAGGGGTCGAGGCTTCGCCAACGGGCGGTCGGCCCGGCAGCTGCTGGAGGCGACGCTCACCCAGCAGTCGGCCCGGCTGGCCGGCATCCAGCACGCCGACGCGGCCACCCTCAACGCGTTGACCGCCGACGACCTGCCCGCACCGGATGAAGCCGGTGTGGTGCAAGGAAGTGGCGGACCACGTAAGACGCTGCCCGAGCTACTGTCCGAATTGGACACGATGATCGGCCTCGCTCCGGTGAAGCAGCGGGTGCGGGCGATGGTCGCCGAGATGGACATCGACCGCAAGCGCCGCGCCGCCGGCATGAAAACCGCGGAGCGCAGCCGGCATCTGGTGTTCACCGGCAACCCCGGCACCGCCAAGACGACCGTGGCCCGGCTGATTTCCCAGATCTACCGCGAACTCGGCGTCGTGACCTCGGGGCACGTGGTCGAGGCGCAGCGGTCCGATCTGGTCGCCGAGTTCCTGGGGCAGACCGCGGTGAAGACCAGGGCGGTCTGCGAGAGCGCGTTCGGCGGCATCCTGTTCATCGACGAGGCGTACACGCTCACCGAGGGGGAGTACGCGGCCGAGGCCGTGGCGGAACTGTTGGTGCAGATGGAGAACCACCGTGACGACCTGGTGGTGATCGTCGCCGGCTACCCCAAGGAGATGGACGAGTTCATGGAGGCCAATCCCGGCCTCCGCTCCCGTTTCGCCAACCGCGTCGAGTTCCCGGACTACAGCAACGACGAGCTGGCCGGCATCTTCCGCGTGATGGCCAAGGGGCAGGGCTACGAGCTGTCCGACGACCTCGTCAAGGCGCTGCCGCAACGCATCACCCGCATTCCGCGTGGTCGCGGGTTCGCCAACGGACGGTCGGCCCGGCAGCTGCTGGAGGCCGCGATCAGCAAGCAGTCCGGCCGCCTGGCGAGTATGGGGGATATCGCCCCCGAGGCACTGAACCTGTTGGTGGCCAACGACTTGCCGGCCCCGGAGGACGCCGGTGTGCAACAGGGTGACGGCAGCGAGCGGCGGAGCCTGGCCGAACTGCTGGCCGAGCTGGACGGCATGATCGGCCTCGCCCCGGTCAAGGAACAGGTCCGCACGCTCGTCGCCGAGACCAGGGTCGATGCCCGCCGCCGGTCGGCCGGGCTGAAGGTCGCGGCCCGCAGCCGGCACCTCGTCTTCACCGGAAACCCCGGCACGGCAAAGACAACCGTGGCCCGGCTGATCGCCCAGCTGTTCCGCGAGCTCGGCGTGCTGTCGTCCGGACACCTCGTGGAGACCAGCCGCCCCGACCTGATCGGCGAGTACCTGGGCCAGACCGCGCCGAAGACCCGGGCGGTGATCGAGAAGGCCATCGGCGGCGTGTTGTTCATCGACGAGGCGTACATGCTGGTCTCCGACACCCTCTCCGACTACGGCCCCGAGGCCATCGCGGAACTGTTGGTGCAGATGGAGAACCACCGTGACGACCTGCTGGTGATCGCCGCCGGCTACCCGGCCGACATGGAGCGCTTCCTGGACGCCAACTCCGGACTGCGGTCCCGCTTCGGGGCCACGGTGAACTTCCCCGACTACAACGACCAGGAGCTGGTCGGCATCTTCGAGGTGATGGCGAAGAGCCAGAACTACCTGCTGTCCGACGACCTCGTCGAAGCCCTGCCGGCCGCGATCGCCGGCATCGACCGCACGTCCGGTTTCGCCAACGGCCGCTCGGCCCGTCAACTGCTGGAGCGGACCATCGCCCGACAGGCGGTGCGGCTGGCCGGGCCGGAGGTCGACCTGGACGCGCTGCCGGACGAGGAGCTGCAAACGCTGCACGTCGCCGACCTGCCGCAAGCCTGACAAACCGGACGGACGTGGCCGCTGTTACGGCAAAGGCAGGCGTACCTAGGGGCAGCGGCCGCACCATTCGGCCGAACAGTTCACGACGATCGGCGGAAGATGCTCTTTATGTCCGATTGAGTCGGTCCTGTGCGGAAGGTGTGCTTTCGGGGCGTTGTCCCCCAGGAAGGGATCACCCCCGTGACAGCCCAACTCAGACGCCGGGCCGGTGCGATCGCGCTGGCCGGCGTGCTCGGTGTGAGCGCGTTCGCGCTGGCCACCCCTGCTGCCAGCGCGCAGGACGCCACCCCGGGTTCCGCCAAGCAGCTCGACAAACAGGATCGTGAGCTGGTCGCCGAGGCCGAGAAGGCCGGCAAGCCCACCGTGACGCTGGTGATCGCGGCCGAACGCGGCCGCACCGACCAGGCGGTGCAGCAGCTGCGCGACCTCGGCGGCAAGGTCGAGACCGCCGCCAAGGACGTCGACTACATCAAGGTCGAGGTGCCGCGCGAGAAGGCCGAGAAGGCCGCGCAGCTGGGCGCCGTGAAGTCCGTCGACGTCGACGGCCTGATCAAGCGGGACGACCCGAAGCCCGAGGGCACCAGTCCGGCGCAGCCGCAGACGCCGCCGGGCAAGGACACGCCGCGGGTGAACCCGTACCTGCCGACCGGCGACACCGGCGCCGCGCAGTTCGCGCAGCGCGTGCCGCAGTGGGACGGCCGCGGCACCACCGTCGCGATCCTCGACTCCGGCATCGACCTCGACACCGCGGCGCTGGCCAAGACCACCACCGGCGAGCGCAAGATCGTCGACTGGTACGACGCGAACGACCCGGTCGAGTCGGGTGACGGCACCTGGGTCGCGATGTCCAAGACCCGCTACACCGGCAAGTTCACCGCCGGCGGCCGCAACTGGACGGCCCCGACGACCGGCGGCCCGTACACCCTCGGCGTGCTGGCCGAGACCGCCGGCGACCTGCGCGGCGGCGAGCTGGCCGGCGACCTGAACCGGGACGGCGACAAGACCGACTCCTTCGGCGTCCTGCAGGACGTGACGACCAAGGAGGTCCGGGTCGACACCGACGGGGACGGTGACTTCACCAACAACCCCCGGATGATCGACTACAAGTTCAAGCAGGACGTCGGCCACTTCAATCCGGCCGCCAACAACGTCGCCTTCGTGGTGCAGACCGACCGCTCCGACTACACCGGCGGCGGCACGCCGTACGTGAACATCGGCATCGCCGGCGCGGCCCACGGCACCCACGTCTCCGGCATCGTCGCCGGCAACTCGCTGTTCGGCGGCAAGATGGCCGGCGCGGCGCCGGGCGCGAAGCTGATGGCGGTCAAGGTCTGCCTGACCTCGTCCTCGTGCACCAACAGCGGCCTGATCGACGGCCTGCTCTACGCCGCCCGCAACGGCGCCGACGCGATCAACATCTCGATCGGCGGCCTGCCGGCCCTCAACGACGGCAACAACGCGCGGGCCGACCTCTACAACCGGACCATCGCCGAGTTCAACGTGCAGCTGTTCATCTCCGCCGGCAACAGCGGCGCGGGCATGAACACCGTCGGCGACCCGTCCGTGGCCACCGACGCGATCAGCGTCGGCTCGTCCATCACCGACGCCACCTGGCTGTCCAACTACGGCTCGGTGACGGGACAGAAGCTGGGCCTGCACCCGTTCTCCTCGCGTGGACCGCGTGAGGACGGCGGCTTCAAGCCCGACATCGTCGCGCCGGGATCGGCGATCTCGACCATCCCGCCGTGGCAGCCGGGCGGTCCCGTTGCCGGCACGTACGCCCTGCCGAACGGCTACGCCATGTTCAACGGCACCTCGATGGCCGCCCCACAGGCCACCGGCGCGGCGGCGCTGCTGATCAGCGCGTACAAGGCGACGCACCACGGCCAGCGGCCGCCGGTCGCCGCGCTGCGTGAGGCGATCAAGTCGACCGCCAAGTTCGTGCCGGGCGTCGGCGCGTACGAGCAGGGCACCGGCCTCATGGACGTCCAGGCGGCGTTCCATCGCTTGCAGGACAACGTTTCCCCGGTTTCCGTGACGGCGTCCGTGCCGGTGAACACCGTGCTCGGCGGGCAGCTCAAGCCCACGCCCGGGGTCGGCGTCGGCATCTACGACCACGAGGGCGTCACGCCTGGAAAGGCGTACACCCGCACGTACACGCTGACCCGGACCAGCGGCCCCAACCGCAACACCCGGTACGACGTGCAGTGGACCGGCAACGACGGCACCTTCAGGTCGGCCGGATCCGTGGTGCTGCCGCTGAACAAACCGGTGTCGTTCGAGGTCCGGATCAACCCGCGCGGCGCCGGCATCCATTCGGCGCTGCTCAAGGTCGCCGGCACCAGCCTGCTCGCCATGAACACCGTCGTGGCGACGGCGGATCTCACCGCGGCCACCGGCTACACGGCCGTCACCAAGGGATCCGTCGGCCGCAACGAGAGCACCAGCGTGCTCGTCCGGGTGCCGGCCGGGGCCTCCGCGCTCAAGGTCGACCTGGCCGCGAGCACCGGACAGATCCGGTTCCTGCGCAACGACCCCAGCGGCGTGCCGTTGGACTCCAACGCGTCCACCAACTGCTACCTGCCCGATGCCGGGGCCGGCTGCACCGGCGGTTCGCCGACCAGCCGCACCGTGGTCAACCCGATGCCCGGCGTCTGGGAGATCACCGTCGAGTCGCGGCGGACCTCCGACGCGCTGAACACCCCGTTCACCATCACGTCCTCGGTGATCGGCACCAAGATCAACCCCGACCCGGACACCATCGCCAGCGCCACGCTCGGCACCCCGGTCGCGCGCACCTACACCGTGGCCAACCAGCTGTCCGCGATCAACGCCAAGCTGGTCGGCGGGCCGCTGGGCAGCCAGGCCAGTTCCCGGCCGACCATCGCCAAGGGCGACGCGCAGAAGATCGACGTCACCCTGCCCGCCGGCATGGCCAGCTTCACCGCCAAGATCGGCAACCCGGCCGACAAGGCCGCCGACCTCGACATGATCGTCTACAACTGCACCGGCGGCAGCTGCGTGCTGGCCGGCTCCAGCGGCGGGTCCACCGCCGAGGAGCAGGTGACGATCGCCAACCCGGCCGCCGGGCACTGGCAGGTCGAGATCGACGGCTACGACGTGCCCGCCGGCACCACTGCCTACGACTATCGCGACATCTACGTCTCGCCGTCGCTGGGCAGCGTCGCCGTCACCGACGCCAATGCCAACCGGCTGCCCGGCACCACCTGGGCCGTCCCCGGCACCGTCACCGCCCTCGCCGCCCCCGGCGCCGGCCGCGTCCTCGTCGGCGAGCTCCAGCTCGTCACCGACAACGGCGCCGTGGTCGGCCGCTCCGCCGTGGTCGTGCAGTCGGTCAGCTGACCGTCATCTCTCCGGCAGCGGCGGGTCCCGTTCGGGACCCGCCGCTGTGCTGTCGAGATGTCGACAATTCTGCGGGGTCGCCGTGATCGCCGACCGTGTTGGTGTCGCGCCGTCGTCCGGTTGAACGGCGACCAGCTGATCGACATCCAGCCTGAGGTAAGCTAGAGACTGGTTCGTGCGGTTTTCTTGCACAAAAGGCTATGGAGCCATCGCCAGGGAGGTGTCAGGTGCTGCGCAGCTTCCGTGTCGCCAACCATCG
>DATJJB010000547.1:0-6944 GCA_035492655.1 Kutzneria sp. | reverse complement strand
GTGTCGGTGGACGGCGTCTCCAAGACCCAGTGGGTCAAGTCGCTCACCGTGGCCGACGCGCTGCGCGAGATGGGCGTCAAGACCGACAACGCCAAGCTGTCCGTCGACCCGTCCAAGCAGATCCCGCTCAACGGGATGTCGATGGACATCAAGACGGCCAAGACCGTCACCATCAGCGACGGCGGCAACGCCCCCAAGCAGCTCACCACCTACGCGGTGACCATCCAGGAGCTGCTCAAGTCGCTGAACATCCAGCTCGGCGCCGACGACAACGTCGCGCCGGCCGGGGACACCAAGCTGGCCACCGGCGCCCAGATCACCGTCAGCCGCAACGGCGTGACCGTGGTCCAGGAGAACCAGGACATCCAGCCGACGACGCAGATCGTCAACGACCCCACCCTCGACGAGGGCGTCACCCAGGTCATGGACCCGGGCGTGGTCGGCAAGCAGAACGTGACCTACCGGGTCACCATGCACAACGGGCAGCAGACCGACAAGCAGCAGATCGGCGTGCAGATCATCACGCCGATGAAGCCGAAGGTCGTCAAGAACGGCACCAAGGCGCTGCCGGGCGACGAAATCTGGGACCGCATCGCGGTGTGCGAGGCCAGCAGCAACTGGCACGCCAACACCGGCAACGGCTACTACGGCGGGTTGCAGTTCAACAACCCGACCTGGCTGTCCAACGGTGGCGGCCAGTACGCCCCGCGCGCCGACCTGGCCACCCGTGAGCAGCAGATCGCCATTGCCAACAAGGTTCGCGCCGCGCGTGGCCTGGAGCCGTGGGAGTGCGCCGCGAAGCTCGGCCTGACCTGAGCCTAGAATCCTGCTTCGTGCCCGAACTGCTGGGACCTGTTGAGGTCCGTGCCCTCGCCAAGGAGTTGGACGTCCGTCCGACCAAGAAGCTGGGCCAGAACTTCGTGCACGACACCAACACCGTTCGGCGCATCGTCGCCGCCTCCGGTGTCACCGCCGATGACGTGGCGCTGGAGGTCGGTCCCGGCCTCGGGTCGTTGACCTTGGCGTTGCTGCCGGTGTGCAAGGCCGTTGTCGCTGTCGAGATCGACCCGGTGCTGGCCGCCCGGCTCCCGGCCACGGCCGCCGAGTTCGCGCCGGAGTTCGCGTCCCGGCTTTCCGTCGTCGGTGCTGACGCCATGCGGGTGACCGCGGACCAACTCGGCGCTGCGCCGACCGCGCTGGTGGCCAACCTGCCGTACAACGTCTCGGTGCCGATCGTGCTGCACCTGCTCGCCGAGTTGCCGTCGTTGCAGACCGGTCTCGTCATGGTCCAGTCCGAGGTCGCCGACCGGATGGCCGCCGGTCCCGGTAGCCGGGTCTACGGCGTGCCCAGCGTGAAGATCGCCTGGTACGCCGATGCCCGCCGGGCCGGGCCTGTTCCTCGGTCCGTCTTCTGGCCCGTGCCCAACGTCGACTCCGCGCTCGTCGCCTTCACTCGCCGTGAACCCCCGTCCACGGTTTCTCGCGAGGCCCTCTTCACCCTGGTCGACGCCGCCTTCGCCCAGCGCCGCAAGACCCTTCGGGCCGCCCTCGCCACCTGGGCCGGCTCGCCCGACCGTGCCGGCCAGCTCCTCACCGCCGCCGGCGTCGATCCGTCGTCCCGTGGCGAGCAGCTGGGCATCGCCGAGTTCGTCCGCATCGCCGAAGTCGCCGCCCAGTAGCCATGCCCGCACTGGTGCCGCTCCAGGCGGAATACGCTCCCGCCGTCCTCGCCTTCGAGCTCGCCAACCGTGCTTACTTCGCCGCGTCCATCTCCGACCGCGGCGACGACTACTTCGCCGAGTTCACCCCTCGATACGACGCCCTGCTCGCCGACCAGGCCGCCGGCCTCTGCGCCTGCTATCTCCTCGTCGCCGAGGACCGCTCGGTTCTGGGCCGCTTCAACCTCGACCGCTTCTCCGGCGGCACCGCCGACCTCGGCTACCGCGTCGCCCAGTCCGCCGCCGGTCGCGGCCTGGCCACCCGGACCGTGCGGGACCTGTGCCTGCTCGCCGCCTCGCGGCACGGCCTGCACACCCTGCGCGCCGCCACCTCCCATCAGAACGTCGCTTCCCAGCACGTCCTGATCAACGCCGGCTTCGTCCCGACCGGTCCGGCCGGCCCCGCCGACCTCGGCGGCAAACACGGCACCTGGTACCGGCGCGACCTGCTCGACGGTTAACTCTGGGTGCCGAGGAAGTCGCTGTCCGATACGTCGGACGCCGATCAATCAGCGGCCATTGGTGTGACTTACCGAACGATCCGTGGTTCTTCACGGGCACGGCTTGATTTTCCACATACCGGTCAGGTGTACTGCTACTTGCATCCATCCCGAGCGGCCGAGAGACCTGGATCGACGAAGCCGCAGCAACCACCCCACCCGGGGCAGGTGCTACAGCCAGGACCGATGGAGGACGCTATGGACCTCGCCCGAGTGTGTGCAGCTCTGCTGCTCACTCGCCGTCGAGTGGTCGATCAGTGCCGTCGCACCGCGACGGGCTGTCGGGCCGGCCGGTAACACCCCTACCGCCGCCTGCTGTCGGTTCACCCTCATCGCCTCGTCCCGATAGGACGGTCCAAAAAGGACGGCCTTCGTGCGCCATCAGCGCGCGGGTCGCCGCGCGCCGTGGAGCAAACAGTGATCACTGTCGACAATCTGGTCAAGTCCTTCCCCAGTCGTAGCGGCGCGGTGCGCGCCCTGGACGGCGTCACCCTCGAGGTCCAGGCGGGCGCGGTGTGCGGCGTCGTCGGCCCGAGCGGCTCCGGCAAGTCGACCCTGGCCCGCTGCATCGCCCTGCTGGAGCGCCCGGACAGCGGCGCCATCCGGGTGGACGGCACCGACCTCGTCACGCTGGACGGCAACCGGCTGCGCGCCGCGCGCCGGCAGATCGGCGTTGTGCCGCAAGGGGATTCGCTGCTGCGCCAGCGCACGGCGGCCGGCAATGTCGCGCTGCCGCTGGAAACCGCGGGCGTCGACGGCCCGACCCGGCGTCGCCGCGTCGGCGAACTGCTCGACCTGGTCGGCCTGACCGACAAGGCCGCTTCGTACCCGGACCAGCTCTCCGGCGGTCAGCGTCAGCGCATCGCGGTGGCCCGCGCGCTGGCCGCGAACCCCTCGGTGCTGCTGGCCGATGAGCCCACCTCGGCACTGGACCCGGAGACCACCGGCTCCGTGCTGACCGTGCTCGACCGGGCCCGAGCCGAGCTCGGTGTCACGGTTGTTGTTGTCACACATGACATGGCGGTGGTCCGCCGGATCTGCGACGACGTCGCGCTGCTCGACGGCGGCCGGATCGTGGAGAACGGCAGGCTGCTCGACCTCGTGTCCGATGTGGACAGTCGTACCGCCAACGCGCTGCTGCCCGCGCTCGACCAGACCGACGGCATCGCCGCCAACCACGACCGCGTCGCCGACGTGGTGCTGGTCGGTTTCGCCGCGGTGGGCGCGCTGCTGCCGGAGGCGTCCAACCGGTTCGGCGTCGACCTCGCCGTGCTCGGCGGCGGACTGACCCGGCTCGGCGAGACCCCGGTGGCCCGGTTCCGGCTGGGCCTGACCGGCGAGCGGGCCGACTCCGCGCTGGAGTGGATCTCCGAGGCCGGCGCCCTCGTTCGACGGGCCCAGAAGGGTCCGCAGGGAGTCGCTGCGTGAGACCGACCACTCCGTGGTCCGATGTGCTCGACCTGCTCCACCCCGCGCTCGGCCAGACGCTGTACATGGTCGGCGTGGCGACGTTGTTCGCCACGGTGCTCGGGATTCCGCTCGGCGTGCTGCTGCACGTGACGGCGCCGGACGGGCTGCGGCCCGTGCCGGTGCTGCACCGGATCCTGGGCACCGTGGTCGACTTCGGCCGATCGCTGCCGTTCATCGTGCTCATCGTGCTGCTGCAACAGGTTGTCACCCGTCCGCTGATCGGCACCTCGATCGGCCCGACCGCGGCGATCGTGCCGCTGGCCATCGGGGCGGTGCCGTTCCTCGGCCGGCTCGTCCAGTCCGCGCTGCGTGAGGTGGACGCGACCGTGGTCGAGGCGGCCGTCACCACCGGCGCCACCCGGGCCCGCATCGTGCGGTCCGTGCTGCTGGGCGAATCCGCCCCGGCACTGGTGTCCGCGGTCGGCGTCACGGCCGTCACCCTCGTCGGCTTCTCCGCCATGGCCGGGGTCGTCGGCGGCGAGGGCCTTGGCGACCTGGCCATTCGCTACGGCTACCAGCGCTACGACGACCGGGTCCTCTGGTCGACGGTGCTGGTGCTCGGCGCCCTCGCCATGCTCATCCAACTGCTGTTCGACGTGTCCTCGCGGTTGATCGACCGCCGTCGCCGCGTCACTGCCTGACATTCGAGGAACCACAGTCCCATGAAGCTCCGTGTTGCGCTCCTTGCTGCCCTCGTGACGGCCACCGCGGCCGCCTGCGGGACGGGCGGCGGCGCGGCCGCCGACCCGAACGCTCCGCTGGTCGTCGGCGTCAGCCCCACTCCGCACGGCCAGATCCTCCAGTTCGTCGCCGACAAACTGGCGCCGGCCAAGGGCCTGAAGATCCAGGTCAAGGAGTTCACCGACTACGTGACGCCGAACACCTCGCTGGTGGACAAGTCACTGGACGCCAACTACTTCCAGCACCAGCCGTACCTCACCGACTTCGAGCAGAGCCACGGCGCGCAGCTGAGCTGGGTCACCGCGGTGCACCTGGAGCCGCTCGGGCTGTACTCGAAGAAGGCACACAAGCCGGCCGACCTGCCCGACGGCGCCAAGATCGGTGTGCCCAACGACACCAGCAACGAGGCGCGGGCGCTCAAGCTGCTGGCCGACAACGGTCTGCTCAAGCTGAAGCCCGGCACCGAGAGCACCGCGACGCCGCGCGACATCGCCGACAATCCGAAGCACCTTCAGTTCGTCGAGCTGGAGGCGGCCCAGCTGCCGCGCAGCCTGGAGGACACCGACGCGTCGATCGTGAACGGCAACTACGCGCTCGCCGCGGGCCTTGACACCAAGGCGGCCGTGCTGATCGAGAAGGCCCAGGGCAACCCGAACGCGAACGGTCTTGTGACGCGGCCGGAACTGGCAGGTGACAAGCGGATCAAGGAGCTCGCCGAGCTGCTCAACTCCCCGCAGGTCAAGGACTACATCGACCAGACGTTCCACGGTTCGGTGCTGCCGGCGTTCTAGCCAGCACGGCGACAGCCCGTAGGCTGGACGGGTGCTAGCCGTCGTACCGACCCCAGTGACCGTCCGGGCCCCGGCGAAGGTCAACCTGCATCTCGCCGTGGGTGACCTTCGCGCCGACGGCTACCACGACCTGACGACGCTGTTCCAGTCGTTGTCGCTGATCGACGAGGTGACGGTCGCCGTCGCCGACGAGTCGCGGCTGGAGGTGCGGGGCGAGGGCGCGCAGGACGTGCCGACCGACCAGTCCAATCTGGTCTGGAAGGCCGTGCGGGCGCTGGCCGCGCACGTCGGCCGGGACCCGGACGAGCCCAAGCTGCGGATCAGCATCAACAAGGGCATCCCGGTGGCCGGCGGCATGGCCGGCGGCAGCGCCGACGCCGCCGCCACCCTGGTCGCCCTGGCCCACCTGTGGCGGCTGGAGATGGGCCGGGACGAGCTCGCCACCGTGGCCGCCGAGATCGGCAGCGACGTGCCGTTCGTGCTCCAGGGCGGGTTGGCCCTGGGCACCGGCCGCGGCGAGCAGCTGGTGCCCGTGCTGTCCCGGCACACGTACCACTGGGTGATGGCCCTCGACACCGGCGGCCTGTCCACGCCCGAGGTCTTCCGCGAGCTCGACCGCCTGCGCGTCGACGGCAACCCGCCGCGCGTCGGCGCCGTCGAGCCCGTGCTGGAGGCCTTGACCTCCGGCGACCCCAACCAGCTGGCCCTGCTGCTCGGCAACGACCTCCAGGCCGCCGCCGTCTCGCTGCGCCCCGGCCTGCGCCGCACGCTCCGTGCCGGCGTCAATGCCGGGGCCCTGGCCGGCATCGTCTCCGGCTCCGGGCCGACGTGTGCCTTCCTCTGTTCCGACGGCGACGCCGCCGTCCGGGTCGCCGCCGAGCTCTCCGGCGCCGGCGTGTGCCGCACGGTGCGGGTGGCGCAGGGCCCGGTCGCCGGCGCCCGCGTGGTCACCGGCGACGACGCTGCCCGCCCCACCCCGCCCGAGGTGCACGCCTAGGCCCGTACGCTCTTCGAGTGGCAAATCTCGTCAACCTGGAAGCCGTCAGCAAGTCGTACGGCGTGAAGGCCCTGCTCGACACCGTGTCCCTCGGGGTCAACGAGGGCGACCGGATCGGGGTCGTCGGGTTGAACGGGGGCGGCAAGACCACGCTCCTCGAGGTGCTGACCGGGCTGGAGCCCCCGGACGAGGGGCGGGTCAGCCAGACCAGGGACCTGCGGATGGCGGTGGTGACGCAGCGCACCGAGCTGATCGGCGACACGGTCCGCGCGGCTGTGCTGGACCCGCACGGGTACGCCTCGGAGCACGAGTGGGCGTCGGACGCCCGCGTGCGGTCCATCCTGGACGGCCTGGGCATCACGGCGCTGGGCCTGGACTCGCCGGTGGGGACGATGTCCGGCGGCGAGCGCCGTCGGGTGGCGCTGGCGGCGGCGTTGATCAAGGAGCTGGACCTGCTCGTGCTGGACGAGCCGACCAACCACCTTGACGTGGAGGGCGTGCGCTGGCTGGCCGAGCACCTGCTGGCCCGGCGGGGCGCGCTGGTGGTGGTGACCCACGACCGGTGGTTCCTGGACACGGTGTGCACCCGGACCTGGGAGGTCGTCGGCGGCGCGGTCGAACAGTACGAGGGCGGCTACGCGGACTGGATCTACGCCCGCGCCGAGCGGGCCCGGCTGGCCGACACGCTGGAGGAGAAGCGCCGCAACCTGGCCCGCAAGGAGCTGGCCTGGCTGCGCCGTGGCGCGCCGGCGCGGACGTCCAAGCCCCGGTACCGGATCGAGAACGC
>DATJJB010000546.1:0-2050 GCA_035492655.1 Kutzneria sp. | reverse complement strand
TCCTCCAGCCAGACCACGGTGACGTCGCCGCCGATCTCCTCGGCCGCCTCGACCAGGTCGGGCGTGATGAGCATGCGGGCGGCGGTCAGGTCGGACACGAAGGCGTAGCGCTGGCCGACCGGGCCGAGCAGGTCGGGCATCTGTTCCCGCTGGAAGGGCACGCTGGGCAGCCACAGCTCGACCACCACCGGGTGGGTGCGGCGGCAGCGGATGCCGACCAGCACCGAGTTGACCTTGCCGCCGTTCTCCAGGTCCAGCACGTACACCTGGCGACGCCCGTCGGCGGTGAAGGTGGAGCCGGCGACGACGTCGCGGGCCACCCCGCTGCCGTAGTAGGCGATGGCCCCGTGGTGCCAGCGGGTCGGCAGCACGTGGTCTGTCTCGGCGAACTGCCAGCCGCGCAACCCCGCCCAACGCCGACGCTCCCGGTTACGAGCCGTCCGTTGGGCGCGGTCTGTCGCCAGCAGTGCCAACCCGGCCACCGCCAGGACGACGAACGCCGTGAACCAGACCCACGCAGGTATCACAACAGGCAGGGTAGCGGCCGACCGGCCGATTACGAAGATCACTACAGGGTCAGTTCTCCCGCGAAGGGGTAACGATGCGCCCGCCAACCGCCGCGATGCGACTTCCCGTGATGCAGGGAAGGACGCCTTACCTGCGTTGAACGCAGGTAAGGCGTCCTTCCCTGCATCAGCCGGGGGCAGCCGTCAGCTGGTGAGCGACCGTCCGACCATCAGGCCGGAGTTGTCCTCCCAGGCGTCGACGACCACCGTGTCGCCGTCCCGGATCTCGCCGGCCAGCAGCTCCTTGGCCAGCTGGTCGCCGATCGAGGACTGCACCAGCCGGCGCAGCGGGCGGGCGCCGTAGATCGGGTCGAACCCGTTGAGCGCCAGCCAGTCGCGGGCCGCGGGCGAGACCTCCAGGGTCAGCCGGCGCTGCGACAGCCGCTTGGCCAGCCGGTTCACCTGGATGTCGACGATCGCGGTCAGCTCCTCGGTGGCCAGCGCGTGGAACACCACCAGGTCGTCCAGCCGGTTGAGGAACTCCGGCTTGAAGTGCCGCTGCACGGTCGACAGCACCGCGTCCTTGCGCTGCTGCTCGGTCAGCAGCGGGTCGGCGATGGCCTGCGAGCCCAGGTTGGAGGTCAGCACCAGGATCGTGTTGCGGAAGTCCACCGTGCGGCCCTGGCCGTCGGTCAGCCGACCGTCGTCCAGCACCTGCAACAGCACGTCGAACACGTCCGGGTGAGCCTTCTCCACCTCGTCCAGCAGCACCACCGCGTACGGGCGGCGGCGCACCGACTCGGTCAGCTGGCCGCCCTGGTCGTAGCCGACGTACCCGGGCGGCGCGCCGACCAGGCGGGCCACCGAGTGCTTCTCGGCGTACTCGCTCATGTCGATGCGGATCATCGCCCGCTCGTCGTCGAACAGGAACTCGGCCAACGCCTTGGCCAGCTCGGTCTTGCCGACGCCGGTCGGGCCGAGGAACAGGAACGAGCCGGTCGGGCGGTCCGGGTCGGCGACGCCGGCCCTGGTCCGGCGCACCGCGTCGGACACCACCCGCACGGCCTCGGCCTGGCCGACGACGCGTCGGGTGAGCTCGTCCTCCATCCGCAGCAGCTTGGCCGTCTCGCCTTCGAGCAGCCGTCCCGCCGGGATGCCGGTCCACGCGCTGACCACGTCGGCGACGTCGTCCGGGCCGACCTCCTCCTTGAGCATCAGCTCTTCCTTCTTGGCCGCGGTCTCCACGGCGGCCGCGAGCTGCTTCTCCAGCTCCGGGATCCGGCCGTAGCGCAGCTCGGCGGCACGGCCGAGGTCGCCGTCCCGCTCGGCCCGCTCGGACTCGCCGCGCAGCTGCTCCAGCTCCTCCTTGAGCTCACGGACCTTCTCGATGGAGCCCTTCTCGTTCTTCCAGCGCTCGCTGAGCGCGGCCAGCTGCTCGCGTTTGTCGGCCAGCTCGGCGCGCAGCCGCTCCAGGCGCTCCACCGACGCCGGGTCGGACTCCTTCGCCAGCGCCATCTCTTCGATCTCGAGACGGCGTACGGCTC
>DATJJB010000545.1:0-14032 GCA_035492655.1 Kutzneria sp. | reverse complement strand
ATCCCCGACCACATCGGTGGCCAGCCGGGCCACGTCGACCAACAGCAGCGTGAGGTGGGCCAGCGCGGCCTGCTGGTAGCCGGCGGCGCGGTCGGCCAGCTCCCGCTCGATGCCGGCGATGGCCGCGGTCCAGGCCGGCTGGCGGTCCGGCGGCACGTGCAGGCGCAGCAGCCCGCCGCGAATCCCATGGAGGAAAGGGAAAAGCAACGGATGGGCCCGCCAGGAGGCCTGCCCGTCACCGGCCAGCGCGGCCGGGTCGAAGTACAGCGCGGACGCCGCCTCCAGCCCGGCCGCACGAGTCGGGTCGATCACCGCGCCGGCGGCCACCACGTACGCGTCGCCGTCGTGGGCCCGGGCCGGCGGGACGCCCACTTCCAGGTCGCCGGCCCGCTCGATGTAGATCAGCACCGGGAAGTCGTGGATGTGCCGCCGGAAATCGGCGGTCTGGTGCATCGCGTCCATCCGCAGCACCGACACCGGCGGCACGCCCGGCGAGGTCCGATAGCTGTAGACCGGTACCCCGGTGCGGTACCGGACCGCCCTGGTCATGTCGGTCATGAGCCGAAGATAGTCCTACTTTCGCCAACAATCGACCGGGCATCCTCAGCCATCAGGGGGTCACCATGGAGGTATGACAGAACATCGTCCCTATGTGCCGGCCGCCGGCCGCGACGCCTTCCTGCCGTACTACGACGTGTTCACCCGGCTGCTGGGCGCGGCCCGGGTGCACGGCGCCCTGATCGACCAGGCCGAACTGGCCGCCGGGCAGCGGGTGCTGGAGATCGGCTGCGGCACCGGGAACCTGACCATTCGGGCCAAGCGGACGCATCCCTCGGTCGAACTCGTCGGGTCCGACCCGGATCCGCTGGCGCTGGCCCGGGCCGAGCGCAAAGCCCGTGGCCTCAACGGAATCCGCTTCGAACGCGGGTACGGTCAGGAGCTGCCCTACGCCGATGGCAGCTTCGACCGGGTGCTGTCGGCGCTGATGTTCCACCATCTCGACCACGACACCAAGATCGCCACCGCGGCCGAGGTGCTGCGGGTGCTGCGGCCCGGCGGTCGCCTGCACCTGGTCGACTTCGCCGGGCACGCCCATGGGGCGCACGGCTTCCTGGCCCAGCGCATGGTGAAGTCGGGCAACCTGGCCGACAACCACGACGCCGGCATCGCCAAGCTGCTGAGCGCGACCGGTTTCGACTGCGACAAGGCCATGACCCGTCGACACCCCGTGCTGGGCACCATCACCTACTACCGAGCGGTGCGTCCAGTAGGTTGCTGACATGGTGCTGCTGCTGGTCCTCCTGGTGGCCAGTGTCGTCGTCACGGTGGCCGTCGCGACGTCCTTCGGCCCCGTGCTGGCCGTCGACCACGTCGTCGCCAACGGCCTGCACGGCTTTGCACTGGGCCATCCGGGGTTCGTCACCGCGGCGCAGGTCTGGACCGATGTGTTCCAGCCATGGACGTTTCGGGCGATCCTCATCTTCATCGGCCTGTGGCTGCTGGCTCGACGTCGGCCCCGAACCGGCGTCTGGATTCTGGCCACCACGGCGCTGGCCGGGATTCTCGACAGCGGGTTGAAGGTGCTGATCGGCCGTGACCGTCCACACTGGATCGACCCGGTGTCGCACGCCGTCGGCGGCTCCTTCCCGTCCGGGCACTCGCTGACCTCGGCCATGGCCTGTGCCGTCCTGCTGCGGCTGGCCTGGCCGCTGGCGACCCGCCGCTGGGCCTGGTCCGTGGTGGCTGTCGTGCTGCCTCTCATCACCGGCTTCACCCGGATGTTCCTCGGCGTGCACTACCTCAGCGACGTGATCGGCGGCTGGCTGATCGCCGCCGCTCTCGTCCTCGCGATGATGCTGGTTGATGTCCGCCATCAACCGAATGGTTGATGGCGTTCTCGCTGCCTGGTCGAGTTGCGGAGCCGGGCCGGTCCCCGAGACTTGTGCCATGTTCACATCGCGAAAGCCCAGCCCGGACGAGGCGTGGGAAGGCGTGGTCGTCGACAAGACCCGCGGCCTGACCGACGGCTCGAACCTCTACCGGTACCTGAAGGTGCAGCTGTCGACCGGCGAGACCAGGAAGATCCGGGTCGAGCGCGGCCTGTGGGACGCGGTGGCCGAGGGGGACGGGATCGTCAAGGCCGCGGGCTCGGAGCCGGCGAAGAAGTGAGCTGCGCCATCGAGGCGATGATGCGTTCGGCGATGTCCGGCGGCCAGGGAAAGGCGACGGTCACCGCCCGCTGGTGGGCCAGTCCGTGCAGGCCCAGCCAGAGTGCGACGGAGTCGGCGCCGATGTCGGTGACGCGGGACAGGCCGGCGGTCACGCAGTCGCGCAGCGCGTCGGCCAGTAGCTGCATGGAGGCGTCGCCGAGGGCCTCGACCTCCCGCACCGTCACTGATGTGTCGTCATCCAGCACGGGCATCCAGGTGCCGCCGAACATGGTGCGGTAGCGCTCGGGATGTTCCTGCGCGTAGTGGAGATAGGCGTAGCAGCAGGCGTACAGCCGCCGTCGGGGATCGTCGTTGCCGGCGGCGGCTGTCGCGTCGCGTAGGTACGTCTCCAGCTCGCCGAAGGCCCGTTGCACCACGGCCAGCATGATCGCCGGCTGGTCCGGGAAATGCCGGTAGATCGAGGGCGCCGCGATGCCGATCCGGCGGGCCACCGAACGCAGCGAGACGGCGCTCTGGTTGCCGGTTTCGTCCAGCAGCTCCACCGCCGCGTCGACGATGTCGTCGCGCAGGCGGGCGCCCTCGCCGCGGCGGTTGCGGGGTCGGGTGCTGGCGGTCGCCTCGTCGGCCATGGGCGTGAGCTTACACGTGAAAACTTATCCCTGTGAGGCGTTGCGCTCGTAAGGTTACGGCCGTAACCTTACGTCCGTAATGATCGCTCACCTGGGAGTTCACATGTCGACTGCCGCCCTGTCGCCGACCGCCCGCCGCCGCTGGTGGTGGGTCCTGTGGAGCCTGCTGGCCGTGCTGGCGATCGGCATCGCCGGCTACTTCGTGACCCCGTACCTGCTCGGCCGCTCGACCATCCCGATCGACCGTGCGATCGTCGGCTACTACACGAGCGTGGTCGTGCACGCCGTGCCCGCCGGGCTGACGCTCGTCCTCGGGCCATGGCAGTTCGTGCCCCGGTTACGGGCCCGCTTTCCCCGGGTGCACCGGGTCGTCGGGCGCGTCTATCTGATCTCCGTCGTCGGGGCCGCGGCCGCCGCCTCGTACGCGACCGTGGTCACACCCAGCGGGTTCCCGTTGCAGGTCGCGTTCTCCGTGCTGATCGTGGCCTGGCTGTACACCGCCTACCAGGGCTATCGCACGATCCGGCGGGGCGAGGTGCGGCAGCACCGGATCTGGATGATCCGCAACTACACCCTGACCTTCGCCGCCGTCACCCTGCGCCTCTACCTGATGCTCGGCACCGCGCTGATGCCGGTGATCCCGGCCCTCCAGTTCCGCGACGTCTACACCTCGAGCGCCTGGCTCTCCCTGCTGGGCAACGTCCTCGTCGCCGAGTACTTCATCGTCCAGCGCACGGTTGCTCGTCGGCAGCGCGAAACCCGGGCCGTGGTCGCCCAACCGGCCTGAGCGGGCAGCGGCCTTGCCTGTTCGACCGGAACCGTCGTCGGCGATCAACCTGAGCCGGGTCCGCGCGTCTACCTTGCAAGGACTCCACGAACCTGGAAGGTGCGCATGACTCGGATTCGGACGATCCTCGGCGCCGCCGCACTGGCCGCGACCGCGGCGATGGTGACCGGCTGCGGCGCTTCCAGCGCGACCGGGGCGGCGACGAACACGACCAGCAGCAGCGCTGCGGTGTCCCCGGCGGCGGCGCAGAACGCTGGCAACGTCCAGGGCAAGATCGGTGCGGAGCTGGTCCACCAGCAGGCGCCGGGCTCGGAAATCCTTGTCGTCACGAACAAGGGCACCAGGCCGCTGACCGTGGACGGCTGGCCGACGTTGAGCTTCCTCAACGCCGCCAATGGTTCCCTCGCGGTGCCGGTGCAGAAGGTGAGCCAGCCCGGTGCGGCCACCAAGACCACCATCCAGCCCGGCCAGTCGGCTTTCGCCGGTGTGAAGCTGGTCTTCGGCGGCAAGGGCGACAACGACACCTACGTGGCCACCACCACGAACCTCACCATCCCGGGCGCGCCGACCACCGTGGTCAGCCTGATCGGCGACGACGGCCACGCGGCCGAGTATCCGGAGCTGGACCTCAAGTCGGTGCAGGTGGGCACCTTCCAGCCGTCGATGCAGGGGGTCAGCCCGGACGCCTGGTGAGACAACCCCTTTCGCACCGGCCCGCGGATCTTGTACTCTCGCCGCGATGGCTACCTACGTGAGCAGATCGGGGGTCCCGTTCGCCAAAGGTGAGTGCTGATGCACCCTTTGACCGCGAACGAGGATTCCCGCCTCCTTTTCTGGGCGCGCGTGCGCAAGTCCGCCGTGCCGCCGTTGATGATCGAGTCAGCGACCGCCCGCCGGCTGGCCGGCGACTGGGCCGGGGCCTGCGCGGCCGCGCGCGTCGACGTGGATCTGCACCTGCGGGACCTCGGCCGGCAGTTCGCGGCCGAGGTGCGGGCCGATCTGCGACAGCTGGCCCCTGACCTGCTGCGCTGGCATTTCCCACGGGTCACCGACGGCCTGTTACGGCCGGGTCTCACCGTTTCCCTTGCCCGGTACGGCAATGCGCAGCACCTGGTGGCGCGCACACCGCCGGGCTGGGCGGCCGCGGGCGAGCGGATCAGCCTCGCGCTGTGGGACCCGTCCCGACCTCGCGCCGGGGCGGGCGGGCATCCACATCCCCATCCCGACCGGCGGTTCCGTCTCGACCTGCACCGCCACCTGTGGGATGCGCGGCGGGCCGGCGAGCTGGGGGAGCGGTCCGGGGCCAAGCACTGGCTCGCCGGCAGTTGTGCCTCGCACCGATGGCAGGCCGAGGCCGCGCTGGTGCTGCACGCGGAAGGACGTCCGGACGGCGTCGTCACCGTGCGGCTCAGCGCCAAGCACCAGCTGGTCCTGAATCCGGTCACCGGCGAGATCGCGACCGGCCGCGCCGGACCGGTGCTGCCCGACGCCGCGACCTGGGTGCCGCCCGACCTGGAATTGTTGCGCAGCGGGCTGATCAACGCCGACCGGCTTCATCCGCTGGTCGCGTCGGCCCTCGTGCCGGATCACCGACCGCTCCATTCGGCACGGCCGCCGGACGGCCCACGGCTCATCCAGTGTTGTGGCACCACGCATCGAATCGCCTTCGTGGACGGGAAACTCGTCGCGCTGGACCATAGTCCCGACGAATTCCGCCGCGAGGAGCTGCTGGCCGCCTTGGGTGGCACCGCTTCGCCCTGCCTGCAAGCGATTCAGAACCCTGAGGACGAGCCGGAGGCCGCGCGCCGGTTGGCGCACGGCCTGTATCGCGCCGGCCTGGCCGGCTTCGCCACACATCCGTCTTGTAAGGACAGCTGCCGCCGCGCGACTCGCGCCCGTCCGCGCCACGCGTCTTCTCGCTGACCTCGCACCGCGCCTCGCGTGGTCCCGACTCGACCCCAAGGTGACCAAACATGCTTGCTACCAGGGAAAACACTGCGCTGAACGCCGCCGCCGACCTGCTCGCCCTGCTGCACGACACCACCACCGAACCGCGCGAGGACAGCCAGCTGGAAGCCTTGACGCTGGCCGTCTCCGCCGACCTGCCGGTGTTGCTGTGGGGCGAACCGGGCATCGGCAAGACCGCGGCGCTGAACCACCTCGCCGATTCCCTCAACCTGCCGCTGACCACGGTGATCGCCAGCGTGCACGAGCCGTCCGACTTCTCCGGGCTGCCCGTGGTCGGCGACGATCCCGCGGTGCAGGGCGTGCCGATGGCCCCGCCGGACTGGGCTGTGCAACTTGTTCGCGCCGGCCAAGGCCTGTTGTTCCTGGACGAGCTGTCGACCGCGCCGCCGGCCGTGCAGGCCGCGCTGCTGCGCCTCGTGCTCGAACGCCGCGTCGGCACCCTGCGGCTGCCGCCGGGCGTGCGGATCGTGGCCGCGGCCAACCCTCGCTCCTCCGCGGCTGACGGCTGGGAGCTGAGTCCGCCGCTGGCCAACCGCTTCGTCCATCTACAGTGGACACACGATCACGACGTCGTGGTGCGAGGCCTGGGCGGGACCTGGCCACGGGCGGCGCTGCCCCGATTGGACCCGCGGCGGCTGCGCGAATCCGTGGCGTTCGCCCGTCGATCCGTCTGCGAGCTGCTGGCCGCCCGCCCCGGACTTGTCCATCAGCTGCCGAAGAGTGACGCCCGTCGCGGCGGACCCTGGCCGTCGCCACGCAGCTGGGAGATGACACTGCGGTTGATCGCGTTCGCCACCGCGGCCGGCACCTCGCGTGACGTGCTGTCCATGCTGGTGCGGGGTGCCGTCGGCGACGGTCCGGGCCTGGAGTTGTTGGCCAGCATGGACCGGATGGACCTGCCGGACCCGGAGACGCTGCTCGCCGACCCGGCATCGGCCGTCCTGCCCGAACGTGGCGACCTGCGCCAGACCGTGCTCGACGGCGTGGTGGCGGCCGTGCGCAAGCGGCCGGATCAGTCCCGTTGGGACGCGGCGTGGGCATTGCTGGTGCTGGCCTTGGAAACCGGCGTGCCGGACCTGGTCGTCGTGCCGGCGACCACGTTGGCCGCGCTGCGCCGTGACGACTGGCAGGTCCCGGCGGCGATCGAACGGCTGGCCGGTGTGGTGTCGTTGTCGCAGCGGGCGGACCGGGTCGTCGGTGGTGTCCGATGAGCATGGACGAGGAGAAGCTCTTCGCCGCGCGGCTGCACGCGGTGCGGTGCCGGCCCTACCTGGCGACGGCGTTGTTCGCCTTGCACCCGGTGGAATCGCAGCACGTGCCGACGATGGCCGTGGACGAACACTGGCGCTGCTACGTCTCGCCGCGGTTCGTAGACAGTATGCCGTTGGCCATGCTGGCCGGGGTGTGGGTGCACGAGGTGTCGCACCTGCTGCGCGACCATCACGGACGCGGCGACCGGTACGCCGCCGAGCACGAGCTGACCGAGCCGGGCGAGCGGCTGCGGATGAACATCGCCGCCGACTGCGAGATCAACGACGACGTGTTCGGCCACGGACTGCCGTGCCCCAAGGATGCCGTCCTCCCGCGCAAGCTCGCGCTGCCCTCGCACCTGCTGATGGAGGAGTACCTCGGCCGGTTCACGCTCGGGCCGTGGACCGACGACTGGGCCTGGCTGGAATGCGGCAGCGGGGCCGACGGCCTGCCCCGGCCGTGGGATCTCGGCCCGGACGGCGCGCATGGGCTCAGCGCGCACGAGCGGGACGCCATCCGATTCCGGGTGGCACAAGGCATCAACGGCAGTCCTGGAGACGTGCCGAAGGGGTGGCAGCGGTGGGCCGAGGAGGCGTTCCACCCGCCGCAGCCTTGGCGAGAACTGCTGGGTGCGGCGCTTCGCTCGGCCATTTCCGGCTCCGGCGAGGACTACACCTACGGCCGCCCGGCGCGCCGTTCGGCCAGTCTGCCCGGCGTTGTCCTGCCCAGCCTGCGCCGTCGGCCGCCCCGGGTGTGCGTCATCGTCGACACCTCCGGGTCGGTGAGCGACACCGAGCTCGGCAGCGCGATCCTCGAGATCGCCGCGATCACCCGCGCGCTGGGCGGCCGGCGTGATCACGTCTCCGTGCTGTCCTGCGATGCCGCCGCCCACGTCACCGGTCCGCTGTGCCAGGCCGAGGGGATCCCGTTGATCGGCGGTGGCGGCACGGACCTGCGCGCCGGCTTCGACACCGCCCTGCGTAGCAGCCCGGACGCCATCGTGGCCCTGACCGACGGACAGACCCCGTGGCCGGGGGCGCGCCCGCCGTGTCGCACCGTGGTGGGCCTGTTCAACCGGCCGCGCCGGCCGGAAGACCCCGACTATGTGCCCGATCAGCCGCCGCCCTGGGCGAAGGTGGTCACCGTGGGCTGATTTCCGGCACATCAGACATTCCGTTTCAACCCGCCGTTCGGCGGGTGCGAGACCGACTTTCTGCCCTAAAAGGATTGTCGACGGTCGCTCAGGATTTCCGCACGGGTCACGTCAGCTGACCTCCCTGCGGAAGGTTCCACCCACATGTTCTCCAGCAGAGCAGCCGTCGTCGCGGCGGCGTTGGCCGCGTCCTCGCTCATCGCGGGCGGGCTCGCCGACGCCACCACCACGTCCGCGCCGAGCGACCAGGTCAGCACGGACGGTGCGGGGCGGGTCATCGCGGTCGAGCCGGGCACCCCGGTCGCCGCGCCGAACGGCGCCAGCACGGCGTCGGCGGCGCAGGCCCACACGGCGAAGTTGGCCCAGCAGTTCGGGTTGTCGGTCGGCGAACTGGTGCTCTCCGACGTTCGGCAGCTGCCCGGCGGCAGCGTGGCCCGCCTCCAGCAGAAGATCAACGGGGTGCCGGTGTTCGGCGCCCAGGTCGTCCAGGATCTGGACGCCTCCGGCGCCCTGCTGGCCGCCGTCGGCAAGACCTCGCAGCGCAGCACCGGCGCGTTCCCGGCCGCCGGCGCCACCGCGCAGGCCAAGGCCAGCACCGCGGCGGTCGCCGCCGTCGCGGCGAAGAACAGCACGGCCAAGGGGTTGCGCGCCGACGCCGTGCAGACCTACTGGTACGACTCGAGCCTGGCCACCGACGGCGCCCCGGCGTCGGCCGTGCCGGCCTACTTCGTGCCGGTGCACGGGGCCGACCCCGAGGACAAGTGGACGGTCGTCGTCGGCGCCGAGAGCAGCAAGGTGCTGACCGTTTGGGGCGAGACGAAGCACGCCGTCAACCGCGTGGTGTGCGACGCCAACCGCAAGATCGTCGACCTGGACGTCGCCACCGAGGCGGACATCCGGTGCGGCGCGGGGCTGGCTTTCGGTGTCACCCGCGGCGAAGGCCAGGCGGCCGTCGCCACCACCGACGTCAACAAGGTCTACGACTACTTCGGCGCGGCGCAGTCGTTCTACAGCAAGTACACCGGCTACGACCTGACCGCCAACATCGGCGCGAACTTCGGCGACGGCAAGGGCAAGGCCCTGCGCGGCACCGTGCGCATGTGCGAGATCAGCACCGGGCGCGACGGCCTGCGGCACCAGCAGTGCCCGTGGGCCAACGCCTTCTGGGACGGCGAGCAGATGGCCTTCGGTGAAGGCGTGACCACGATGGACATCACCGGGCACGAGCTCACCCACGGCGTCACCCAGCACACCTCGGCACTGGCCGGCGGCTACGCGGCGGCCATCAACGAGGGCATGTCCGACGTGTTCGGCAAGTTCATCGCGCTGAAGTCCAACGACCCCAACGCCGCCGGCGCCAACCGCTGGCTGCTCGGCGCCGGCTCGTCGCTCGGCCAGGTGCGGGACATGAAGACGCCGGCCAACTCCGGCGAGGGCCCCGGCCCGGACCGCGTCAACGGCCAGTACTGGGTCGGGCCCGACGGTGAGGAGCACACCGACGCCGGCGTCGTGGGCAAGGTCGACTACCTGATCACCGACGGCGACACCTTCAACGGGCAGACCATTCGCGGCATCGGCGAGGACAAGTCCATCGCGCTGTGGTGGAAGGTGGAGAACCTGCTCCGCTCCACCGCCACGTTCAAGGACCTCGGCAACGCCCTGAACACCGCGTGCACCAGCAACGCTCGGGCCAAGGTCGCCGGCACCACGACGTCCGACTGCACCCAGGTCGCCAAGGCCGTGAAGGCGACGCAGCTGAACCAGAACGCCTGACCCGGCTCGGTTCTTTGTGGCGCGGCCACCGCCTGGTGGCCGCGCCCGACCTCGCGCACCCCGACTCCGCCCGCCTCACCGGCCAGGTGATCCACGTCAACGGCGGCGTTCGCACCGCCCGCTGATGCTCGGCATGTCAAAGTCCGGCTCCCACAACACGTAGGAGCCGGACCGTCGCGTCAGACCTTGCGGAGCAACAGGAAGACGCTCGGGCCGAAGAAGGTGTGGGCGAGCATGCGCTGGCTGGCGACCTCGGCGGCGACGTGAACACGGTGCGACAGCACCTTCTTCAGGGTGGTGCTGCGCAGGTTGGAGACGGAGAGCATGTGCTCGGTGCGCAGGCCGGCGCGGGAGAGCTGCTCGATGACGGTGTGGGGATTGTGGTTGACGAAGGCGATCTCGTCGTCGTGGCGGTTCTCGGGGGAGCGGATGTCGACCGGCAGGTGGGGAATTCGCTGACCCTTCAACAGATAGCGCACACGGTTGCGGGCGTGGGCGAGGTTGGCGACCTCGATCACGGCGGTGCCGCCGGGACGCAGCACCCGGGCGATCTCGGCGAACTCGGTGCTGGGCTCGGGAATGTGGTGCATGACCCGGATCATGGTGACGAGGTCGAGCGCGGCGTCGTCGAAGGCCAAGGCGTCGGCCTGCATCTGGCGGTGCTCGATGCGGGGATGGTCGGCCAGGAAGGTGGTGGCGATGTCCAACTGCCGGCTGCTGGGCTCGGCCAGCGTCACGCGGTCGGCGAACTCCTGCAGCAGCACGCAAAGCCGGCCGTAACCGCCACCGATGTCGGCGGCGTGGTCGAAGTGCTGCCCGTCCAGCAGCCGCCGGATCGCGGCCTGCTCGGCGGCGTTCTCGTAGTCGCGGCCGTCCCAGTAGCGCAGATAGTCGTGGGCCGGGGCGTCGTAGAAGTCCGCTCGCTTGCTCATTTTATTCCCCCTCGCCGGGTGTGGCTCTTAGACGTACGCCCGCCGGGGAGGATGCCTGACTTGACCGAACCGTTACCGAGGCCGACGCAACACAGGCCCGACCCGGGCGGGTCGGGCCTGCGAGCAACGGGAGTCAGGCGGGGTACATGGGGTCGAAACGTTCGTTGGCGAAGCCGTAGCAGGGGTTCTGCACGAGACGGCGGTAGTTGCTGGAGTTGAGGCCGTCGACCGACAGGCACATGCCGCTGTTCACGTTCTGGAACTCGGCCTGGCCGCGGTTGTAGTCCCAGTTCAACCGCCACTGCTGGTTGACGCCGATGAGGCACCGGTACTGCACGATGGGGTTGCCCTGGACGAGGCTGTAGTTGAGGTCGTCAAGGCACTTGCCGCTGGCGACGTTCTGCAGCCAGAACACGTTGGGGTCGCCGTTGACCTGCCCGAGCCGCCAGGCCTGGTTGTTGCGGAGCGTGCAGGTGTACTGGTCGACGGGGGCGAAGTCGTCGAGACGTCCCGGATCGACCTGCATGCACTTGATGTCGAGGCCGGTGGTGCCGCTGTTGCTCCACAGGAACACCACGTCGCCGCTCTGGGGCGGCGGAATGACGTTGTCGGCGACGGCGGGGGTGACGCCGGTGAGGGCCAGCGCGGCGGCGACCAGCGGCGCCAGCAGCAGGCGGGGCGAAAACGGCATGGGAATTCCTCAGGGGATATGAATGCGGGCCCGGCGAACAGTAGAGATGACGGTGCCCGGACTCCAGGAGGAACCGGCGGAAAAGCCGGCGGAAATCGGACCAGCAGCGCCAGGTGTCGGACGCGGGCCCGAGCGGGTGAGGCGTAAGCCGGTCAGGTCAAGAGCGCCAAGTGGTCTCGGATGCGGGCCTGGTCGGGGAGACCGAGGGGGAAGGTCAAGGCCTCCTGGAACAAGGTCGAAGCGTCGGGGGAGCCGGTGGCGGCGGCGGTGAGGCCGAGAGCCAGCAGGGCGAGGCCGGTGGCTTGGGCGTGTTCGACGCGGCGGGCGAGGTCCAAGGCGCGGTGGGCGGTGGAGGCGGCGTCGTCCCAACGGGTCAAACCGGCCTGGGCCTGGGCGAGGAGGGCCAAGGTGAAGGCCTCGGAGCCGGGCTCGCCGAGGGCGGCGAAGGTGGCGGCGGACTCGGACAGAAGGTCCACGGCGGCAAGGTGATCGCCGGTGTCGTTGCGCACGGCGCCGAGATTGAGCTGGGCGACGGCAATGCCGCGCCGGTCGCCGAGTTCGCGTTTACGGGCGAGGGCGGCGGAGTGAAAGCCGATGGCCTCGGTGTAGGCGCCACGGTCATGGGCCAGGGCGCCGAGGTTGTTGAGGGCGATGGTTTCCCGCCGGGCGTCGCCGGCCAAGATGGCCTGGTCGAGCACACCGGTGTACGCGGCAGCGGCCTCCTCGTGTCGACCGGCGAACTTGTGGGCGTTGCCGATCAGGGTCAACGTCGCGGCCTGGCCGTCCGGGTCACCATCGAAGGTGACGGACAGGGCCAACGCCAGTGCGGCCTCGGGGTCGCCGCTCTCGTTGGCCAGGACGGCAGCGCCGAGCAGGGCCCAGGCCTGGGCATCATCAGCGACCGCCGCCACCGCGGTCAGCATTCGCCGTCCCTCGGCGAACCGTCCCCGCGCCACGTAATGGCTGGTCAGCGCCCGAACGGTGGTGACAGAAAGCAACTCCGGCATACAGTCGACGGCATACTGGATGGCTGCCCGCACGTTGTCCAGCTCGTCGGCCAGCCGGGGATCGCCGTCGCGGACCAGGCGCAGGAAGTGCTCGGCATGCGCAGTCCGATCGCCAGCTGACGTGAGCTGGTCCTCCACGACCTCACGGATGGTGTCCAGCATGCCGATCCTGGTGCCGCCGGCTCGATCCACGACGGTGATCAGACTGTGCGTGGCCAAGGTCGCCAAAGCCAGCGGCGGTGCGCCGAGTACGGCCTCGACGTCGACCGGATCGGCCCCACCGGCGAAAGCACCGAGCAACCCGAACAGCCGCCTGTCGGGATCGGTGAGCCCCCGCGTGCTCCACTCGACCGTTCGACGCAGGCTCACGTGCCGATCAGCCAGATCCACGGCGTCGCCATGCAGATCGCGGACCTGAGCCAGTACCTGCGCCGGCGATTGCATACGCAGGCGAGCCGCGGCCAGCTCCAAAGCCAGGGGCAAGCCGTCCAGCCGCCGACACAACGCGGCGACCGCAGCGGCATTGTCCGCGGTGAGCGCGAACCCCGGCCGAACCGCGACGGCCCGCTCGACCAGAAGCTGAACCGCCGCACTGGAGGCCAGTTCGGCATCACCGTCCGGAGTGGACAATGGGGCCAACGGCCACAGGTGTTCGCCGCGTAACCGCAGCGGCGACCGGCTGGTCGCCAGGACGGTCAGCCGTGGACACGAGGCCAACAGCGAGGCGACGGTCCCGGCCGCGGCGGCCACGTGCTCAAAACTGTCCAGCACCAGCAGCCAACGCCCATCGCCGATCAACGCTTCCGGAGAAGGCGTACGCAGCGACTCGGCCAGCGCCTGCGGCACGTCATCGGGATGCCGCAGCGGACTCAGGTCGAGGCCGTGCACGGAGTCGAACCGCCCCGCTGCCCGCCAGCCGACCTCTAGTGCCAGCCGGGTCTTGCCCACCCCGCCCGTGCCGGTGATCGTCACCAGCCGGGAGTCGCCAAGGAGCCGCAGCACCGCCGCAAGGTCGGCGGCCCGGCCGACGATCGAGGTGACCGGGGCTGGCAGTGCCGGGCGAACAGGCGTGCGCTTACGGGTGTTAGGCGGCGGCGTGGCACGAGCGGAGCGCGTGAACGCCTCCTGCTCCTCAGCGGTCAGACTCAGCGCTCCGCCGAGCGCCCGGAGCGTCTCGCGTTGCGGCCGCCGTGTGGCACCGCGCTCGATCTCGCCGATCGCACGGACGCTGATCCCGCTCTGCTCAGCCAACTGCTCCTGCGACAGGCCGCGGCTGCTGCGCAGTCCTGCCAACATCTCGGCGAGCGACATCCGCACATAGTAGGGAACCAGCGCACCCGCGCATCGGCCTGGACCGTCGACTCGTCGAAGCCGGTGGTGCGCACGGTGACGTCGAGCCGCCACTGGCCGGCGCTGGTCCGCACCAGGGGCACAGGCACCGAGCCGACCCCGCCGGACGGCAGTGACAGCGTCACGGTCACCTCGGCCACGTCCCGGTCTGCGCGGCGACGGTGGTCGGGCGAAGCGTGGTGTCGGCCGGCGAGGTCGAGACCAGCGCGGCGGTCAACCCGAGCACCACCACGGCGATCGCGGTCTCGCCCCCGACCGACCATCGCAGCCGCGGCGGCCAGCTTGCACAGCAGCAGTCGGACGTAACCGGAGCCGCCGAG
>DATJJB010000544.1:0-7440 GCA_035492655.1 Kutzneria sp. | reverse complement strand
CACGGCCACGGCGTTCAGGACCGACAGCAGTCCGCACACCACCAACGCGCGGCGCGTGCTCGGCGACAGCGCCGGCAGGTCGCCCAGCGGTCCGCGGCTCACGGCACGTGCACCGGCGGAATGTGCGCCGCGCTGATACGGCGGCGGAACACCCAGTAAGTCCAGCCCTGGTAGACCAGGATGGCCGGCGCGCCGAAGGCGGCGACCCAGGTGATCACGCCCAGCGTGTACGGGCTGGACGAGGCGTTGGCCACGGTGAGCGAGAACCTTGGGTCCACAGTGGACGCGATGATGGTCGGGAAGTCCGAGCCGAATAGCGACACCACCGCGGCGGCGATGAGCACTCCCAGCAGCGCGAAGGCCTGGCCCTCGCGACGAGCCGCCAGCCGCACCAGCGCCCCGGCCCCGGCCAGCAGCCCGACCGCGGCGATCACGATCGTCACCAGCCCGCCCTGACGCACCTGCACCAGCACCATCAGCACGGCCAGCGGCAGCAGGCAGAACGACCCGACCCGCAGCGCCAACGCGTGCGCCCGCTCTCGAATCTCACCGTCGGTCTTGAGCGCCACGAACACCGCGCCGTGCACCAGGCTGAACCCGGCCAGCGCCAACGCCCCCAGCACTGCCGGCCACGTGAACAGCGCACCGAGGCCGCCCTCCAGCACGCCGTCCTTGCCGATCGGCAGCCCGGTGGCGACGCCGGTGATCACCAGGCCCCAGCCCAGCGGCGGGATCCACGAGCCGAGCGTGATCACCACGTCCCAGCCGCGGCGCCAGCGGTCGCTGTCCACCTTGCCGCGGTACTCGAACGCGACGCCGCGCCCGATCAGCGCCAGCAGGATGAGCAGCACCGGCAGGTACTCGGCCGAGAGCATGGTGGCGTACCAGGGCGGGAACGCGGCGAAGGTGGCGCCGATGGCGACGATCACCCACACCTCGTTGCCGTCCCAGACCGGACCGATGGTGTTCACCAGCACCCGACGCTCGGTGTTGTCCCGGGCCAGCAGCCCGGTCAGCATGCCAACGCCGAAGTCGAAGCCCTCCAGGAAGAAGTAGCCCGTCCAGAGCGCGGCGATCACCCAGAACCACAGGGTTGGCAGGTCCACGGCAGGCTCCTCAGTACGCGAACGCGAGCACGTCGTCGTCGGACTTCTTCTTGTCGCCGTCACTGTCGCCCGGCGGCGGCATCACACCGGCCACGCCCGCCTTGGCGTAGCGGACCAGCAGGAACACCTCCACCGCGGCCAGCACCCCGTACACCGCGGTGAGCGCGATCAGCGAGGTCAGCACCTGGCCGGCCGACACACCCGGCGACACCGCCTGCGCGGTGTACATGAACACGCCGTCCACGCCGGTCGGGTTGGGCACCACCACGAACGGCTGGCGGCCCATCTCGGTGAAGATCCAGCCGAAGCTGTTGGCCAGGAACGGGGTCGCGATCGACGCCAGCGCCAGCCGCGGGAACCACTTGGTCCGCGGGATCCGGCCGCGCCGGGTCAGCCACAGCGCCAGCAGCGCCGCGCCGGCCGCGAGACCGCCGAAGCCGATCATGAACCGGAAGCCCCAGTAGGTGACCGGCAGGTCGGGCACGTAGTTGATGGGCTTGCCCGACAGCTCACCCAGGCTCGGGTCCACCGGGTAGTTGTGCCCGTACTTCTGCTCGTACACCGTGGTCAAATCCTGCACGCCCTTGACCTCGGTGGTGAAGTCGTTGTGCGCCAGGAAGGACAGCAGCGCCGGCACGGTGATGCTCTTGACGTTCTCGCAGTCCGGCCGGGACACGTCGCCGTAGGCGAAGATCGAGAAGCTGGCCGGCGCCTCGGTGTGGCACAGCGCCTCGGCCGCGGCCATCTTCATCGGCTGCTGCTGGAACATGAGCTTGCCCTGGGTGTCGCCGGTCAGCGCGACCGCGGCGAAGGCCACCATCCCGATCCAGGCGCCCAGCTTGAGCGAGGCCGACCAGACCGTGCGGTCGGCATCGTCCACAGCGGACAGCTTGTGCTTCTTCCAGAGATGCCAGGCCGAGATCCCGACCAAGAACGTGCCGGCCACCGCGAAGCCGCCCGACACGGTGTGGGTGAACGCGGCGATGGCGGTGTTGTTGGTCAGCAGCGCCCAGATCGAGGTGAGCTGCGGCTTGCCGTCCACCAGCTGGATGCCCACCGGGTGCTGCATCCAGGAGTTGGCCGACAGGATGAAGTAGGCCGACGCGGTCGAGGCCAGCGCCGCCGCCCACAGGCAGGCCAGGTGCACCCGCTTGGGCAGCCGCGACCAGCCGAAGATCCACAGGCCGAGGAAGGTCGACTCGACCATGAAGGCGACGATGCCCTCCATGGCCAGCGGCGCGCCGAACACGTCGCCGACGAAGCGGGAGTAGGCCGACCAGGTCATGCCGAACTGGAACTCCTGCACGATGCCGGTGACCACGCCCATGGCGAAGTTGACCAGCATCAGCTTGCCCCAGAACTTGGTCATCGCCAGGTAGTGCGCCTTCCCCGTGCGCACCCAGGCCGTCTGCATGACCGCGACCACAATGGACAGCCCGATGGTCAACGGCACCATCAGGAAGTGGTAGACGGTGGTGATCGCGAACTGCCACCTGGCCACATCGAGTACGTCCACGGTGAAGACAGTGCCATCGGGCCGGGGTTCCCGCTCAGGTCCCGGCGTCCCCTTTACCCGGGACCTTGGTCCCGGGTGGACAGGGACGTAGTGACCGAGCTTGCGAGGGCACCATTGAGCACAGGGACCTGGGTCGCAGACCCGCCGAGCGCTGGCGAGGTGGGCCTGTGACGCGACTCGCGTCGGGTGAACGGATGCGCACGGTATGATGGATACCGCCTGAGGGGAGTAGTTCCCGAGGTCCGCCTTCATCTCGGCGGCTTCGGCGAGGCCATCGACATACTGGTTCCGCCATCGGAATCCGGTGCCTCACCCGCCATGTGCGGGCGAACGAGACCTCCGGCCGGGTGATTTCGCGCCCGGTCGGGGTTCGCGCGTCATCCCCCGGTCGGGCCACACGTGGGAGGGATAGACCCCTGTGGCCGCAAGCCTGCTGGTCCTGCTGACCGCCTTCGCCGTGGTGCTCGCCGTCGAGCTACCGGACAAGACGCTGGTCGCGACTCTGGTGCTCACCACGCGCTACCGGGCCTGGCCCGTGTTCGTCGGCGTGTGCGTGGCGTTCCTGGTGCAGTGCGTCATCGCCGTGTCCTTCGGCAGCGTGCTGACGCTGCTGCCGGAACGGATCACCGCCGGCATCGTCACGGTGATGTTCGCCGTCGGCGCCTTCATGCTGCTGCGCGAGGGCTTCGGCGCCGAGGAGGACAGCGAGCAGGACGCCGCCCGTTCCGGCGCCGGCGAGGTCTCCTTCCGGCGGGCCGCCCTCACCTCGTTCGGCGTGCTGTTCGCCGCCGAGTGGGGCGACGCCTCGCAGCTGGCCACCGCCGGCCTGACCGCCCACTACGGCCATCCCTTCGCCGTCGGCATCGGCGCCTGGCTCGCACTGGTCACGGTGGCCGGTATCGCCGTCCTCATCGGCCGCAAGATTCGCGCCCGGGTCCGTCCGCAATTGATCCAGCGCATCGCCGGCTTCGTTTTCACCGGCTTCGCACTGTTCGCGCTGTACCAGACGATCACCGGCTAATTGAATGAAAAATTAATGCCGTGACCTAGCGTGTCCGCCATGCAGATCAAACGACTAATTGTCGCCGCACTGGTGGCCGCGCCGCTGGTCGGCGGCCTGGCGGCCGGCCCGGCCGCGGCCGCGACGAGCGGCTGGAACCCGCCGCAGCGCTTCGAGCTCGGCTACTCCGTGACCGGCCGGGTCGGGGCGGCCGACCTCGACGGGAACATCTTCGCCGTGTGGCGGAACTCCGCCGACGACGGAATGACCACGAACGGCCTCTACGGCAGCCAACAGACATTTCCGGGCCGAACCAGCGGCAATCCGGCCGCGACCGTGAGCCACGGCCGGATATACGTCGGCTGGAAAGGCATCGACGGCGACAACCGAATGTTCATGACCTCCTCCGGCAACGGTTTCGACTGGACACCGGCGGCGATCACCCCCGGCGGCACCAGCGACGGCCCGGCGCTGACCGTCTTCAACGGGCTGATCTACCAGGCGTGGAAGGGCGTGCCCGGGGACACCCGGATCTTCGTGGCGGCCAGCTCCGACGGCATCCACTGGGGACCGACGGCGATCGTGCCCGGCGGCACCAGCGACAGCCCCGCGCTGACCGTGTTCAACGGCCGCCTGCGCCTGGCCTGGAAGGGCGTTCCCGGCGACAACCGGCTCTTCTACTCGTCCTCGGCCGACGGCGTGAACTGGACCGGCTTCAGCCAGCCGATCGCCGGCACCACCAGCGGCAGCCCCACCCTCGCCGGCTACGACGGCGGCCTCTACCTGGGCTGGAAGGGCGTGCCGGGCGACAACCACCTGTACTACTCGATCAGCCCGGACGGCGAGTACTGGCCGACCGGCACGGACGCCGGCGTCGGCGGCAGCGCCTACGGCCCGACGTTCGTGCAGCGCCCGGACGGGACCTACCTGTACCTGCTCTGGCACACCGACGACGGCACCAACCAGATCCGCTACAGCTGGCGGCACACCGTCTAGCTCAGCGCCTGGGCGACGGCCGCGGCGGCGGCGACCACCAGGGGGCCGACCACGGTCTGGTCGAGCGGCTCCATGGAGATCACGCCGACGCTGGCCCGCAGCCCCGGCACGCCGCGCACGGGGGCGGCGACACCGTAGGCGCCGGGCTGGAGCTCGCCGGTGCTGTCGACCCACTCGGGACCGCCGGGCGGCAGGGACATGGCCTTGCCACCGGCGCCCCGCGTGACGGGATGACGGGTACCGACCCGGTAGGCCACGTGATAGGTCGTCCAAGAGGGCTCTATGACGGCCACAGCCTGCGCCTCGTGGCCCTCGGCCACGGTGAGATGGGCAGTGGCCCCCACGCCCTCAGCGAGCTCCCTGAGGGGCGGCGTGGCGGCATTGCGGAGCTGGGGCACCACCTTCGCCGCCAACTGGAGCACGCCGAGCCCCAGTCGCACCTTGGAGCCGTCCCGCAGCACGAGGCCGCGGGCCTGCAACGGCACCAGCAACCGATAGACGGCGGCCCGCGAAGCACCGATGGCGGTGGCCAGGTCGCTGATGCTCGGCGCACCCGTGTCCGAGTCCGCTACCGCCTGAAGCAGGGCGAGGCCCCGCTCCAGGGTCAGCGAACTCTCCCGAGTGGCCGGCTCCATCACGTCAGGCCGCCGGTCTCACGGTGCCGGCCACCTCGGACAACCCGACCACGGTGCCGTTCTCGCCGGGCGCGGTGGCCGTGATCACGACCGTGTCGCCGTCCTCGAGGAAGGTCCGCGAGCTGCCGTCCTTGAGCTCGACCGGCTCCTTGCCACCCCAGCTGAGCTCCAGGAAGCTGCCCCGCTGGAACTTGTCCGGCCCGGACACGGTGCCGGAGGCGAACAGGTCGCCGGGTCGCACCGTGGCGCCGTTCACGGTCATGTGGGCCAGCTGCTGCGCGAACGTCCAGGCCATGGTCGAGAACGGCGGGGTGGAGACGACGGTGTCGTTCCACGACACCCGCAGCTCCAGGTCCAGCCCCCAGTCCACGTCCTCGACCAGGTACGGCAGCAGCGGGTTGGGCGGCGTCGGCGGCGCGATCCGGGCCCGGGACAACGCCTCCAGCGGCGTGATCCAGGCGCCGACGGACGTGGCGAAGGACTTGGCCAGGAACGGGCCGAGCGGCTGGTACTCCCAGGCCTGGATGTCCCGCGCCGACCAGTCGTTGACCAGCACCACGCCGAACACGTGCTCGGCCGCCTCGGCGGTGTGGACCTCGCGGCCGACCGGGCCGCCACAAACGAAACCGACCTCGGCTTCGATGTCCAGCCGCACGCTCGGCCCGAACTCGGGACCGTGCTCGCCCTTGCGCTGCCCCTTGGGCCGCACGACGTCGCTGCCGGAGACCACCACCGTGCCGGCCCGGCCGTGATAGCCGACCGGCAGGTGCGTCCAGTTCGGCAGCAGCGCCGCCCCGTCCGGCCGGAAGATCTTGCCCACGTTCTCGGCGTGGTGCCGGGACGAATAGAAGTCCACGTAGTCGCCGACGGTGAACGGCAGCCGGGCCGACGCCAGCGGCGCCAGCACGGCCCCCTGCGGCGCCTTGGTCGCCGTGACGAGCTCGAGCAGCCGGGCCCGCAGTTCGCTCCACAGCGGCCGGTTCGCGGCCAGCAACGGGTCGAGGCTGTCGGCGGACACCAGTTCGGCCAGCCGCTCGCCGAAGGACGACGCGATGGGCCGCAGCGGCAGCGCCTGCCCGCCGACCCGCACCGCGACGCCCTCGTCGATGACGCCATAGGGCAGCGTCTGCGGGCCGAACGGGTGGTCCCCGGTGAACTCGGGATCGTCGATCCAGGTCACAGGCCCACCTCGCTAGCGCTCGGCGGGTCTGCGACCCAGGTCCCTGTGCTGAATGGTGATCTCGCGCGCTCGATCACAGCAACCCCAGCTTCTCCAGGTCGGTCACCGGATCGGTCAGCGAGCAGGAGCCGTACGAGGCGAACACGCCGCGGACCGCGTGCGCGGCCGGGTCGGACAGCGCCTTGGCCTCCTCGGCCAGCTTCTCCCCGTCGGTCTCGGCCAGCGCCTCCCGCACGTCCTTGCCGGACAGCGACCGCGCGGTGGCCACCAGCAGGTTGAGGAAGCCGTGGTGGGTGAACCCGGTCTCCTCGGAGGTGTGCCGGACCGCGTTGTGCAGGCCGGCCGTGGCCTTGAAGGACACGCCACCGCCGGAGACCACGGACAGGAAGTCCGCGACCTGGTCGATGCTCGGGAAGGCCTCCTGGCTCAGGCCGCCGCAGCGCAGCTTGGGCCAGCTGCCGTGCTCGATGACCCGGGCCACGCCGTCCAGCCACTCCGCGCCGCCCCGACGCGGTTCGACCACCCGGATGACGTCCTCGGGCACGAACTCCGACACCCGTTCCAGCCACACCTCGTCCACGTCGGACGGGGCCGGCATCTCGACCATCCGCAGCGACAGCAGCTCGCTGCGGGACTCAACGATGGACACCGCCTTCGGCACCCCGCCGAGGCCGGTGTCGATGACCAGCGAGATGGCCACCGGCTTGACCGGCTTGGCCTTGATCAGCTCGGTGATCAGCTCGGGCAGGCGGGACGCCGGGCACAGGAAAAGGCCCAGCACACCGGCCCATTCGCCGGATCGCCCGTCCAGGTGCCCCCGGACCGCGTCGGCCATCGTCGCGTTGCCCGGCGGGAACAGCGCCGCGTCGTCGACGAGCCTCGCGAGCAGCGGCGGCGTGCCTCGTGGACCGGGCGCACGGAGTTCTACAGCGCTTGACACGGGTGACACGCTAGCGGTGTCACGGCAGCTGAACAAAGATGTCCGACTATCGGACACCCGGAGAGCC
>DATJJB010000543.1:0-6694 GCA_035492655.1 Kutzneria sp. | reverse complement strand
GGCCCCGCTGTCCTGTTTGAACGAAGCCCGGTTCGGCATCCTCTGGGGCGCGGTGGGCGCGGCCCGCGACTGCTACGCGACGGCCCTGGACTACGCCAAGACCCGGGTGCAGTTCGACCGCCCGATCGCCGGTTTCCAGCTCACCCAGCAGAAGCTGGTGGAAATGGTGCTGGAACTGGAAAAGGCGTTCCTCACGGCCGTCCACATCGGACGCCTCAAGGACGCCGGCAAGGCCGAGACCGCGCACGTCAGCTTCGGCAAGCTGAACAACGTGCGGGCGGCGCTGGAGATCGCGCGCTCGGCCCGCACGATCCTGGCGGCCAGCGGCATCACCACCGAGTACTCGGTGCTGCGGCACGCCAACAACCTCGAGTCGGTGCTGACCTACGAGGGCACCAGCGAGATCCACACGCTGGTGCTGGGCGAGGCGATCACCGGGATCGGCGCATACCGTTGACGGAACAGGTCGACGAGCACTTCATCGAGGCGGTCCAGGCGCTGTCGCCGGGCAGGCGTCCGGCGACGAAGCTGGGGCCGGAACTGCTGGAGCTGTTCGACGCCCAGCTGGGCAGCCGGCACCTGGACCTGGCCGCGCGCGAGTTCCGGGCGCGCGGCCTTGGCTACTACACGATCGGCTCGTCCGGACACGAGGGCAACGCGGCCGTCGCGGCGGCGCTGCGGCCGACGGATCCGGCGCTGCTGCACTACCGTTCGGGCGCGTTCTACCTGGCGCGTATGGCCCAGCTCGGCCGCAGCGGGCTGCTGGACGTGCTGCTGGGCATGATGGCCGCCACCGATGAGCCGATCGCCGGCGGCCGGCACAAGGTGTTCGGCCATCACGACGCGGCGATCATCCCGCAGACCTCGACGATCGCCTCGCACCTGCCGCGCGCGCTGGGTGTGGCGTTCGCGATCGACCGGGCGCGCAAGCTCGGGGTGCCCTCGGCGTGGCCGGACGACGCGATCACGGTGTGCAGCTTCGGCGATGCCTCGGCCAACCACTCGACGGCCGCCGGTGCGATCAACGCGGCCGTCTACACGGCATACCAGGGCCTGCCGGTGCCGCTGCTGTTCGTCTGCGAGGACAACGGGATCGGCATCAGCGTGCCGACGCCACGCGGCTGGATCGCCACCGCCTACGGCTCTCGTGAGGGCCTGCGGTACTTCCACGCCAGCGGTTTCGACCTCGTGCAGACGCGCGAGGTCGCCGTGGAGGCGGCGGAATACGTGCGCCGGCACCGAAAGCCGGCGTTCCTGCACCTGTCGACCGTGCGGCTGATGGGCCACGCCGGCTCGGACGCCGAGGTCGCGTACCGCAGCAGCTCCGACATCGCCGCCGGCCTGGCCCGGGATCCGCTGCTCGGCACCGCGGAAACCCTGGTCGCGGCGGGAGTTCTGACGCCGGCCGAGGTACTCGACCGCTATGCGGCCAAACGCGCCGAGGTCCATGCCCTGGCGGCAGAGGCGTCCGAACGGCCGCAGCTGGACAGTGCCAAGGCGGTCATGGCCCCGCTCTCGCCGCGACGGCCGGCGCAGGTCGAGGCGCGCATCGACAAGCTCACGTGGACCGAGCCGTTGACGTTCGCGCAATCGGTCAACCGGACGCTGGCGCAACTGCTCGACCAGTACCGGAACCTGTGCGTGTTCGGCGAGGACGTGGCCCGCAAGGGCGGCGTCTACGGCGTGACAAGGGGCCTGCAGAAGCAGGCCGGCGCCGGCCGGGTGTTCGACACGTTGCTGGACGAGCAGTCGATCCTGGGTCTGGGCCTCGGCCTCGGCGTGTCCGGGCTGCTGCCGATCCCGGAGATCCAGTACCTGGCGTACCTGCACAACGCGGCCGACCAGCTGCGCGGCGAGGGCGCGACGCTGCCATTCTTCTCCAACGGCCAGTACTGCAACCCGATGGTCGTGCGGATCGCCGGCTACGGCTACCAGAAGGGCTTCGGCGGCCATTTCCACAACGACAACGCGATCGCCGCGCTGCGGGACATCCCCGGCCTGGTGATCGCCTCACCGTCCCGGCCGGACGACGCCGCGGCCATGCTGCGCACCTGCGTCGCCGCGGCCGACGCCGACGGCACGCTGTCGGTCTTCCTGGAACCCATTGCCCTGTACCACACGCGCGACCTGCACGAGGACGGCGACGCCGGCTGGCTCGCCCCCGCGCCGACGGAGCACGTGCCGATCGGCCGGGCCCGCACGTACGGCGACGGCACGGAGCTGACCCTGGTGACCTTCGGCAACGGCGTCCGGATGAGCCTGCGGGTGGCCCGCCGGCTGGCGGCCGAGGGCGTCTCGGCCCGGGTGCTGGACCTGCGCTGGCTCGCTCCCCTGCCGACCGACGACCTGCTGCGCGAGGCCGCCGCCACCGGCCGGGTGCTCATCGTGGACGAGACCCGCCGAACGGGGGGTGTCTCGGAGACAGTTGTCACCGCGCTGAGTGATCACGGCTTCACCGGAATCGTCCGAAGGGTGGCGAGCGAGGACAGTTTCATCCCGCTCGGCGATGCGGCGCGCACCGTCCTGCTGTCCGAGGACACGATCCACGACGCCGCGATTTCCCTTGCGTCACAACAACTGCACATCTGACGTTCACCGTTACCGCGCGCCGTGTGAGTGTTGACACTCGGGCCCGATTGCCCCAACAGGGGGTGATGGTCGCCAACGGGGCGGTTTTGGCCTTACCATGACTCGCCGCGATGCGCAGCGCATCGTGACCACCCAAGCGGCGAGCGGGTCGACGCACACACTGACCCGAGATTTGGTAGGTACGTAGCGGAATGGGACAGAGCCTCGCCGTCATGGCGCCGCAGCCGACAGACACGGTCGACACGGCGACACCTCCGCCGACAGCGGTGGAGCTGACCGGGGCGATAGCCCGTATCCGCGAGTACCTCGAGCGGGAGCAGCCCGCGACCCCCTGCCTGGTCATCGATCTGCGGACCGTCCGTGAGCGCTACACGGAACTGTTCGAGGCATTCGACGACGCCAAGCTCTATTACGCCGTCAAGGCGAATCCGGCCCGGGAAGTGGTGCGCCTGCTGGTCGAGCTGGGCGCGCACTTCGACGTGGCCAGCCCGCCGGAGATCGACCTGTGCCTGGCCGAAGGGGCCCGTCCGGAGCGGATCTCGTACGGCAACACGATCAAGAAGCGAGCCGACATCGGCTACGCCTACGAGCGCGGCGTGCGGTTGTTCACCACGGACAGCGAGGCCGATCTCGAGGCGATCGCCGAGCTGGCCCCGGGTGCGGCGGTGTTCTGCCGGATCGTGCTGGCCGACACCGGTTCGCTGACGCCGTTCGGCCACAAGTTCGGCTGCGCCCCGGAAATGGCCACCGAGCTGCTGCGCAAGGCCCCGTCGCTCGGCCTGACGCCGGCCGGGGTGTCCTTCCACGTCGGCTCGCAGCAGCTGGATCCGCGGGCCTGGGACGCGGCCGTCGAGCAGGCCGGGGAGATCACCGCCAAGCTCGCCGCCGAAGGCATCGAGCTGCGCATGCTCAACATCGGCGGCGGCCTGCCGGGTCGGTACAGCCGGCCCGCGCCGCCGCTGGCCGAGTTCGCCGCCGCGATCAACGCCTCGGTGTCCGAGCATTTCCCGACCCGGCCGCAACTGGTGCTGGAACCGGGGCGGTTCCTGGTCTCCGACGCCGGCCTGCTGCGGTCCGAGGTCGTGCTGGTCGCCCGTAAGTCCACTGTGGACGACACGCGCTGGGTCTACCTCGACGTCGGCCGGTACAACGGGCTGGCCGAGACCGAGAACGAATACATCACGTACCTGTTGGCTACCCCTGGTCGTGGCGGCGAGACGGGACCGGTGTACCTCGCGGGACCCACCTGCGACGGGGATGACGTGCTGTACCAGCACAACATCTACCGGCTGCCGATGGAGCTGCGCGCGGGCGACCAGCTGGACTTCCTCAATACCGGGGCCTACACGGCGAGCTACTCCTCCATAGCGTTCAACGGTTTCGCGCCGCTGCCGACGCACTGCCTCTGAACAGGCACACCCCCGATTTTGCGTGCAGACCTCGCCGGAGGTCTGTCTTCACCTGGAACAGTAGGGAGTGATAGATGACCGGAGTACTGGGCTCGGTGCAGGAGACCGTCGGGTCGTTCACCGGACAGCACGTCCTCGCGGAGATGGAGGGCATCGACGCCGATCTGCTCAACGACGAGGCGTTGCTGCGCGACATCCTGACCAGGGTGCTCGACCAGGCCGGGGCGACCGTCTTGGACGTGACCTCCAAGCGGTTCGAGCCGCAGGGCGTCACCGTGCTGGCGCTGCTGTCGGAGTCGCACGCCTCGCTGCACACCTACCCAGAGATCGGGTCGGTCTTCGTCGACGTCTTCACCTGCGGCCACCGGGCCAAACCCGAGGTGGCGGTGCAGCTGCTGGCCGAGGAGCTGCGCACCGGGTACGTGCACGCGAAGACCATCCGCCGCGGCAAGGACGACTGACTTTCCCTTGCCTGACAAAAAGATTGTGAGAAGTTGACGTGACAACACTGGAACGGACCAGCCAGATCCACGAGCCGGTCGGCCACGGCCTGACCCGGGTGTGGGACCTGCAGGACGTGCTCTTCGAGGGCGACACCGCCTTCCAGCACGTCGTGATCGCCCGCACCGAGCAGGGCGTGTCGCTGTTCTGCGACAACGACCGGCAGAGCACCGAGTTCAGCCAGCTGACCTATCACGAGGCGCTGATGGTGCCGGCGCTGCTGCTGGCCGACAAGATCGAGTCGGTGCTCGTCGTCGGCTCCAGCGAGGGCGTCGTGTGCCAGATGGCCGTGGCCGCCGGCGCGACCCGCGTCGACCACGTGGACATCGACACGCAGGCCGTGCAGCTGTGCGCCGAGCACCTGCCCTACGGCTACACGCCCGAGGAGCTGGCCCGCGCCGAGCGCGGCGACGGTCCGGTGACGGTGCACTACGCCGACGGTTGGCAGTACCTCGTGGACGCCGCCAACGGCGACACCCGGTACGACATCGTGCTGGTCGACCTGCCCGACGAGCGGGAGGTGCAGGCGCAGCACAACCGCCTCTACGGCGTCGAGTTCCTGACCATGTGCAAGGCCGTGCTCGCGCCGGGCGGCGTGGTCGTCACCCAGGCCGGCTGCCAGACCATGTGGCGCAACCAGACTTTGCTGACCTCGTGGCGGCGGTTCACCGAGGTCTTCGGCACCACCGCGTACTACGGCTCGGACGAGCACGAGTGGGCCTACCTGTTCGGCCGCGCCGACGAGGTCGCGGACCCGACCGCGCTCATGCAGTCCCGGCTGCCCGGCCTCGGCTACCGCCCCGAGTCCATCGACGCCGAGGCCCTGCTCGGTAACTCTGTGCCACCATACCGGGTCCGCCACCAGGGCTGAAACGTTCGGAAAGGACCATTCCTCTCGTTAGATGAGAGGAATGGTCCTTTCCGAACATCTAGGCGGCTACGGAGGGTTGCAGGGTGGGGGTGGGGCGGCGGGTGGTGAGCATGAGGAGGGAGAGGATCGCCGCGAAGCAGCTGAGGAGGCCGGCGACGTACCAGGCGAGGTCGTAGTTGCCGAGTTGGTCGCGGACGATGCCGGCGGCCACCGCGGCGAAGGCGGCGCCGACCTGGTGGGAGGCGAAGACCCAGCCGAAGACGATGGGCCCGGCGGTGCCGTAGAAGCGGCGGCACAGGGCGACGGTCGGCGGCACGGTGGCGACCCAGTCCAGGCCGTAGAAGACGATGAACACCAGCATGCTGGGATGGGTGCTGCCGGCGAACAGGCTGGGCAGCGCGAACAGGGACAGCCCGCGCAGGCCGTAGTACGCGCCGAGCAGCACGCGGGAGTCGAGGCGGTCGGTGAGCCAGCCGGAGAAGATCGTGCCGACGATGTCGAACACGCCGACCAGGGCCAGCAGGGACGCGGCGGCGGTCTCCCCCATGCCGTGATCCATGGCGGCGGGGATGAAGTGGGTGCCGACGAGGCCGTTGGTGGTGGCCCCGCAGATGGCGAAACCGGCGGCCAGCAGCCAGAAGTTGCGGGTCCTGGCGGCACCGGCCAACACGCTCAGGGCCCGGCGGCCGGCACCGACGGTGATCTCCGGGCGCGGCTGGGGCCTGGTCGCCCCGTAGGCCAGCAGGCCGATCTCCTCGGGACGGTCCCGCAGCAGCCACGCCACCAGCGGCACGACGATCAGCGCCGCGCCGGCGACCGTCAGGGCGGCGATGCGCCAGCCGACGGAACCGGCGATGGAGGCCAGCAGCGGCAGGAAGACCAGCTGCCCGGCGGCGCTGCCGGCGGTGAGCACGCCGGTGACGATGCCCCGGTGCTTGACGAACCAGGCGCTGGTCACGGTGGCGACGAACGCCAGCGCCATGGAGCCCGTGCCCAGGCCGACCAGCACTCCCCAGCACAGGATGAGCTGCCAGCTGGCCGTCATGAACACGGTCAGTCCGCTGCCGACGGCGACCACGAGCAGTGCGACCGACACCACCCGGCGGATGCCGAAGCGTTCCATCAGCGCCGCGGCGAACGGCGAGGTCAGGCCGTACAGGGCCAGATTGACCGAGACGGCGGCCGAGATCGTGCCCATGGACCAGCCGAACTCGGCGTGCAGGGGATTCATCAGGACGCCGGGCGTGGCCCGGAACCCGGCCGCGCCGACCAGCGCGACGAATGTGACGGCGGCCACCCACCAGGCCCGATGCAGCTTCAACAC
>DATJJB010000542.1:0-15499 GCA_035492655.1 Kutzneria sp. | reverse complement strand
CGAGTTGTGGATGCCGCCGCGTTTGCCGGAGGTCTCGGCCCGCGGCACGTCGATCATGCGGTCCTGCGCGTGGTACATGTAGACGGTCCCCTCGGGCATGCGGTGCGACACGATCGCCCGTGCCACCACGACCCCGTTGCGGTTGACCGCCTCGATCCAGTCGTTGTCGGCGACGCCGATCTTCGCGGCGTCCGCTGTGGACATCCAGATGGTCTGCCCGCCGCGGGACAGGCTGAGCATGAACAGGTTGTCCTGGTACTCGGAGTGGATGGACCACTTCGAGTGCGGGGTCAGATAGCGCACGGTGATCCCGAGTTCGCCCTTGTCGCCGATCCGCGGCTCGTCGAACAGGGCGGTCATGTTCAGCGGTGGCCGGAACACCGGCAGGTTCTCGCCGAGCTCGCTCATCCAGTCGTGGTCGAGGTAGAAGTGCTGCCGGCCGGTCAGGGTGTGCCAGGGCTTGAGCCGCTCCACGTTGATCGTGAACGGCGAGTAGCGGCGGCCGCCGGCCTCCGAGCCGGACCACTCCGGTGAGGTGATCACCGGCACCGGGGCGGCCTGGGTGTCGGCGAAGGTGATCCGCTTGCCCTCGTGCTCGGCGGCGAGGTCGGCGAGCTTGGTGCCGGTGCGCTGTTCGAGCGTCCGGAAGCCCTGCGTGGCAAGGCGTCCGTTCGTGGTGCCGGACAGCGCGAGTATCGCCTCGCAGGCGTGCACGTCGCGAGCCAGGGACGGACGGCCGTCGGCGGGGCCGCCACGGACGGCGCCGTTCTTGTGCCGCAGGTACTCGACCTCCTGCTCGATCCGGTAGGTGATGCCCTTGGTTGTCGCGCCGAGCTTCTCGGCCAGTGGTCCGAGCGCGCCCATCTTGGCGGCGATCGCCGAGTAGTCCCGTTCGACGACCGTCAGCCTGGGCATGGTGACGCCGGGAATCGGTTCGCAGTCACCGTTTCTCCAGTCCCGGACCCGGCCGTGCGGGGTGGCCATCTCGTCCGGGGTGTCGTGCAGCAGCGGTGTCGCGACGACGTCCTTGCGCACGCCAAGGTGTTTGGCCGCCAGCGTGCTGAAGGTCTCGGCGATGGCCTGGAACGCCTGCCAGTCGGTGCGGGTCTGCCACGGCGGTGCGATGGCCGGGTTGAACGAGTGCACGAACGGGTGCATGTCGGTGGTGTTGAGGTCGTGCTTCTCGTACCACGTCGCCGCGGGCAGCACGATGTCCGAGAAGAGCGTGGTGCTGGTCATCCGGAAGTCCAGCGTCAGCAACAGATCCAGCTTGCCGACCGGGGCCTCGTCGGTGAAGCCGGGAGCCTGCTCGGCGCGCAGCGAGTTGTCCGCCCCGAGCAGGTGCTTGAGGAAGTACTCGTTGCCCTTGGCCGAGGAGCCCAACAGGTTGGCCCGCCACACGCTCAGCACGCGGGGGAAGTTCTCCGGTGAGTCGGGTTTCTCGCAGGCGAAACCCAGCCGTCCCGCCTTGAGCTCCGCAACCACGTGCTCCGACACGGACTGCCCGGCCGTCTCGGCGTCGTCGGCCAGCTCCAGCGGATTCCGGTCGAAGGTGGGGTAGGAGGGCATCCAGCCGAGCCGGGCGGCCTGCGCGATCAGCTCGAAGGTGCTTTTGCCGTCGAACCGGCCGCCGGCCAGGGTGCCGGCGCTGAACCGGTCGTAGCGGAACTGGTCGGTGTGCAGGTACCAGTAAGCGGTCTGGATCATCTGACGTGGCGGCCGCGACCAGTCCAGGCCGAAGGCCAGCTGCGACCAGCCGGTGATGGGCCGGCACTTCTCCTGGCCGACGTAGTGCGCCCAGCCGCCGCCGTTGACGCCCTGGCAGCCGGTCAGCGTGGTCAAGGTGAGGAAAGCTCGATAGATGGTGTCGGAGTGGAACCAGTGGTTCGTGCCCGCGCCCATGATGATCATCGACCGGCCGTTGGACTGCTCGGCGTTGGCGGCGAACTCGCGGGCGATCCGCGCCGCCGCCGCGGCGGGCACGCCGGTGATCGGTTCCTGCCAGGCCGGCGTGTACGGCTCGGCGGCGTCGTCGTAGCCGGACGGCCACACGCCGGGCAGGCCTTCACGGTGGATTCCGTACTGGGCCAGCAAGAGGTCGAACACCGTCGTCACCAAGTGGCCGTTGACGGTGCGGACCGGGACACCTCGCAGCACGGTTTCGGCAGCGTCGAAGCGAGGCAGCTCGACCGTCACCGCCTCACCACCGTGCACGGACAGCAGCGGGTCGACGTCGCCGAGGTCCAGGTTCCAGCGACCGGCCCCGGACTCGCCGTAGCGGAAGCCCAGCGACCCGTTCGGCACGGTGGGTTCGCCGGTCGCCCCGTCCAGCAGCACGGTCTTGAACGCCGCGTTCTCACTGTCCGCGTGGGATTCGAGGTCCGCGGCCGTCAGGAACTTGCCCGGCACGTGGTGGTCGCCGCACGGTTCGAGCCGGACCAGGAACGGCAGGTCGGTGTAGCGCTTGACGTAGTTCGCGAAGTACGGCACCGGCCGGTCGACGAAGAACTCGCGCAGCACCACGTGCCCCATCGCCATGGCCAGCGCGCCGTCGGTGCCGGGCCGCGGGGCCAGCCACTCGTCGGCGAACTTGACGTTGTCGGCGTAGTCCGGGGCGACGGCGACGACCTTCTGCCCCCGATAGCGGGCCTCGGCCATCCAGTGCGCGTCCGGCGTGCGGGTCACCGGCAGATTGGCGCCCCACATGATCAGGTAGCCGGCGTCCCACCAGTCGCCCGACTCGGGCACGTCGGTCTGGTCGCCGAACATCTGCGGCGAGGCCACTGGCAGATCGGCGTACCAGTCGTAGAAGGACAGCATCGTGCCGCCCAGCAGCGACACGAACCGGGCCCCGGAGGCGTGCGACACCATGGACATCGCCGGGATCGGGGAGAACCCGGCGACCCGGTCGGGCCCGTAGCGGCGGATGGTGTGCACGTGCGCGGCCGCGATCATCTCGGTGGCCTCGTCCCACGAAGCCCGGACCAGGCCGCCCTTGCCCCGGGCCGCCTTGTACCGCCGCGCCCGCTCGGGATCCTCGACGATCTCCGCCCACGCCTCGACCGGATCACCGGTGCGGGCCTTGGCCTCCCGGTACATCTCCAGCAGCAGACCGCGCACGTACGGGTAGCGGACGCGGGTGGGGGAGTAGGTGTACCAGGAGAAGGCCGCGCCGCGGGGACAGCCGCGTGGCTCGTACTCCGGGCGGTCCGGGCCGACCGACGGGTAGTCGGTCTGCTGGGTCTCCCAGGTGATGATCCCGTCCTTGACGTAGACCTTCCACGAGCAGGATCCGGTGCAGTTGACGCCGTGCGTCGAGCGCACCACCTTGTCGTGGCTCCACCGGTCCCGGTAGAACGCGTCGGCCTGCCGGCCGCCGATCTGGTGCAGGGTCCGCAGGTCCTCGGACACCTTGGCCGGGCTGAAGAACCGGCGGGTGCGCAGCAGCGCCTCGGTCAGCTCGCCGTCCATGCTCATCCGCGCACCGCCTGGGCCGTGCGGCGGACCGTGGTCATCGTGAACGCCAACGCCGAGCAGGCCACCACGGCCAGCAGCGCCAGCCCGAGGCCGTAGGAGGACAACGCGCCGTAGATCGCGCCCATCACCAGCGGCGGCACGAATCCACCCAGACCGCCGGCCGCGCCGACCACGCCGGTGACCGAGCCGACCTTCGCCGCCGGGGCCAGCTGGGCGACGAGGGCGAACGTCGCCCCGCTGCCCGCGCCCAGGGCACCGGCCATGGTCAGCAGCGCGGCCGTGCCCAGCGGCAGCAGGGGCGGCGTGAACGCCTGCACGACGGCGCACGCGGTGACCACGCCGAGCACCCAGGCCAGGACCCGGGTCGGCCCGACGTGGTCGGACAGCCAGCCGCCGATCGGGCGCATCGCCACCGCGACCACCACGAAGCCGGCCATGCGGTTGGCCGCGTCGGCCTGCACCAGGCCGTACCCGGTCTGGAGGTAGGCGGGCAGGTACACGGAGAACGCCACATAGCCGCCGAACGCCACGGCGTAGAGCGCGGACGCCTTCCAGGTCACTGGCAGCCGGAACGTCGCCGCGAGCCGTCGGCCCAGCGGTTCGGTCGGCACGGCCCGACCTGGGGCGTCCCGCAGCAGCAACGCGGCCACCACCGCGTAGACGGCCAGCACGGCGGCGGCGACCACGAACGGAGTGGCGGCCCCGACGGACTTGGTGAGCGGCACGGTGGTGAGCGCGCTGATCGCGGTGCCGCCCATGCCGACGCCGAACACGCCGATGGCCAGCCCGCGGCGCTCGGGCGGGAACCAGGCGTTGACGAACGGGACGCCGACCGCGATCGCGGTGCCGCCGATGCCGAGGAAGAAGCCGCCGACCAGCAGCGCCGCCAACGACGACTGCCCGGCCAGGCCCAGGTACAGCACCGGCACGACGGTGGCCGCCGACACCAGCGGGAACATGATCCGGCCGCCGAACCGGTCGGTCAGCGCGCCGACCGGGATCCGGCCGAGCGACCCGACGACCACCGGCACCGCGACCACCAGTGACTGCTGGAAGGAGGTCAGGTGCAGGGCCTGCTTGAAGCCCGCGGCCAGTGGGCTCAACAGCGCCCAGGCCCAGAAGTTCACCGCGAAACCCACCAGCGCCAGCCCCAACATCGGCCCGCGCCGGGCGGCCCCGGACGTGTCGTCGGCCATGCCGGGCCCTCCTCCTGTCGTTGTCGGCTCAACGAGGACGAGGATCACCGGCCCGAAGGGCCGTCAGCCAGGGCTTTTGCACCCCGTGAGCAGGGCATTTGGTCCCTGCCCCGGTCCTGCTGGCCCACCGGTGACCAACGCCGCCGGACGGGGGACCAACTGCTCTGCTCGGCCGGGCCGGGTGCTGAGCACCGTGGAGGTCGTCACGACGACCACAGGGAGCGAACGATGAAGGCGCTGGTGTACAACGGCCCGGGGCAGCGAGCGTGGCGAGAGGTGCCCGACGCTGCCGTCCAACAGCCGACCGACGCGATCGTGCGGGTGGACGCGGTCACCATCTGCGGCACGGACCTGCACATCCTCAAGGGCGATGTGCCGACGGTGGAGCCGGGCCGGATCCTCGGTCACGAGGCCGTCGGGACGGTCGAGCGGGTCGGCAGCGGCGTCACCACGATCAAGCCCGGCGATCGCGTGCTCGTCTCCTGCATCTCCGCGTGCGGACGGTGCTCCTACTGCCGGACCGGCTCGTTCGGACAGTGCCTCGGCGGCGGGGGCTGGATTCTCGGCCACCGCGTCGACGGCACGCAGGCCGAGTACGTCCGGGTGCCCTTCGCCGACACGTCCACGTACCTGCTGCCCGACGGCGTGACCGACGAGAACGCGCTGATGCTGGCCGACATCCTGCCCACCTCCTACGAGGTCGGCGTGCTCAACGGCGTCGTCCGGCCCGGTGACACCGTGGCCGTCGTCGGCGCGGGGCCGATCGGCCTGGCCGCCATCACCACCGCCGGGCTGCTGAGCCCCAGCCACATCGTCGCGATCGACCTGGCCACGCCCCGGCTGGAGGCGGCCAAGCAGTTCGGCGCCGACGTCCTGGTCGGGCCGGGCGAGGACGCGGTGGCGATGGTCGCCGAGATGACCGACGGCCTCGGCGCGGACGTGGTGATCGAAGCCGTCGGCGTGCCCGAGACCTTCGAGCTGTGCGCGAAGCTGGTCCGCCCGGGTGGGCACCTGGCCAACATCGGCGTGCACGGCAAGCCGGCCACCCTGCACCTGGAAGACCTGTGGATCCGCAACGTCACCATCACCACCGGCCTGGTCGACACCTACTCCACGCCGACGCTGCTGCGGATGCTGGCCGCCGGCCGCCTCGACGCCGGCCGCTTCATCACCCACCGGTTCGGCCTCGACGAGATGCCGGAGGCCTACGACGTCTTCTCGCGGCCGCAGGAGACCGGCGCGCTGAAGGTGGTGCTGGCACGGCAGTGAGCGGCGATCAGGTGGCGCGCGGGGGACGACCGGCGTGAAGGTCGCGCCGTGCCCCGCGTGCTCACGCGCTTTCCCGGTCCTCCAGCCCGACCGCGGCGCGCAGCTCGGCACGGCACTCGCCCAGGTCCAGCTGCTCGCCGGCGTGATGGCTCATCAGCACCGCGAGTCCCTCGGCGATGGCGTTCAGCTTGTGCTGGACGGCGTCGTCGGCGCGTTTCTGGGTGTTCTGGAGCAGCGCGACCAGCAGGAACGTGACGATGGTGGTGACGGTGTTGATGATCAGCTGCCAGGTGTCGACGCTGCCGAACAGGAAGAACGACGGCGCCCACACCACGACCAGCAGCACGCAAGTCGCGAAGAACCACGCGCGTGACGCGAACCGGTCGGCGTGGGTGGCCACGCGATCGAAAAGGGACAACCGGCCGCTGATGTCGGTGGGCATCGTCGCCGGATCGCTCAGGCTGGTCCGTCCACGGGGATGGGTCGGTGTGCTCATCGCGTTGACCTCCTAGGCCACACGTAACGGACCAGGAGGTACCCCGCAAGGGTGACAATGAAACGCCGCGCCGCACGACGATTCGACCAGCTCGTTGCGGTGGTACTAAGGCTTGCGGGCGACCAGGCCGGCGATGCACTGCTCGACGTCGTTGAGCGGGGTCAGGCGGGGGCCGTCCGGCCACCAGTCGTCGCACAGCGCCAGGCCGGGCGCCTTGTTGAGGCCGGGCGGCATGAGTTCGAGGCCCTCGACGAAGGCCAGCAGCTCCCGTTCGGTGCGGAACCGGCCGGAGCCCATCGGGCTGTGGATGAACAGCTGCTCCATCTTCTGGGCCAGCTCGGTCAGGCCGGGCGTCTCGGGGTCGAAGAAATGGGCGATGATCACGAACGAGCCGCTGGGCAGCGCGGCGACGTACTCGCGCATCAGGTCCGCGGCGTCGTCGGCGTTGTAGTGGTGCAGGGTGCCCACCTGGAGCAGCGCCAGCGGCCGGTCGAAGTCCAGGTAGCGCTGGATCTCCGGGTTGGCCAGCAGCTGCCCGGGCCGGAAGATGTCCTCGGCGACGACGTGGGTGTGCGGCGCGTCCTCCAGCAGCGCGCGGCCGTGGGCCAGCACCACCGGGTCGTTGTCGACGTAGACCACCACGCTGTCCGGGTTGACCCGCTGCACCACCTGGTGCGTGTTCTCGGCGGTCGGCAGCCCGGAGCCGCAGTCCAGGAACTGCGTGATGCCGCCCTGCTCGGCCACGAACCGCACCGCCCTGATCAGGAAGTTGCGGTTGGACCACGCCAGGTCGCGCACCTCGGGCGCCCGGGTGGCGACCTGCTGGAGCACCAGCCGGTCGATCTCGTAGTTGTCCTTGCCGCCCAACGCCGCGTCGTACACGCGGGCGATGCTGGCCCGCGTGGTGTCCACACCGACCGGTACCGAGCTCGGTGCGGCGTACCCCAGATCCGACGACGACATCTCGCCCCTTTCGCGCGCGGGCGCGGCATTTCGTGGACTTCAACCGTAGTGCTTCGGGTACTGACCGCAACGGCCACCCGGGTCGTTCACCGGAACGGGGGCGTGCACTACAGGTCGTTGCCGGCGTACGAGAGGTTGAAGCTCTTGTTGGCCAACGGGAAGTCCGGGACGATCGTGTCGGCCAGCGCGACCGGCAGCGCGGGCCAGTTGAGGTAGCTGGGATCGACGATCTTCACCCGGCTCAGCGTGCCGTCGGCGGCGAGTTCGACGCGGTGCACGATCGTGCCGCGCCAGCCCTCGACGATGCCCACTCCCGCCCCCGAGACCGCCGGGCCCACGGTCGGCTCCCGGCCGTCGGCGGTGTCGTCGAGCAGGACGGTGATCATCGCGATGGACTCCTGGATCTCACCGGCCCGGACCAGGAACCGGGACAGCACGTCGCCCTCGGTGCGGCTGGGGCTGGTGCGGGGTAGCGGCGCGGGCAGGAACGGGTGGTCGTGGCGGGCGTCGAGGCGCAGGCCGCTGGCCCGGGCGACATAGCCGAGCGTGCCCAGGTCGGCGGCCTGCGCGGCGGTGAGCACCGCGGTGCCGGTGAACCGGTCGTTGACCACGCTGTGGTCCACCGCGAGGGCGACGACCTCGGCCACGTCGACGCCGATCGCCGCCAGCGCGCCGGGATCGGGGAAGCGGGCCAGGCTGGTGGCGCCGGGCCGGATCACGCCGCGCAGCAGGCGATGACCGGTCACGTCGTCGTTGATCCGCAGCAGCCGTTCCCGGATCCGCTGGGCGTGGGCGTTGAGGATGCCGTGCCCGACGTCGTTGCACAGCGCGCCGATGTCCGTGACGTGGTTGTAGAGCCGTTCCAGCTCCAGCAGGATCGCCCGGTTCCTACGCGCCGCGATCGGGACGGGGATACCCAGGGCGTCTTCGACGGCCAGGCAGTACGCCAGCGTGTGGCCGACGGCGGTGTCGCCGCTGACCCGCTCGGCCAGCTCGACGGCCCGGTCCACGCGGCGGCCCTGGAACAGCTTCTCGATGCCCTTGTGCACGAACCACAGGCGGGCCTTGAGGTTGAGGATCGTCTCGCCGACCACGGAGAACCGGAAGTGGCCCGGCTCGATCAGGCCGGCGTGCACCGGCCCGACCGGGATCTCGTACACCCCTGGTCCTTCGACGGTGCGGAACGGATAGGGGCCGTCGACGTCGCCGAACGCGGGCGGGTCGCCGGCGTCGGCCAGCATCGGGTACCAGCCCCTCGGCCAGTGGAAGTGCCGGACGAGCCGCCGGGGCAGCGGGTGGTCGTCGGGCACGATCCCGTACAGGTCGCGCATCTCGCGTTCGAACCGGCCGGCGGCGAAGGAGATCCCGGCCAGGCTCGGCACGTGCGGGGACTCGCGGTCCAGCGGCAGGTGCAGCTCGATCCGGTGGTCGGTGGCGGCGTCGGTGAACAGGTACACCGCCCGCAGCTGATGGCCGTCGTCGTGGCCGGCGACCAACGCCACCCGGTAGCCGGCGCCGAGCAGTGACCGGGCCCGGTCGGCCAACTCGTCGGCGGTGACGTCCTGGGCTGTGCGGCGGTGGCCGACCAGGTCACCGAAGGTTCGCGTCATGGTGCTCCCGTCACGATGGTGGCCGCCGAGTGCAGCAGGCCGGTCAAGGGCCCGGCGGCGACGCCGAGCGCCGCGCACACCACGAGCCCGGCCAGCAGCGCGGTCGCGGCACCAGCTGGCAGGCGCGGCGCGGCCGTCGCCGCACCGGGGCCTTCGGGCGGCGAGCCGAGCAGCATGCGGCTGGTGTGGTTGACGAGGGCGGCCGCGATGATCAGCACGAGCAGCAGCGCCGCGGCAGTGGCCCAACCCAGTCCCGAGGCGAAGCCGGCGCGGGCGATGCCGAGCTCGCTGGCGAACAGGCTGAACGGCGGCAGCCCGATGAGCGCGAGCACGCCGAAGCCGAGGCACCCGGCGAGCAGCGGCTGTCGGGCCGCCAGGCCGCGGACCTCGCTGATCCGGCTCGTGCCCGTGGTCTGCAGCACCCGTCCCGCGCCGAGGAACAGCATCGCCTTGGCCAGGCCGTGGCCCAGGATGTGCAGCAGCACCGCGGCCACGGCCAGTGGGCTGCCGATCGCGGCGCCGAGGGCGAGCAGGCCCATGTGCTCGATGCTGGAGTAGGCCAGCATCCGCTTGTAGTCACGCTGCGCCACCAGCAGCGATGCGGCCAGCAGCAGGGAGGCCAGCGCCGTGACGACCAGCAGGGCGCGAGCGAATCCGGTGCCCAGCGCGAGGTCGGAGATCGCCTTCACCCGCAGGATCGCGTAGAAGGCGACCGACAGCAGCACACCGGACATCAGCGCCGACACCGGCGCCGGGGCCTGGGAGTGCGCGTCGGGCAGCCACGCGTGCAGCGGCGCGAGCCCGGCCTTCGTGCCGAACCCGATCACCAGCAGCGCCACCGCGATCCGGGTCACCCCGGGGTCGAGCGTGTGGGCGCTCGCCACCAGCCCGGCCAGGTCCAGTCCCGAGCTGCCCGGGGTGTGCCGGGCGGCGTAGTTGAGCAGCAGCGTGCCCAGCAGGGCCAGGGCGATGCCGGTCGAGCAGATCACCACGTACTTCCACGCCGCCTCGACCGCTGAGCGGGTGCGGCGCTGCCCGACCAGGAACGCCGTGACGATGGTGGTGGCCTCGATCGCGATCCACAGCACCCCGAGATCGGCGGCCAGCACCGCCAGCGCCATGGCGGCCAGGAACGCCTGCACCAGCAGGCTGTGCCGGGTCGCGGTGCGCGGACTCGCGCGGCCGGCCTGGATCTCCGCGGCCAGATGGGCCGGGGTGGCGGCGGTGGCCAGCAGTCCCACCGCGCCGATCACGATCAGCATGAACGCCGACAGGGCGTCGACGCGCAGCAGGCCGGCCAGCGCGGTGCCCGGCCCGGTGGCGGCGACCTCGACGGCGTCGCCGATCGCGGCGGCCAGCACCAGCGCCGCGCTGACGGCGCTGAGCCACGCCGTGGCCGGCCGCCAGCCGGCCAGCAGGAACACCAACGCCCCCAGCACCGGCGCCAGCACCGGGGACAGCAGCAGCACCGTGGTCATCAGTCGTGCAACTCCCGCAACTCGTCGAGGTCGGTGTCGCCGAACGTCTCCCGCATCCGGCTGGCCAGGATCCGCAGCACCAGCACGGCCAGCAGCACGTCGAGCGACACCCCGAGCTCGACGGTCAGGCCGACGCCGGCGGTGGTGAGGAACCCGACGGTGGTGATCCCGTTGTCCATCAACAGAAACCCGACCAGCTGCGACAGTGCGCGGCGGCGGGTCGCCAGCACGAAGAACCCGATCAGCACGACCGTGACACCGACCGGGATCGCGCGGGTGGCGGTCGACGGCTCGAGCGCCACCAGCGGCTGGGAAACGGCGTAGGACAACAGGGTCAGCAGCGCCGCCGCCAACAACGAGGCGGCCACGTTGACCACCGGCCGGGTCTCGCGCCGCGCCGGCCCCGCCCCGGCCAGCGCACGGTGCAGCAGCCAGGGCAGGATTCCCGCGCGCAGCAGCAGAATCCCGACCGCCACCGCGCCGAGCTCGGCCGATCCCTGGTGCGCGGCCAGCACGCCGACCAGCGCGGCCAGCGCGATGCCCTGCGCGGCGAACACACCGATGATCGCCGACAGCTCGCGCCGCCACAGCATCAGCACCGCGGTCAGCAGCAGCCCGCCGCAGGCCAGGTCCAGCAGCTGGACGTAGGTGCCGTCACTCACCAGGACTCCTTGTCAGGCCAGGAAGAACGACGCGGCCACGGCGAGCAGCGCCAGCAGGAACGAGCCGGCCAGCAGCTCGGGCACGCGGAACAGGCGGAGCTTGGCCAGGAACACCTCGCCGACCGCCAGCAGGCCGCCCAACAGCGTGACCTTGACGGCCACCGCGACCACCCCGCCGAGCACGGCGAGCGGCGAAGCGGTGGTGGCGATGCCCCACGGCAGGAACAGGTTGGCCAACAGGCCGAGGAACACGCTGAGCCGCATCGCCGAGGCCAGCTCCACCAGCGCCAGGTCCGGGCCGGCGTACTCCAGCACCATCGCCTCGTGCACCATGGTCAGCTCCAGGTGCGTGGCCGGGTTGTCCACCGGCAGCCGGCCGTTCTCGGCCACGATGACCACGGTGAGCGCGACGGCGGCGAGCAGGCTGACGGGGGAGACGACCCGGGACGGGTCGTGCAGCGTTGCGGACACGATGGCGGCCAGGTTGGTCGACCCGACCCGCACGGACAGTGCGAAGATCGCCACCAGCAGGGTCGGCTCGACCAGCGCGATGATGGTCATCTCGCGGCTGGCGCCCATGCCGCCGAACGCGGTGCCGGTGTCCAGCCCGGCCAGCGCGAGCGCCACCGTGCCGGCGGCCAGCAGGGCCACCACGGCGAACAGGTCGGCCACCGGGTCCAGGGCGGAGTCGGTGGTGACGAACGGGACCACGACCGCGACCACCAGTGTGGTGGCCACCAACACCATCGGGGCGAGCCGGAACACCGCGCCGGTGCCGCGCGGCGTGATCGTCTCCTTGCCGAACAGCTTGCGCAGGTCCCGCCACGGCTGGCCGATCCCGGCGCCGGCGCGGCCTTCCAGCCTCGCCCGCAGCTGGCGCGTCATCCCGACCAGCAACGGCGATCCCGCGACCACGACCAGCGGCTGCACGACGCCGCCGACCACCCCCAACGCGCTCATTCGGTGGTCTCCGGCTCGTCGGCGTGATCGGCGGCGGCCAGCAGCGCGGCGGCCACGGCCCGGGCCACGTTCGGCGAGAACCGCACCGTGGTGAGGGTGATCGGGTCGCGGCTGGTGACCACGACGTGCCCCAGGTCGGGCCGGCCGCTGATCACCAGGCCGTCGCTGCCCTGCTCGATGAACGTCCACAGTGGACCGGACGGCAACTCCTCGTCGGGCGCAGGCAACCGGACGGTCACGATGCGGTTCACCGGGTCACCACCAGCAGGATCAGCAGTCCGCACACGGTGTAGAAGCCGTAGCCGAGGTAGCGGTGCACGCTGCCGGTGGCCAGCCGGCGGCCCGCCGAGCCCCACGCGGCGACCAGCGCCAGCACCGGTTGGTAGAGCCGGCGTTCGATGCGGTCGGGCACCCGTCGGCGGTACTCCACCGCCTCGACCAGGTAGCTGGACTCCCGGGTGTGGGTGACGTCCACGTCGGTCTCCGGGGCCAGTACGTCGTCGAAGACCCGTTGTAAGGGCTCGGCGAACGAGGTCGCGGTGTATTCCATCCGCGCCGACAACGGGCCGGCGCCGCAGTCCCACAACCGCGCGGCACGGCGCGCGGCGACGGCCCGCGGCACAGCCAGCACCAGCACGATCGCGGCAACGAGGGCGATGGCCAGCAGCAACGGGGACAACGAGCCGGCCACCCCGACCAGGCGGATCGTCACGGCGTCGGCCTGCGCGGGACCGGCGACGCCGGCCACGCGGCCGAGCGCCGGCAGCACGAGCGTGGGCAGCAGGGCCAGCCCGACGCAGGCCAGACCGGCGACACCCATCCCGATCACCATGCTGGCCGGGCTCTCCGCAGCATTCTCGGCTCTGACACTGCGCGGACGGGCCAGGAACCCCACGCCGAACGCCTTCACGAAGGTGGCCACGGCGAGGCCGGCGGTCAACGCGACCGCGGCGACGGCCAGCGGCATGGCGATCGCGGTGAGCACCCCGGACGCCGGCAGCCCGTGGATCAACGCCTGCAACAGCAGCCATTCGCTGACGAACGCCGTGCCCGGCGGCAGCGCGGAGGCGGCCAACGCGCCGAGGCCGAACGCCGCCGTGGTGGCCGGCATCGACTGCCGCAGCCCGCCCAGGTCATCCAGGTCGCGGGTGCCGGTGCCGTGCAGCACCGACCCGGCCGACAGGAACAGCACCGTCTTGAACGCGGCGTGGTTGACCACGTGCAGCAGCGCCGCCGCCAGGGCCAGCCCCGCCAGGACACGGTTCCCGTCCGCGGCGAACATCCCGGCGGCGCCGACCCCGACCAGCACCAGGCCCATGTTCTCGGTGGTCGAGTAACCCAGCAGCCGCTTCAGGTCGGTGCTCATCGCGGCCTGCAGGATGCCGTAGACCGCCGACACCGCACCGAGTCCGAGCACGACCGCCCACCACCAGCGGGGGCCGCCGCCGAGCAGGTCGAACCCGACCCGCACGATCCCGTACACGCCAAGGTTGACCATGGCCGCGGACATCAGCGCCGAGACGTGGCTGGGCGCCTCCGGGTGCGCCCGCGGCAGCCAGGCGTGCAGTGGCACGATGCCGGCCTTGGAACCGAATCCGGCGACGGTGGCCAGGAAGACGACGGTGGCCACCGCCGGCGGCAGGTGCGGACCGGCGGCCCGCAGCGCGGCGAAGGAGTCTCCGGACGCATGCGCGGCCAGCACCAGCAGTCCGGCCAGGATCGCCATCAACCCCAGGTGCGTCATCACGGCGTACCAGCGGCCGGCTGCGGCCACCTCGGGCCGGCTCCGGTGGTCGGCGACGACCAGCAGCAGGGAGGACAGCGCCATCAGTTCCCAGCACATCAACAACGTGCCGGCACTGGCCGCGCACACCACCAGCAGCATCGCCACCACGAACAGGGGAAACACCGCCTGCACCAGCCGGGCGCTGTGACGGGCGTAGCCGATGCCGTAGATGCCGGCCGCGACCGCGACTCCGCCGGTAACGGCCAGGAACAGCCCGCCCAGCGCGTCCACGGCGACCACGACGCCGGACAGGGGCAACAGCTGGGGCAGGTCCAGCGAGAACGTCGTGCCGGACAGCGCGCAGACCCCGGCGGCGACGCCGGCCGCGCCGCAGACCGCCGTGCCGACGCCGACCGCCGCGGCGCGTATCGGCTGGCGCACAACCATTGCCGCCACCGCCGTGAGCAGCCCGACGGCCACCGCGAGACCGAGGCCGGCACCCGTGGGGTTCATCGGCCGGTCAGCTTCCGCAGCGCCTCGGTGATCGCCTCGGGCCGTGGCGGGCAGCCCGCGATCTCCACGTCGACCGGAATCACGTCGCGCACCGCGCCGGCCACCCCGTAGGCGCCGGCGAAGACCCCGCAGTCACGGGCGCAGTCGCCGACCGCGACCACCAGCTTCGGCCCGGGAACCGCGTCATACGTGCGGCGTAGCGGCTCGGCCATGTTGCGGGTCACCGGGCCGGTCACCAGCAGCACGTCGGCGTGCCGGGGCGAGGCGACCAGCCGGGCCCCGTAGCGCTCCGCGTCGTGGACCGGGCCGAACGCGGAGCCGATCTCCACCTCGCACCCGTTGCACGAGCCGGCGTCCACGTGCCGTACCTGCACCGAACCGGGGAAGGCGCGGTCGTGCGGCGCCGGCCGCGCCGGCGCCGGCTCCGCGACCCGTCCGGTGCGGCGGATCTTGTGCCACAGCCTCAGCACCCCTGTGCTCCCGTCGTGGTGGATTTCGGCAGGTCCGGCGCGCGCAGGTCGGCCAGCAGCTCGACCTGTCCGGACAGCACGCCGGTCAGGATGCTGCGGGCGACCGACAGCAGTTCGGCGACGTGCGGGCTGGTCAGCGAGTAGTGGACGGCCGAGCCTTCCTTGCGGGTGGCGACCAGGCCGGCCCGGCGCAGCACGGCCAGCTGCTGTGACAGGTTCGCCGCCTCGATCCCGACCTCGGGCAACATCTCGCCGACCGCGTGCTCACGTCGGCTGAGCAGCTCCAGCACCCGGATCCGCGCCGGATGCCCCAGTGTCCGGAAGAACTCGGCCTTGAGTTGGTGGAGGGGTCTGGTCATCCGCACCCTCCTCGTGCGCTCGCATGGTTCAGTAGTTGCATACATTAGCAACTGCCAGATCGTGCGACTGTATCGGGGGTCGGTGTCGCCGGCGCGGTGGTGGCGAAGGTGGGAGGGTGGGACGTCGAGCGCCCGGCGATGCGGTGAAAGTGAGGCTTCGTCGAGGCAGGGGCGTGACCTGTCGAACGGCGTCGAATGCCGGCGCGGCGTTGACAGCGGCTTGACGCCGAGGCCACGATGGCCGCTGGTCCGAGCGCGGGAGAGCGGGGATCGATGGCCAGGTCTGGAAAGCGCTTACTTGTTGGCGTGGCAGTGGTTCT
>DATJJB010000541.1:0-3432 GCA_035492655.1 Kutzneria sp. | reverse complement strand
CACGTGATCACCGCCCATTCGCTGGAGCCACGACGGCCGTGGAAGGCCGAGCAGCTGGGCGGCGGCTACCGGTTGTCGTCCTGGGTGGAGCGCACGGCCTACGAGTCGGCGGACGCGATCATCGCGGTCTCCGACGGCATGCGGGCCGACGTCCTGGACTGCTACCCGTCGCTGGATCCGGCCCGAGTGCACGTTGTCCGCAACGGGATCGACACCACGCTCTACGAATCCGTGACCGGCACGGACGCGCTGACCAAGCACGGCATCGACCCGGCCAAGCCGATCGTGGCCTTCGTCGGCCGGATCACCCGGCAGAAGGGCGTCGGCCACCTGGTCGCGGCGGCGCACCGGATCTCCGAGGACGCGCAGCTGGTGCTGTGCGCGGGCGCGCCGGACACGCCGGAGATCGCGGCCGAGACCGAGGCGGCGGTGGCCGAGCTGGCCAAGGCCCGGCCGGGCGTGTTCTGGATCCAGGAGATGCTGCCGACCGAGGAGGTCAAGCAGGTCCTGAGCCACGCGACGGTGTTCGTGTGCCCGTCGGTGTACGAGCCGCTGGGCATCGTGAACCTGGAGGCGATGGCCTGCGGCACCGCGGTCGTCGCCTCGGACGTCGGCGGCATCCCGGAGGTCGTCGACGACGGTGTGACCGGGCTGCTGGTGCACTACGACGAGGCCGATGTCGAGACGTACCGGACGGAGTTGGCGGCGGCGATATCCCGGGTGCTGGCCGATCCGGCGCGGGCGGCCGAGATGGGGCGGCAGGGCCGTGAGCGGGCGGTTCGGGAGTTCTCCTGGGGCGGCGTCGCGGCGCAGACGGTCGAGGTCTACCGGAGTGTGAGCTAGGTCACGTTAGACATCGGCAACCCGGGACCCGTGTTCGCCACCTTTACCCGATAGAGCGACTTTGATCGACCTATCGGAGGTCCGGTGTCACGCACCGTGCACGGGCCCGGGGGCCGTGCCGCGATCCTGGTGTCGGTTGGCGCGCTGCTGCTGGGGGCGGCCGCCTGTTCGACGTCCCACGCGGGGACCTCGGGCGCCGTCACGTTATCCATCGGCGGCAAGCAGATCGTCGATCCGGCGCGGCTGGAGGCCGAAGGGGAACGGGAGTTGGCCTACACGGTCGGCTTCGGCTACGTCTCGCCGTCGGGCACCGGACTGCCGCGCTGCTGGTTCGCCCAGCTGGGGCTGACCGGCACGGTGGACGAGCGGCTGTGGTGCGGCCCGGTGCAGGTGCCGGGCAGCCCGCCGACCAACGCCTGGGTGCCGATCTCGATGAAGAAGACCGGCGAGAACGACAGCCAGATCCAGCTCCAGGCGCAGCCGCCGGACGTGCCGATCCCGGGCAACCGCAGCACGCCGGTCAGCGACAGCCTCATCCGCGCGGACGGCACCACGACCAGCCCGAAGGCCGTGGTCAACCGCACCGCCAGCGCGAACTTCGTGGCCGTGCTGACCGACACCGAGCACAAGTCGAACGCCGAACTCGGCCTGACCGACCCGGCCCCGGTGCGGGTGCACGACGACCTGCTGGCGGTCAACGGCACCGGCTACGGCCGGCCGAGCAGCTTTCCGATCGGCGACGGCGCGACGCTGGTGCCGGGCAAGGGCATCGCCCTGCGGGTGCTGCGCCTGCACGTGGAGCGCCCGGGCAAGACCGACCCGGCGTTCGGGGCGCAGCAGTGGTCGGGTTGGGGGCCGCAGCAGTCGACGTTGTCGCTGGTCGTGGCGGGTCGGCGGACGGTGCTGTCACCGGATCGGCTGCCCGACTCCGGCGACGTGTTCCTGATCTACGCCGTGTCGGACCAGCCGGACCCACAGGAGTCGTTGATCCTGGGCAGTGTCGGGGCCAACTCGCTGGAGCAGTCGGTGGCGATCCCGGACGGCCGGCGCGCGGCCAAGGCCCCGGCCGCGCTGCTGACCGCCAGCGGCGTGAGCAAGGTGCCCACCGACGCCAGCCAGAAGATCACCGCCAAGACGATCGTGCCCTACGGCGGCCTGCCGGCCGGCGACCACGCGGCCGAGCTGACCGTCACGGGCGTGCGGCTGGGCCGGCAGCGGCCGATCAAGCTGGACAGCGGCGACTACCAGCTGGTCACCGAGGTCGCCGACGGCAAGGCGCTGTTGGAGGTGGCGATCAAGACCACCGGCCAGCTGCCGGCGATCATGGGCGGGCCGGTGACCAAGAACTCGTTCGCGATGACCCTGCCGGACGGCACGAAGGCCAAGCTGATGGGCGTGCGCTACGACGGCGACCTGCTGCCGGCCGCGCTGGTCTTCGAGGTGCCGGCCGACGTCAGGTCGGTCAAGATCGGCGTGAGCACCGGCGCCGTGACGGTCTCCGCCCTCGGGCGGGTGGATCTCACCGCCGGCGCGCCGATCGACCTGCCCCTGGACTTCGGATGACGCACGAGCAGCTCGCCACGGGACTGGCCCCCAGACTGGCCCTGCTGCGGGCGCTGGCGGCCGAACAGCACGTCACGCGGGCGGCCGACCGGCTCGGTGTGCCGCAGCCGACGGTCAGCCGCTGGCTGGCCACGCTCAGCGCCGAGCTGGGCACGCCGGTGATCGTCCGCAACGGGCGCGGCGTGCGGCTGACCCGGGCCGGGCAGATCCTGGCCGACGCGGCCGAGCAGGCGCTTGGCGTGCTGGAGGCCGGCTGCCGTCGGGCCATCGGCGAGGCCGATCCGGAGCGCGGCCAGGTCGTGCTGGCCTTCCTGCACACCATGGGCGGGGTGCGGGTGCCGGAGCTGCTGCGGGCCTTCCGGGCCGAGCATCCCGCCGTGCAGTTCGCCCTCCAGCAGGCCTCGCACGAGGAGATGCTGGCCCGGGTCCGGTCCGGCGACGTCGACCTGGCGCTCACCGCGCCGCTGCCGGTGGGCCAGCCGGACCTGGCCGGCCAGCCCCTCTACGAGCAGCCGCTGCTGCTGACCGTGCCGACCGGGCATGCGTTGGCCGGCCGCCGCCGGGTGCGGCTGGCCGAGCTGGCCGACCAGCAGTTCGTCGGGATGAAGGCCGGTTACGGCCTGCGCCGCATCACCGACGCCCTCTGCCAGCAGGCCGGCTTCCTGCCGGTGCTGGCCTTCGAGGGCGAAGAGGTGGACACGGTGCGCGGGCTCGTCGCCGCCGGTCTGGGTGTCGCGCTGCTGCCGCAGTCGGACACGGTGTTGAACGGCGTCGTCGAGCTCGCGCTCACCCCGTCGGCCAGCCGCACCATCGGGCTGGTCTGGTCGGCGGCAGTGCCCCTGCCGCCGGCGGTGGAGCTGTTCCGAGCATTCGTCAGCGATAGTTCTGAGCGAACCTGACCAGGGTGCGGGCGGCGAAGCCGCTGGCTCCCGGCACGACCTCGTCGTAGGCCTTCTCGGCGCGGGCCGGGCCGGCGATGTCGAGGTGGGCCCAGGGCAGGCCGCCGCTGAACTCGCGGAGGAACAG
>DATJJB010000540.1:0-2557 GCA_035492655.1 Kutzneria sp. | reverse complement strand
CCAGGCTGTCCCGAACCGGGGAGGGATTGTCGGCACGACCGGCCACCACGTCGACGAACACCGCCATCTCGTTGAGGTACGCGTTGCGGAATCGTTCCGGGAACCCGGGGTAGGCGTCAATGGACACCTTGGGCCCGTCCGACTCCAGCGAGGTCAGCGGCGTGCGGGGGTCTAGACCAACGGTGAGCGAGTCCTTGCTGCCCATGACCTCGATGCGGTGGTCGTAGCCGAGCGGGTCGTGCCGCCCGCCGGCGATCAGCGCGTGCGCGCCACCGGCGAACTTGAGCGTGATGACCGCGTTGTCCACGTCGTCGGCATCGGCGAAGGCCTGGTCGACCAGCACCGAGCCGGACGCGTAGACCTCGACCACCGGCTCGCCGACCAGCCACGGCACGGCGTCGAGGTCGTGCACGAACAGGTCGCGGAAGATGCCGCCGGAGGCCGGCAGGTAGCCGAAGTCCGGCGGCTGGGCGTCGTTGCCCAGGGCGCGCACCAGGTACACCTTGCCCACCTCACCGGCCCGCAGCCGGCGGTGCAACTCGACGATCGCCGGGTCGAACCGGCGCTGGAAGCCGACCAGCACGTTGGCTCCGGCCTGCTCCACCTCGTCGACCAGGGCCTGCATGGTGGCCAGGTCGCTGGCGATCGGCTTCTCGCAGAGCACGGGAACGCCGGCGCCGATGCTGCGGCGCAGCATCTCCGGATGGGTGTTGGTCGGGGTGGCCAGCAGCACGCCGTCCGCGGCCAGCAGCGCGTCGAGGTCGTCGACGTGGCTGGTGCCGTTGCCCAGTTCGGCGGCGGCCTGCGCGGCGCGGCCGGGGACCGGATCGAACAGCACGACCTCGTCCACCTGGTCAAGGGCGGCGAGGTTGGCGGCGTGCATGGCGCCGATCCGCCCGACGCCGGCAACTCCGATGCGCATGTGCGGGATCTCCATCCGGGTCGTTAGAGCGCTCTATTGGTTGGAGCGCTCCAACCCTGTATGGTGCGTCACACGGATGTCAAGAGCCGGTTTCATGCTTGTGACCTTGGATCGGTCAAGCCTGGAGGTGCGGATTGGGCCGTCCGACCATGGAGGACGTGGCGGCGCGAGCCGGGGTGTCGCGCGCGCTGGTCTCGCTGGTCATGCGGGGCTCGCCCAAGGTCAGCGAGCAGCGGCGCAGCGCCGTGCTGGCCGCGGCCGAGGAGCTCGGCTACTCCCCGCACCTGATGGCCCGGTCGCTGGCCAGCGCCACCTCGACCGTGCTGGCCGCGATGGTGTCCGACCTGAACAACGCCTTCTTCGCCGAGGTGGTGGACGGTTTCGACGCCGCCGTCACCGAGCAGGGCTTCGACCTCATCATCAACACCGGCGGCCGCAGCCCGACCCGGGAACGCCGCGCGGTGGACAACCTGTTGTCGTTCCGGCCGGCCGGCGTCGCGCTGCTCGGGCCGGTCGTGCCGGCCTCGACCATCGCCAAGGCGGCTGAGCAGTCCCCGCTGGTGCTGGTGTCCCGCGCGTCACGATTGTCCACTGTGGACACGGTGAACGACGACGGCGAGGTCGGCTCCGGGCTGGCCGTCGACCACCTGGTCGAGCTCGGCCACACCCACATCGTCCACCTCGACGGCGGCGGCGGCTCGCAGGCTTCGTTGCGGCGCAAGGGATACGTCGCCGCGATGCAGCGGCACGGGCTGGATCCCCTGGTGGTGTCCAGCGAGTACACCGACACCGCCGGCGCCCGGGCCGTGCGCGGGCTGATCGAAGCCGGCGGACCGCTGCCCACGGCGATCGTGGCGGCCAACGACTACAACGCCGTCGGCGCGATCTCCGCGCTGGAGGACGCCGGACTCCGTGTGCCACAGGACATCTCGGTGATCGGCTACGACAACACGTCACTGGCCGCGTTGCGGCACATCTCACTGACCACCGTGGACCAGCCCCGGCACGAGATGGGCCGGCTGGCCGCACAGGCCCTGATCGACCGGGTGCGCGGGCGGACCGACGCCGTCCACCAGCTGCTGCACCCGTCCCTGGTGGTCCGCGCGACCACCGCGCACCGAGGAGGAATCCGACCGTGAACGTGACACCGCACTGGATCGACGGGGCCAGGACCACCGGCTCCTCGACCCGCACCGGTGACGTCTTCCGGCCCAGCACCGGGGAGGTGGCGCGGCAGGTCGCGCTGGCCGACCAGCCCGACGTGGACCTGGCCGTGGCCAGCGCGGTCAAGGCCGCCGAATCGTGGTCGGACTCCTCGCTGTCCACCCGCAGCCGCGTCCTGTTCGCCTTCCGACAGCTGGTGCACGAGCACAGCGCCGAGCTGGCCGAGATCATCAGCGCCGAGCACGGCAAGGTCGTCTCGGACGCCGCCGGCGAGGTGCAGCGCGGGCTCGAGGTCGTCGAGTTCGCCTGTGGCATCCCGCATCTGCTCAAGGGCGAGCACTCCGAGCAGGTGTCCCGCGGCGTGGACGCGTACTCGGTGCGCGAGCCGCTGGGCGTGGTCGCCGGCATCACCCCGTTCAACTTTCCGGTGATGGTCCCGATGTGGATGTTCCCGGTGGCCATCGCGGCCGG
>DATJJB010000539.1:0-9631 GCA_035492655.1 Kutzneria sp. | reverse complement strand
CTCCCGGACCGCCGCGGGCGACAGGTACAGGTCGTGCATGCCGCCCTCGATCGACACCACGGTCACGTGCTGCCCGATCTTCGGCGCCCACTTCAGCATCTGTTGCACGTCCAGCACGGTGTCGGCGCGCATCGCCTCCGGGGCCCACGCCTTGGTCTTGAGCAGGCTGTGCGACGACCGCAGCAGCAGCACCGGCACCCGCACGTCCAGCCCGCGGTGCAGCCGGGCGTGCTGGCGGCGGACCGCGCGTAGCCAGCCGGCCCGCACCGGGAAGCCGTTGGTCGGCTTCCAGTCGGTGTTGAACTCCCACTCGCCGTTGTCGTCCTGGTGCAGGCTCAGCCCGTACGGGCTCTCCAGCCCCTTCTGCACCACGGCCGTCGGGCTGACCCGGCCCAGCACGTCCACCGCCCAGGTGCCGACGGTGCGCATGAACCAGTTCTCCTGCAGGTCCACCCAGGGGCTGTTGAGCACCAGCGCGTCGAGCACGTTGTCGTCCCGGCGCTCGTGCGCCCACATGATCGAGATGAGGCCGCCGGTGGAGTGGCCGAGCACGGTCAGCCGGGAGTGGCCGTGCTCGTCGCGGATGATGCGCGCCGCCGCGTCCAGTTCCTCGAAGTGGAAGCCGAGGTCGGTCACGTAGTTGGGCAGCTGGCCCGGCTGCAGCGACCGGCCGTAGGCCCGCAGGTCCACCGCGTAGAAGTCGTAGCCGGCGGCCGCGAAGTACTCGGCCACGTGCTTCTGGAAGAAGTAGTCGGTGAAGCCGTGCACGTAGAGCAGTGCCCCGTTCACGGGCTTCTCGGCCCGATACCGGACCAGGTGGGCGACGTTGTCGCCGCCTGGTCCGGTGCCCGCCGGCAGTGCGCCGAGCGGCAGCGTCAACACCTCGTAGCCCTCACCGAGCACATCGCGTTCCACGCCCGACAGTATTAGCCATGAGCTGGTCAGACCGGCCGAACGGCGAGCGGCAGCTTGGTCACGGCGACCATGACGAACGGGTTGCGCTCCTCGACCCCGGCCAGGTCGACCTCGATGTCGGCGTAGCGCTCCAGCATGATCTTGAGCGCCACCCGCGCCTCCAACCGGGCCAAGGGCGCGCCGAGACAGACGTGGATGCCCTTGCCGAAGGTGGCGTGGTGGTTGGGCTCCCGGTGCAGGTCGAACTTCGCCGGCTCGGCGAACACCCGCTCGTCCCGGTTGGCCGCGGTCAGCATGGGCAGCACGAACTGCTTGGCCGGGATGGTCACGCCGCCGAGCTCGACCTCCTCATGGGTCATCCGGGCCACCCGCGGGAACGGCGTGCGCAGCCGCAGCACCTCCTCGATCGCCGCCGGCAGCAGCGACATGTCCCGCCGGACCTCGGCGATGGCGTCCGGGTTCTGCTGGAAGGTGAGGATGCTGTTGCCCAGGGTGGCGGTGGTGGTGATGTGGCCGGCCAGCAGCAACAGGCCGACGAAGCCGATGATCTCGTCGTCGTCGAGCTTGCGGCCGTCGTCGTCGACCTGGGTGAGCTGGCTGGTCAGGTCGTCGCCCGGAGTGCGGCGGCGGTCCTGGATGAAGGCGCGGAAGTAGTCGTTCATCTCCCGCATCACCGGCGCCACCTGGGCGGTGAGCTCCTCGCGGATCTCGGCGATCGACTTGTCCTGCGGGATGTCCCGGTCCAGCAGGGTGTCGGCCCAGCGGCGGAACAGCGGCTGGTCGGAGGTCGGGATGCCGAGCAGGTTGGCGATGACGATCACCGGCAGCGGATAGGCCAGCGCGTCGACCAGGTCGAACTCGGTGCCGGCGGCGTCGAGCAGCTCGCGGGTCAGCGCGTCGATGGCCGGCTCCATGTTGGCCACGAACCGGGGCGTGAAGGCCTTGCTGACGGTGCCCCGCAGCTGCTTGTGCCGCGGGTCGTCCATCTGGATGAAGTTGCCCTTCTGGAACAGGGCGAAATCCTCCTGCGGCGGCACCAGCTCGGACAGGTCCGAGCCGAACACGGCGGCGTTGTGCAGCACCTCGTTGACCTCGGGGTGGCCGAGCACCATCCAGGACTGCTGCTTGTCCGCGTAGACGACCTGCCCTTCCTTGCGCAGGCCCTCGAGGTAGTCGAGGAAGTCCTGGAGGGTGGGCCTCGCCGTGGTGGTCATGTGAAATCCCCCTAGCTGTGAAGTTGTGTCAGTCCTCCGGCGAGCTGCCGTGGACCGTCGCCGCGAGGGCGGTGTGGAAGTCCTGGAGCATGGAGATCACCTTGGGCTGCAACGCTTCCAGCGTCGCCCGGTCGGGCGGGCCGTCGGCGTGCAGTGCCTGGCGGACGGTGTGGGCCAGCAGCTTTCCCGCGGCCTCGTCGTCCTGCGTGCCGGCGAACGGGCCCAGCATCGGCCCGGCCAGGTAGAAGCCGGTCTGGATGGCCGACATCACGTACCGCTGGGACTCGATGTCCTGGTCGGTGCGGACCAGTCCGTGCTCGCGCAGCACCTGGAACAGGTCGCCGAACAGATCGATCTTCACCCGGCGCAGCGGCTGCATGGCCGGATCCACCGCCAGGTCGCCGAGGATCTCGATGTTGCGGCTGAACATGGCCCGTAGCAACGGCCGCTTCATCACGCCCAGGTAGACCAGTTCGGCCTGCTCGGCCGGCAGCATCATGATCGGATCCCGCCGCAGCTCGGCCAGCATGTCGGCGGTCATCGCCGCCGACTCCCGCACCAGCACGCTCAGGAACAGCTCGGACCGGTTGCGGAAGTGCAGGTAGACGGTGCCCTTGCCGATGCCGGCCTGCTTGGCCACGTCCTCGATGGTCACCCGCTTGTAGCCCCAGCGCAGGACCAGGTCGGCGGCCGCGTCGAGGATCCGCTCCCCACGCTCGTGCTGCCCCGGCATCGTCCGCCTCCTTGACTCATGACCAGATTTCTTATCCGGTCACGAGTCACGCTAGACCCGGTGCGGACCGTCGTCAACGCCTTTCGTGTGACACCCCGGCGAGTGGGTTTCCTTGTGACGGAGGGCACTGCCCTGTTCCGTTACGGGTATGCGAATCTCCAGGTCGAGCCGCCTGACCGTGGTGGTGGCCGCCGTCTTAGTCGCCCTCGCCGCCGCCGTTCCGGCGGCCGCCACCCCCCGCGTCGTCGGCGGCGAACGGGCCAGCATCGTGGAGTTCCCGTGGGTCGTCTACCTGACCGACGCGACCGGATTCCAGTTCTGCGGCGGCACCGTGGTCGCGGCCACCAAGGTGCTCACCGCGGCGCACTGCATGGCCGACCAGCGCGCGGACAACCTACGCGTCGTCGTCGGCCGTGAGGACAAGCAGAGCACCGACGGTCGCGTCGTGACGGCCAAGTCCGTCGTGGTGTCGCCGAACTACAAGGGCGATCCGACCGGCGGGTCCGACTGGGCGGTGATCACGTTGACCCGCAAGGTGAACGTGCCGCCGCTGCCGCTGGCCAAGGATTCCTCCGTGTACCAGCCCAACACGATGGGCACGGTGCTCGGCTGGGGACGCACGTCGGAGTCCGGTGAGGTGTCGCGGTACCTGATGGAGGCCACTGTTCCGGTGGTCGCCGACACCGCGTGCGGCAAGTCCTACAAGGAGTACCGCGCCACGGCGATGGTGTGCGCGGGCTACGAGCAGGGCGGCGTCGACACGTGTCAGGGCGACTCCGGCGGCCCGTTCGTCGAGAGCGGTGAGCTGATCGGCATCACGTCGTTCGGCGAGGGCTGTGCCCGCCCCGGCTACTACGGCGTCTACACCCGCGTGGCGTCGTACGAGCCGGCGATCGAGCCGTACCTCGAGGACTGACTCTGCTGGGTTGTGGCGCCCGTCCCGGGATTCCGGGGCGGGCGTCATTTTTCACGCCAGCACGAGCCCGACCGAGATGGTCATGAACGCGGCGGCCGACACGGCGTCCAATGTGGTCGTCACGCCCGGGCGCTGCAGCCGCCGGGACATCCGGCCGGCGGCCAGCACGATGGTCGCCTCCCAGCACGCGGCCAGCGCCAGGAACACCACGCCGAGCACCCCGAGCTGGAGCACGGCGTCACCCGATCCGATGAATTGCGGCAGGAACGCCAGGGAGAACAGCAGCATCTTCGGGTTCATCAGGTTGGACAGGAAGCCCTGCCGGAACGGATGGGCCACGACGACCGGTTCGTCCGACTCCGGCGGCCGCGGCCTCAGCAGGCCGCGGACGATCTGGAGGGCGAGGAACGCCAGGTAGGCGGCCCCGAGCCAGCGCAGCACGTGCAGCAACGCGGGGTAACCGGCGAGCAGCGCGCCCAGGCCGGAGGCGACGAGGCCGATCTGCACCGCGCTGGCCGTGTGCACGCCGGCCAACGCCCGCAGCCCGGCCTTCGTCCCGGCCCGTAGCGACGTCCTGAGCAGCAGGAACGCGTCCATGCCGGGCGTGATGACCACGACGAGGCTGGCGAGCAGGAAGGCGGGCAGGGTGGAAACGTCGAACGTCACGGCAAAACTCCGGTCCAAGCGGGGTGTGGCAGAACAAACTTCCGTCGTCAGTGTCGCTGACGGATGATTCTTCGGTCCTGATCCGATCTTAACGGGAAATTTTCCGGTCTTGACACGTTCGGGTGAGTGATCTCGATCGCGGCCCGCCGGCGGTGGTGGATCGGCTACGGTCTGTGGCCTCCCCCTCCCTGTAGGAGTGCTCGCCGTGCCCTTTTCCGTCCGGCGGTCGGCCGCCGTTCTCGCCTTGCTGCTCGCTGCTGGATCCTTCGCGGCGGTGCCCGCTGACGCGCAGGTGTCGGCCATCGACGGCGGCGCATCACCCCGGATCGTCGGCGGCGACGACGCCAGCACCACGACGACGCCGTGGGTCGTCGCGCTGACCACCAGCAACGGTCAGTTCTTCTGCGGCGGCACGCTGGTCGCGCCGACCAAGGTCGTCACCGCCGCGCACTGCGTCACCACGCCGATGATCAGCAGCGGCGTGGCCGCCAAGTCGCCGTCCTCGCTGCGGGTCGTGGCCGGCCGCACCGACCTGCGCGGCTACGACGGCATCGAGGCCAGGGTCTCGTCGGTGTGGTTCGACCCCCGGTTCCGTGACGTCGGCACCGGGTACGACGTGGCCGTGCTGACGCTGGCGCGGACCGTGCCGTACCGGACGCTGCCGCTGGTCGCCGCCGGCGACACCTCGGGCTACGCCCCCGGCGTGGTCGCCACCGTGCTCGGCTGGGGCCGGGTCGGTGAGACCGCCGGGCCGTCGCCGACGCTGCAGTCCGTGCAGGTGCCCGTGGTCGCCGACAGGACGTGCGCGGCCGAGGAGGCCGACTTCGACGCCAACTCCATGGTGTGCGCCGGTTATCCGCAGGGTGGCCGGGACGCATGCGCCGGCGACTCCGGCGGTCCCATGGTCGTCGACGGGCGGCTCGTCGGCGTGGTGTCGTGGGGTGACGGCTGCGCCCGTGCGGGCAAGCCCGGCATCTACACCCGGCTGACCAGCTACCAGGACGAGGTGTCTGCCCAGCTGCGCGCGTGATAGCAAGTGGCATGACGCTTCATGCCACCCTGCGCCGTGAATGGGCCGCCGACCTGACGCCGCAGCAGCTCTACGACCTGCTGCGGCTGCGGGTCGACGTGTTCGTCGTCGAGCAGAAGTGCCCCTATCCCGAGCTGGACGACCGGGACCTGACGCCGAGCACCCGCCATTTCTGGCTGGCCGGCGACGACGGCCGGGTGCTGGCCACGCTCCGGCTGCTGGAGGACAAGCCCGACTCCTTCCGTATCGGCCGCGTCTGCACCGCCGCCGACGCTCGGGGCAACGGCCTGTCCGGGCGGCTGATGGAGGCCGCCGTGGCCGAGATCGGCTCCGCGCCCAGCGTGCTCGACGCGCAGGTGTCCGTGAAGGACTTCTACGCCCGCTTCGGTTATGTGACCGAGGGTGAGGAGTTTCTGGAGGACGGCATCCCGCACATCGTCATGCGTCGCGTGGTCGAACACTGATGTGACGGATCGTCAGTTCGGCGGGTGACGCTTCTGACGCTGCGTCACCAACTGACGAGCCTCTTGCGTGATGCCGCCCCGGGTTGCCGCTCACTAGCGTCCACTGTGGATTCATTCCCCGAATGCACGGAGGTCGCCATGTCGTTGTGCCGCAGAGTCCTGGCCGTGTCGGCGGCGATCGCCGCCATGGCCGCGCTCACCGCCACCCCGGCCCCGGCCGCCCGGCCGCCGCTCACCTGCCGGGCCGACACCGCCGCCAACGCGTACTTCACCATCAGCGTCAAACGGGCCCTGCTCTCCTGCAACGTCACCGAGGTCGGCATCACCGGCCACGCGCTGCCCGACGGCGCCGCCGACCTGAGCGTGTGGGGCCCGGACAACTTCAAGCACCTCACCCGCGCCGAATCCGGCATCTACAAGACCGTCTGGCGCGGCGATCACGCGCCGGACTCGCAGTGGTGCGCCAGCTTCGTCGGCTACGCCGCCGCGCTCTGCCTGCTGGCCTGACCCGCCCCTTCCTTTGGCACATGCGGTCCGCATGTGCCTCTGGGAGGCAAGTATGACGCGCATGTGACATTCGGTCACGGGCGGTCGAGCCGGTCGTGTGATGCCGGGGGCGTCGGCCCGTGACCAGCGTCGGTCAGTGGCTTCGAACCGATCGAGTCCACGGAGGACAGATGTCGCCCATCAGCAGAGTTCTGGCCGTGTCGACGGCGATCGCCGCCGGCATGGCCCTGTGTTCAATGGCCCTGTGTGCCGTCGTCGCCGCGCCCGCGCAGGCCGCTCTCGGCTGTCGTGCCAACCAGGTGTCGAACCAGTACTTCGAACTGAGCGTGAAGCGAGCCTTGCTCAGCTGTGACGTGCTTGAGGTCGGCCTGCGCGGCACCGACAACTTGGAGCCCAGCGGCGCCGAGTTCTCGGTGTGGGGCCCCGGCAACTTCAACGGCCTGGTGCGCGTCACGCCTGGTCAGTACAGCGTCGCGTGGCAGGGAGACCACGCGGCCGGGGCCAAGTGGTGCGCCAGCTTCGTCGGCGACTATGCCGAGCTCTGCCTGACGACCTGATCACCGCGCCGGCGCGGTGCGCGTGATGACGTCCACCGCCCGGTCCAGGTCGGCCGGCGACAGGTCGGCACGGGCCGTCAGCCGCAGGCGGGAGATCTGGTCGGGGGTCGACGGCGGCCGGAAGCAGCCGACGACCACGCCGGCCGTGCGGCAGTCGTTGGCCCAGGCCACGGCGGCCTCGGGCGAGGGCGCCTGCACGGAGACGACGGCGGCGGTCGGCGTGCTGACCCGGAGACCGGCGGCGGTGAGGCGCTCGGTGAGCTCCAGGGCGTTGCCCCGGGCCTGACCGGCCAGCTGCGGCTCCTCCTTGAGCACCCGCAGCGCGGTGAGCGCCGCGGCGGTGCTGCCCGGGGCGAGGCCGGTGTCGAAGATGAAGCTGCGGGCGTGGTCGACCATGTGTTTGATCACCCGGCGCGGGCCGAGGATGGCGCCGCCCTGCGCGCCCAGGGACTTGGACAGCGTCAGGGTCATCACGACGTTGGGCGAGCCGGCCAGGCCCGCGTCATGCACCGCGCCCTTGCCGGCCTCGCCGATCACGCCGAAGCCATGGGCGTCGTCCACCAGCAGCGCGGCCGCGTGCTTGCCGCACGCCTCGGCCAGCTGCGGCAGCGGCGCCAGGTCCCCGTCCACCGAGAACACCGAGTCGGTGACCACCAGCGCCCGCTCATGCTTGCGCTTGGCCAGGGCATTCGTCACGCCGGCCACGTCGCAGTGTCACATGACCGCGACATCGGCCTTGGACAGCCGCGTGCCGTCGATCAGCGAGGCGTGGATCAGCTTGTCGGCCACGATCGCCGTGCCCGGGCCGGTCAGCGCGGCCACCGCCGCCAGGTTGGCCATGAAGCCCGAGGAGAACACCAGCGCCGCCTGCATGCCGCAGAACGAGGCCAGCTCCAGCTCCAGCTCCGTGTGCAGCTCCGTCGACCCGGTGACCAGGCGCGACCCGGTCGAGCCCGCCCCCCACTTCAGCGACGCCGCCGCGGCCGCCCCCGCCACCCGCTTGTCCCGGGCCAGCCCCAGGTAGTCGTTGCTGGCCAGGTCGAGCGCGTCCGAACTGGCGGCACGAGGCCGCAGCTGCCGGGCCAGGCCGGCCTCCTGCCGGGCCTGCGCGCGGACGTCGATCCAGTCGAACACCTCGTCGGGCGTAGGGGTCGTCACGCCGGCCAGTCTCGCATCAGCCGACTGGCCCGCCGCCACGGCCGGGTCGGTCAGGCCCCGACCTCGGTGTACTCCTGGATCCGGTGCATGTCCCGGCCGGGCGGCTGGCCGAACAGCCGGCGGTACTCCCGGCTGAACTGGGACGGGCTGTCGTAGCCGACGGCGTAGCCCACCGCCGCCACGTCGGCGGGCTCAGCCATCAGGCGCAGGCGAGCCTGCTGGAGTCGGAGCTGCTTCTGGTACTGGAGCGGACTCATGGCGGTGACGGCCCGGAAGTGGCGGTTGAGGGTGGCGACACTGACCCCGATCTCGTCGGCCAGGTCGGCGATGCGGATGGTGCGGTCGTAGTGCCGGGCGATCCACTCGGTGGCCCGGCCGATCAGCGACACCCGACTGTCCTCCATGCCGATCCGCCGCACGGCGGCGCCACGCGGCCCGTTCATCAGCCGCCAGTGGATCTCCCGCTCCACGCCGGGGCCGAGCACGGCGAAGTCGGCCGGCCGGTCGAGCAGCCGCAGCAGCCGGACCACGGCGTCCAGCAGCTCCTCATCCGCGTCGGCGGTGACGATGCCGCTGCTGTTGTCGTCGTCGCGCCCGCCGCCGGTCTCCAGCAGCAGCTCGGTGATCACCGACTTGCGCAGCGGCAGCCCCATGGCCACGAACGGCTCGGCCGGGCTGGCCTGGGTGATGTGCCCGGTGACCGGCAGTTCCAGCGAGGCGATCAGGTACTGCCCGGCCCGGTAGTCGAAGACCTGGTCGGCCAGCGTGGTCTGCTTGCCGCCCTGCGCCACCAGCGCCATCACCGGCTGGGTCACGCCGCCGGTGCCGCTGGCCGTCGAGGTGGTGACGACGACGGTCATGCCGTCGATCCACACCGGCCGAGTGGGCCTCGCCGCCAGCCGGGTGATCCGCTCGGTCAGCTCCCGCAACGTCGTCCGCACACCCCCATGACAGCAAAGTTGCGCAGATCGTGCAACGCGTGGAGCTGATCGTTCTAGGAGTGAACCGGATCCGCTGGTCAACTGGAGACAGCAACTGATCGGATCAGACAACTGGAGCGTGTGTCATGTCGCTGGACTCGTACGTCACCCTCGGACGGTCCGGCCTGCGGGTCAGCCCGTTCACCCTGGGCACGATGACCTTCGGCGAGGACTTCGGCTGGGGCAGCAGCCCCGAGGTGTCGACCGACATCCTCGCCGCCTACCTGGACCGGGGCGGCAACTCGATCGACACGGCCAACATCTACACCGCCGGCCACTCGGAGCGGATCATCGGCGACTACTTCGCCGCCAACCCGGCCAAGCGCGACGGCGTCGTGCTGGCCACCAAGTTCTTCGGCAACCTCCGTCCCGGCGACCCCAACGGCGGCGGGGCCGGCCGCAAGGCGATCATCCAGCAGCTGGAGAACTCGCTGCGCCGGCTGCGCACCGACTACCTCGACCTGTACTGGCTGCACAACTACGACCCGCGG
>DATJJB010000538.1:0-2723 GCA_035492655.1 Kutzneria sp. | reverse complement strand
GTAGCCGTTGTTGGCGTCGCCGCGATCCAGCGAGTGAATGGTCGAGGAGTCGACCACCAGGGCCCCGTTGCCGTAGATGAAGTCGACGGCGCCTTCGATGTAGCTCTGGTAGACGTAATGGCGGACCTGGGAACTTCCGGTGCCGCCCCAGGACAGGAACGTGTCCTGGTAGCCCAGCAGCCGTACGTTGCGGTAGACCTGCCGGTCCCCGCCGGCGTACAGCGCCAATGCCTGGCTGTCGTGCGCGGCATAGGTGTTGGCGATGGTCAGCCCCGTGACCGTGCTGTTCTTGGACATGTTGAGCACGGTCGCGCTGCCGGCGGTGCCGGCGGTGGACGCGGGAGTGCTTCCCGTGATCACCACGTCGGTGGCGGTCCCGGTCGCACCTTGCAGGGTGATGCCGGACTTGCTCGACGGTAGGGACACCTGGCCGTGGTAGGTGCCCCGTTTGACGGTGATGACGGTGCCGGAGGTCGCGGCCACGAGCGCCGCCTGGATGGTGGTGTAGTTTCCCGACCCGTCCGCCGCCACGGTGATCGTGCCGGCGGCGTGCGCCGGAGTGGTCAGCGCGATGGCGGCCAGCGGCAGGGCGACGAGGGCTGCGATGGTCCGGCGTGTGCCGTGCAGGGGCATGCGTGACCCTTTCCTCGATGGCTCGTTGGCGTTCCGCAGTATTGAGAGGCGTTGTGTCAGCCACAAGTTCGGGTGACGGACCCTCACCTCGCCGGTGAAAGTTTCATCCCCGGCACCATCGAAACCGCAGCCACCGCAAGCCTTTCCTCGGCAAACCTTGAAATGGTCCGCTCAACCGGTTTCGATGCGGTAAACGCTTTCCCCTGCACCGTGGACGCCGTGAGGACAGCCCATGAGAAAGCCACTGTGGTGGCCCGCTCCGCTCGTCGCCGCAGCAGTGATCGGCCTGGCGGCCGCGGCCTTCACTCTGCCGTCGGCGTCCACCGCGGGCACGGCCGCCGCCGCGTCGCGCTGGGTGGACACGTGGACCGCGATGCCGCAGTTGACCGAGCCGGCCAACATGCCGCCGCCACCGTTCACCCAGCCGAATCTCGTGCTGGCCGACAGCACGGTGCGGCAGACGGTGCACGTGTCCACCGGCGGGCGGCAGCTGAGGCTCCAGCTGTCCAACGCGTTCGGCGGGGCCGACCTGCCCGTCACCGCCGTCTCGGTCGCGCTCCCGGCCGACGGGAAGGCCGGGGTGAGCGCGATCAGGCCCGGCACCAGCCGGACGGTGACCTTCGCCGGCCAGCCCTCGGTCACGATCCCGGTCGGGGCACTGGCCGTCTCCGACCCCGTCGATCTCCCGGTGGCACCGACGTCCAACCTCGCCGTCACGCTCTACCTGGCCACCGGCCAGGCATCCTCGAACATCACCTCGCACCCCGGCTCCCGCACCACCTCCTACCTGGTGGCGGGCAACCACTCGGGCGACACCGACCTGCCGGGCGCCACGCCGGTCGACCACTGGTACTTCCTCAGCGCGGTGGAAGTGGCCGCCGACCCGCACAACGCGGGCGTCGCGATCGTGGGCGACTCGATCACCGACGGCCGGGGCTCCACCACCAACGGCAACGACCGGTGGCCGAACGAGTTGGAGGCACGGCTACAGGCCGCCGGCACCGGCGTCTCGGTGCTCAACCAGGCGGCCGGCGGCAACCGGGTGCTGCACGACGGCCTCGGCCCCAACGCCCTCGGCCGGTTCGACCGTGATGTCCTGGCACAGGACGGCATCAACTGGGCGATGGTGTTCGAGGGCGTCAACGACATCGGCACCGCCGCCGCGGATCCGACCGCGCAGCACCAGGTCGTCCGGGACCTCATTGCCGCGTACCAACAGATGGTCACGCGCGCCCACGCCCACGGCATCCGGTTCTACGGCGCGACGATCACCCCGTTCGGCGGCAACTCCTACGACGACCCGACCGGCTATCGCGAGGCCGCGCGGCAGAGCGTCAACACCTGGATCCGCACCAGCCACGCGTTCGATGCTGTGGTCGACTTCGACCGCGTGGCCCGCGATCCCGCCCATCCCACGCAGCTGCTGCCGGCGTACGACACCGGGGATCACCTGCACCTGAACCCGGCCGGCTACCGAGCCCTGGGTCAGGCCGTCCCCTTGGCGCTTTTCCGGTGACCGCACCACGATCGAACGACGTGAGGTAGGACAATGCACAAAGGCGTTTTGCCGCACGCCGTGCTGGCGGTCATCGCAGCACTCGGCCTGGTGGCCGGCCCTGCCGGCAGCGCGCAGGTCGGCGCGACGAAGATCTCCGACACCCAACTGGACCCCACCGCGCTGTACTTCGTCTCCTATGACGGCCTGGTCAACAACGATTCCTTCCAGCAGAGCGGAATCCTGTCCTACGCCGGCTTCCAGTACGCCACCTGGTACACCGCCGACCGCAGCGCGGTGATCGCCCGCCGCCAGCAGCCGTCCGGCGCGTGGCACACGGTCAAGCTGCCGCACCAGCTCTCGACGGACGACTCCCACAACGTCATCTCGCTGGGCATCTCTCCCGCCGACGGGCGGCTGCACGTCGCCATGGACACCCACGACAATCCGGTCTACTACCTCGCGTCGATCGCCGGCCTGGCCTCGCACCCGGCCTCCCACGCCTGGACCGCGGCCGATTTCGGCCCTGTGCAACGCACTCTGGGCGGCGTCGATCTCGGCTCGATCACCTACCCGCAGTTCCTTGTCACACCGA
>DATJJB010000537.1:0-5425 GCA_035492655.1 Kutzneria sp. | reverse complement strand
GTGATGGTCCGCAACTTCCACCGGATCATCGGCATCGAGGCCCGCCAGCAGTGTCTCGACCTGATCGGCCGGCTGCCCGACGTGGTCGCGGCCTGCGTCGGCGGCGGCTCCAACGCCATCGGCATCTTCCACGGCTTCCTCGACGACCCCGAGGTCCGGCTGGTCGGCCTGGAGCCCGGCGGGCACGGCATCGACTCCGGCGAGCACGGCGCGACCCTCACCGAGGGCACGCCCGGCATGCTGCACGGCGCCCGCTCGTACCTGCTGCAGGACGAGGACGGCCAGACCATGGAGGCGTACTCCATCTCGGCCGGCCTGGACTACCCGGGCGTCGGCCCGGAGCACTCGTACCTCAAGGACATCGGCCGGGCCGAGTACCGGCCGGTGACCGACGCCGAGGCGATGGACGCGATGATGTTGCTGTCCCGCACCGAGGGCATCATCCCGGCCATCGAGTCCTCGCACGCTCTCGCCGGCGCCCTGGTGCTCGGCCGCGAGCTCGGGCCGGACGGCGTGATCCTGGTGAACCTGTCCGGTCGTGGCGACAAGGACATGGGCACCGCCAACAAGTTCTTCAACCTCGTGCCGGGGAGTGAGTCCTGATGTCGCTGCTCGCCGAGGGACGATCCTCGCTGATCGGCTATCTGCCGGCCGGCTTCCCCACCGTCGAGGGCTCGAAGTCGCTGCTCAAGGCCATGATCGACGGGGGCTGCGACCTGGTCGAGGTGGGCGTGCCCTACTCGGACCCGGTGATGGACGGCCCGACCATCCAGGCCGCCGCTGACCAGGCGCTGGCCAACGGCTTCCGGCTGCGGCACGTGTTCGAGGTCGTGGAGGCGGTGTCCGCGGCCGGTGGCAAGGCCGTGGTCATGAGCTACTGGAACCCGATCTACCACTACGGCGTGGACAAGTTCGCCCGCGACCTGGCGGCGGCCGGTGGGCTGGGCATCATCACGCCTGACCTGGTGCCCGACGAGGCCGACGAGTGGATGGCGGCGTCGCAGGCCCACGGCCTGAACCGGATCTTCCTGGTCGCGCCGTCCTCGACCGAGGAGCGCATCGCCATGACCGCCGCGGCCAGCAGCGGCTTCCTGTACGCCACGTCCGTGATGGGCGTGACCGGCGCGCGGGACGTCGTCGGCTCGGCCGCGCCGGAGCTGGTGGCCCGGGTCCGCGCGCACACCGACCTGCCGGTCGGCGTCGGCCTCGGCGTGAAGTCCGGGGCGCAGGCGGCCGAGCTGGCCGGCTTCGCCGACGCGGTGATCGTCGGCTCGGCCTTCGTGACCAGGTCGGCCGAGGGTGACTCAGGGGTGGCCGGGCTGGCCAAGGAGCTGGCCGACGGCGTCCGCAACCCGGTGGTCCCCACTTTGTGACCTGATCCGGACCTGGCCCGAGCACAGCGGTCACAAGCCCTCAAGTACGGTGGGCCCCGTGCCGATTACCGTGAACCTGGCCAGCTTCCCCAGCCCGCCCCAGGGCGTGTGGCACCTCGGCCCGATCCCGATCAGGGCCTACGCGCTGTGCATCATCGCCGGCATCATCGTGGCGATCGTGTGGGGCGAGAAGCGCTTCCAGGCCCGCGGCGGCGAGAAGGGCTTCATCACCGACCTCGCGGTCTGGGCCGTGCCCTTCGGCCTGGTCGGCGGCCGGTTGTACCACCTGGCCACCGACTGGCGGACCTACTTCGGCCCCGGCGGCAACCCGATCGCGGCGCTGTACGTCTGGAACGGCGGCCTCGGCATCTGGGGCGCCATCGCGCTGGGCGGCGTGGGCGCGTGGATCGGGGCCCGGCGGCGCGGCATCCCGCTGCCGGCGGTGGCCGACGCCATCGCGCCCGGCATCGTGCTGGCCCAGGCCATCGGCCGTATCGGCAACTACTTCAACCAGGAGCTCTACGGCCGGGCCACCGACGTGCCGTGGGCGCTGGAGATCTACAACCGGGTCGACCCGTCCACCGGCGTCACCGACCTGATCAACGGCGTGGCCCAGGGCCCGCCGACCGAGCTGGTGCACCCGACCTTCCTGTACGAGCTGCTGTGGAACATCGGTGTCGCGCTGGTCGTGGTGTGGGCCGACAAGAAGTTCCGGCTGGGCCACGGCCGGGCGTTCGCGCTCTACGTCGCCGCCTACACCGCGGGCCGGTTCTGGGTCGAGCTCATGCGCAACGACGAGGCGACGCACGTGTTCGGCGTCCGCATCAACGTTTTCGTCGCGGGCATCGTGTTCCTCGGCGCGGTCGTCTACATGATCGTGGCGCGCAACCGTGGGCCGCGTGAGGACCTGGTGGCCATCCGCGAGGCGCACGAGGCCGGTCTGAGCGCCGCCGCCGGGGACGCCGCCGAGGGTTCCGACGACGTGTCGTCGGAGCAGGCCGTCGACGAGGACGCGGTTGAGGAGACCGAGGGCGACAAGGTCGAGGAGCCGGCGAAGGCCGAGGACTCGTCGGAGTCGGAGTCGGCGGAGACCCGCGTCGAAGAGGCCGCCGAGCGCAAGAGCTGATTGCGCCTACCATCCCTGTCCATGCGGATCCTCGTCGTCGAGGACGATGACCGGGTGGCGCGGGGCCTGGTGACGGCGCTGCGCCACGCCGGCTACGACGTCCACCGCGTGGGCACGGTGGCCGACGCGCTGAGCTCGCCGCCGGCCGACGTCGTGCTGCTCGACATGGGCCTGCCCGACGGCGACGGCCTCGAAGTGCTGCGCCGGCTGCGGCGCGACGCCGGTACGGCCGTGATCGCCGTGACCGCGCGGGGCGAGGAACGTGACCGGGTGCTGGGCCTGCGCACCGGGGCCGACGACTACGTGGTGAAGCCGTTCGGCACGGCTGAGCTGCTGGCCCGGATCGAGGCCGTGCTGCGGCGGACCCGGTCGGCCCGAGGCGAGGTCGTGGATGCCGAAATGGTCGAGGTCGGACCGTTGCGGTTGGACAGCGCCACCCGGGCCGTCACGGTAGAAGGCCGCGAGTTGGCGTTGACCCGTAAGGAGTTCGACCTGCTGGCCCTGCTCGCCGCACGGCCGGGGCAGGTGGTCAGCCGCGACCTGATCATGGATCAGGTCTGGCAGGCGTCGTGGGAGGCGCCGACCCGGACGTTGGACACGCACGTCGCGGCGCTGCGCGGCAAGCTCGGCGCACGGGTGCGGATCGAGACCGTGCGGGGCGTCGGCTACCGCCTGGTGGGCTGATGCTGCGCCGGCTGCTGTTGGTGCTCATCCCGCTGCTGTTGCTGCTGGGCGCGGCGTTGGGCCTGCCGCTGGGCAATGCCGTGGCCGAGCGCGAGACGCAGACGACCTACCTGGACCGGCTGGCCGACGTGAGCCGGTTCGCCACCCTGGCCGAGACCGCGCTGACCTCGGGCCGTACCGAGGCGTTGCAGGACGAGCTGAGCCGCTACGACCAGCTGTACGGCATCCCCGTGGCGTTGGTGCAGCCCGGCGGCAAGGTGCTGTTCGCGTCCCGGCAGCGGCCCGATCTCACCGACCCCGCCGTGGCCGCCGGCCTGACCGCCGCCTTCTCCGGTTACCGCCCCAGCCCGCCCGACGCCGTGATGCCGTGGCAGCCCGCGCCGTTGGTCGTGGTGGAGCCGGTGGGCCGGGACAGCGAGGTCGTGGCGGCGGTGGTGGCCGTGTCGCCGACCGACCGGTTGCGGTCCGACATCCTGTCCCAGTGGGGGTGGCGGGCGCTGCTGGGCGTGTTGCCGCTGCTGGCCGTGATCGCCGCGGCGTGGCCGGTGTCGCGCTGGATCCTGCGGCCGATCCGCCGGCTGGACGAGGCCACCGCCGCCATCGCCGGCGGCCTCGTCGACACCCATGTGGACGACGTGAGCGGGCCGCCCGAGCTGCGGCGGCTCAGCAATTCCTTCAACACCATGGTGGACGTGGTCAACACGGCCATGCGCCGGCAGCGCGACTTCGTCGCCGACGCCTCCCACCAGCTGCGCAATCCGTTGGCCAGCCTGCGATTGGCCGTCGACAACCTGGAGCCGCACCTGCCCGGCGAGGAGTTCGCCCGCGAGGCGCACCAGATCGCCGTCGAGGAGGCCCAGGAGATGGGCAACGTGCTCGACGCCCTGCTGGCCGCGACCCGGCTGGACGGCGCCGCCGAGACCGTCGACCTGGCGCTGCTGGTGTCCGTGCACCTGCCCAAGTGGCAGCACCTCGGCGTCGCTGTGGAGACCGATGTGCCGGCGGGGCAACGGGTTCCGGTGTCCTACGGCAGTGTGCTGGACGAGCTGGTGGCCAACGCCGCCCGGCTGTCCGGCGGCACTACCGTTCGAGTGTCCTTTGTGGACGGTGAGCTGCACGTCGCCGACAACGGCAGCGGCCTGAGCGCCGAGGACCGGGTCCAGGCCCTGAACCGGTTCTGGCGTTCCCCGCAGCACCAGAACGTCAGCGGCACCGGCCTCGGCCTGGCCATCTGCGCCGACCTCGTGGCCGCCGCCGGCGGCACCCTCCGCCTCGACGACGCCGACCCCGGCCTGGACGTCGTGATCACCCCCGCTTAGCCCACGGTCCAATGTCACATGCGCGTCATACTTGCCTCCCTGAGGCACATCCGGACCCATGTGACATCCCGGACAGGGGCTAGAGAACGGCCAGTAGCCGGGCGTACGTGCCGGCGATGTCGGTCGTGTGGACGATCCGGGCCTGCGGGCGAGTCCGGCTCAGCGCCAGCAGCCGGTCGTACATTGTGGACAGTTCGAGCGGGCTGACGGCCTTGCTGGTATCGTCACGCTCTTGGAACCGCTGCCGGGTCTTCTCCTTGCTGTCCAACAGAATCACCTCGACGAAGCGCACTCCGGTGGCGACGGCCAGCGCCGCCAGCCGGTCGATGAACTCGGGTCGGGCGAGGAACTGCGGCACGACGACGTCGTGCCCGGCCAGCAGATGCGTGCGGGCCATCGCCACCGCCAGGTCCCGGGCCACCAGCCCGGCGGACTCGAGATCGTCCTGCCAGCGGCCCAGCTGCGCCCGCAGCACGTCGATGTCGAGGTTCAACGCCAGCGGGTGGTCGTCGACGTAGCGAGCGGCCACAGTGGACTTTCCGACCCCGGGCGGGCCGTTGAGCAGCAACAGCATTCAGCGCTTCACGTCCCGGAACCAGCCGGCCGCGCCCGGGTGCAGCGGCACGATGCCGGTGGCGATACCGGTCCGCACGTTGATGTGGCTGGCTTCGGGATGGCCCTTGGTGATGGCCGAGACCTCGGTGAACACGGTCTCGGTCACGATCCGCACCACGTCGTCGGGCAGGTCGTTGCGGGTCAGCAGCAGATTGGGCACGGCCACCGTCTCGCACGGCGGCACGTTCACGTAGGTCGTGGTCGGAATGGTCGCCGGCACGTACGGCCCAGGGTAGTGGGTGGCCAGCAGGGCGGCCTCGGCCTTGAGCGTCACCAGCCGGATGGCCCGCTTGCCGGCCAGGTCGGTG
>DATJJB010000536.1:0-2150 GCA_035492655.1 Kutzneria sp. | reverse complement strand
CTGATGGAGGCGACGGTCGACTGCCTGGTGGAGCACGGGTGGTCGGGCACGACGACGACGCTGGTGGCGGAGCGGGCGGGGGTGTCCAGGGGAGCGCAGCTGCATCACTTCCGCACGCGCAACGAGCTGGTGACGGCGGCGGTGGAGTACGTGGGCCACGAGGGCGCGGAGCAGCTGCTGAGGGAGTCGGAAAGGGTCACGACGGCGCACGACCGCACCCGGGCGGTGGTGGAGCTGGTGGTGGACTTCTTCGCCAGCCCGATGTTCACGGCGGCGCTGGAGCTGTGGGTGGCGGCCCGGACGGACCCGGAGCTGAAGCCGGTGGTGGTGGACCTGGAGGCCCGCCTTGGCCGGGAGTGCCACCGGCTGACGGTGGAGCTGCTGGCGGCGGACGAGAAGAAGCCGGGAGTGCGGGAGACGGTGCAGGCGACGCTGGACCTGGCCCGAGGACTGGCGCTGGCCAGCCAGCTGACGGACGACTCGCGACGACGGGCCCGGATCGTGCGGCAGTGGTCCGCGATGCTCGACGGCGTGCTGAAGGAGCAGTCATGACGGACATCTCCGCCCTGCTGGCGGATCTGGTCGCGGAGAGCGCGAGCGCCGACACATTGGTGGCGCGGCTGCCCGAGGAGCAGTGGGCGACGCCGACGCCGGCCCCGGGCTGGACGATCGCGCACCAGGTGGCCCACCTGGCCTGGACGGACCGGCAGGCGGCGTTGGCGGCGACGGACGAGGAAGCCTTTGCCGACACGCTGAAGCAGGCGCAGGCCAACCCGACGGGCTTCGTGGACCTGGCGGCCGAGGCGTGGTCGCGGCAGGAACCGGCGCAGCTGCTCAACGAGTGGCGGCGGGGGAGAACCGACCTGGCGCAAGCGCTTGCGAACGTCCCGAGTGGACAGAAGCTGCCGTGGTTCGGCCCGCCGATGGCCCCGGCGTCGATGGCGACAGCGCGGATCATGGAGACCTGGGCCCACGGCCAGGACATCGCCGACGCGCTGAAGGTCCACCGCGAGCCGACGGCCCGGCTGCGGCACGTGGCCCACATCGGCGTACGGGCCATGGGGTTCGCCTTCCAGGTCAACGGCCTGCCCAAGCCGGCCGAGCCGGTCCGGTTCGAGCTGACGGGACCGGACGGCGAGGTCTGGACCTGGAACGACGACGCGGCCGAGAACCGGATCACCGCGCCAGCACTGGACTTCTGCTTCCTGGTCACGCAGCGGCGGCACCTCGACGACCTGGACATCACCGCCGTCGGCCCGGTCGCCGAGCAGTTCGTCCGTGTGGCGCAAGCGTTTGCCGGCCTGCCGGGCGGCGGCCGGAAGCCGGGGGAGTTCGGGTGACCCAAAGGAATTCAACACTGCGGATCGGCAATGCCTCCGGCTTCTACGGCGACCGGTTCGACGCCGTCCGGGAGATGCTCGAAGGCGGCCCGCTTGACGTGCTCACCGGCGACTACCTGGCCGAGTTGACCATGCTCATCCTGGGCCGGGACCTGATGAAGGACCCGACCAAGGGCTACGCGAAAACCTTTCTGCGCCAACTCGAAGGCTCGCTGGGCACGGCCGTCGACCGCGGCGTGAAGATCGTCGCCAACGCCGGCGGCCTGAACCCGGCCGGCCTGGCCACGGCGATCCGCGAGCTGGCCGACCGCCTCGGCATCACGGTGACGGTCGCGCACGTCGAAGGCGACGACGTGCGGTCCAAGTTCGACGGATTCCTCACGGCGAACGCCTATCTGGGCTGCTGGGGCATCGTCGAGGCACTGAACGCCGGCGCGGACGTTGTCGTCACCGGCCGCGTGACCGACGCGTCGCTGATCGTCGGACCAGCGGCTGCGCACTACGGCTGGGCCCGCGACGACTGGGACGCGCTGGCCGGGGCCACCGTCGCCGGCCACGTGATCGAGTGCGGTGCCCAGGCGACCGGCGGCAACTTCGCATTCTTCACTGAGATCCCGGACCTGCTGCACGCCGGCTTCCCGATCGCCGAGATCGAGGCCGACGGCTCGTCGGTGATCACCAAGCACGCCGGCACCGGCGGCGCGGTCACCACGGAAACCGTGACGGCCCAGCTGCTCTACGAGATCGGCGGCCCGGACTACCTCGGCCCGGACGTGGTCAGCCGCTTCGACACGATCGAACTGACCCAAG
>DATJJB010000535.1:0-13070 GCA_035492655.1 Kutzneria sp. | reverse complement strand
GCCGTGGACGGCCTGTCGGTGACCGTGTCCAAGGGCGAGATCGTCGCCCTCGTCGGCGAGTCCGGCTCGGGCAAGAGCACGGTCGCGCTGGCGGCGCTCGGCCTGCTCCCCCGGTCCGCGACCGTCACCGGCTCGATCACGGTGGCCGGTAAGAACATCGCTGAAGCCACCACCGAAGAGCTGCGGCAGCTGCGCGGGCGGGGCGCGGGCATGGTGTTCCAGGAGCCGATGACCGCGCTGAACCCGGTGCACACCATCGGCTTCCAGGTGGCCGAGGCGATCCGCAACCACGATCCCAAGCCACAGCGCCACAAGCGCTACCACGACCGCTGCACAGCACTCCTGGAACGGGTCGGCGTGCCGGACGCGGCCAAGCGGCTCAAGCAGTATCCGCACCAGCTGTCCGGCGGTCTACGGCAACGGGTGCTGATCGCCATCGCCATCGCCGCCGGCCCCGGGCTGATCCTGGCCGACGAGCCGACCACGTCCCTCGATGTCACCGTGCAGCAGCAGATCCTCGATCTGCTGCGGGACATCCGCGACACCGAGGGCACCGGCACGCTGCTGATCACGCACAATCTCGGCGTGGTGGCCGACATCGCCGACCGGGTTCTGGTGCTGCGCAACGGGAGGGTCGTGGAGGAGGCGGACACCGAGACGCTGTTCGCCGATCCGAAGGCCGCCTACACCAAGAAACTCCTTGCCGCGGTGCCGAAACTGGGCGACGTCCAGCACGAAGATCAGCCGGTTGCCGAGAACCCGGTGCTGACACTCGAGAACATCGTGGTGGCGTACCACGGCCGGCATGTCGTCGACGACGTGTCGCTACAAGTCGGCCGTGGTGAGATCGTCGGCCTGGTCGGCGAATCCGGGTCCGGCAAGACCACACTGGCCCAGTGCGCACTCGGCCTGGTCACACCGAAGTCCGGCCGGATCACCCTGTTCGACGGCAAACCGGACCGCCGCCGCCTCGGCGTGGTGTTCCAGGACCCGGCGTCCTCTTTGGACCCGACCAAGACCGTGGCGCAGACCATCGCCGAGCCGCTGGCGATCCACACCAAGGCCGGCAAGGCCGAGCGGTTGCGCAAGGTCCGGGAGCTGATGGACGCCGTCGAGCTGCCGCACACCCTGTTGGACCGCCGCGGCCACGAGTTGTCCGGCGGCCAGCGGCAACGGGTCAGCCTGGCCCGGGCCGTGGTGCTGGGGCCGGACCTGCTGATCGCCGACGAGCCGACCAGCGCCCTTGACGTCTCGGTGCAGGCGGCGGTGTTGGATGTGTTGGAGCGGCTGCACGAGGAGTTCGGCTTCGGCTGCCTGTTCATCAGCCACGACCTCGCGGTGGTTGATCGCGTATGTGAACGGGTTGCCGTGCTGCGGGCCGGCCAGCTGGTCGAGCAGGGCCCGTGCGCGACCGTGCTGCACCAACCGACGCACCCGTACACGCGGGCCCTGCTGCTGGCCTCGCCCGTGCCGGATCCGGCCGCGCAGCGCGACCGACGGCGGCTGGCCAGCGCCTGAACGGCAGCCGGCCCGATCGTGCAGAGATGTCGGTGCCCGAAGGCACTTGTCCGGGACAGCCGAGAGACTCTCGGCCGCGCGCCGACGCATGCTGGCCCGGCAGTCCACTGCGGGGAGGGGGCCGGGCATGAGCGTCACGGTCGGAGTCGTGCTGCATCCGAGACACCGCCAAGTGATCGCCGAGGCGGCCGACGGCATCGCCGATCTGGCGTTGCGCTGGGCGGAGTACACGCACGACGCGGACATTCCCGAGGCCGCGGCCGAGCTGCTGCGAGCGCCGCTGGACGGCATGCTGATGGGCCGTCCGACCTATGACGCCTGCCGGCACCTGCTGCCCGACGGGCTGCCGGTGACGATCCTGCGGCCGGCCCCGCTGTCGCTGGCGCTGGCCTTCTCCGCCGCGCACGCCAAGCACCTGCGGCCGCCGGTGTCGATCGACGGCTTCGACCACGACGCGATCGCCGAGGTCACCGCCGCGCTCAACGTGAAGTCGACTCAGGTGACCGCGCTGCCCTATCAACCGGGCCAGCCGACCAGCGAGGTCGTGGACCACCACCTGCGCACGGTGAAGCGCTCCGGCTACGTGATCAGCGCACGGATCGAGGTGGCCAACCGGTTGCGCGGCAAGCTGCCGGTGGTGCAGACCCAGACGATTCCCTCGGCGATTCGTTCGGAGCTGTACGACCTGCGGCAACGCATCCGAGCCCGGCGGGCCGACGAGTTCCGCTTCGCCGCCGGCGTGTTCCTGGTGGCCGAGCAGAGCCGTGACCAGGACATGGACCGTGCCCGGGTCGGCCTGATGAACCTGCTGGTCAACACCCCCGAGTTCGCCGACGCGCTGATCGAGAACCGGGGCCGGCGGGGGCTGCTGGTGCTGGCCCACAAGGCGCTGTTCGACGAGGTGACGCACGACTGGGCCACGGTGCCGGTGCTCGACCGGGCCGAGGAGGAGCTGGCCATCCGGGTCGCCGCCGGCTTCGGCATCGGCGGCTCGGCCCGCACCTGCGTCACGCTGGCCGAGCGGGCGGCGGCCCGGGCCGAGACGGAGGGACGCCCGTCCGGCTATCTGATCGAGCATTCCGGGGTGGTGGTCGGGCCGATGAGCCGGGACGGCCGCCCGGCCGAGTTCACCGTGCGGGACCACGGGCCCCGGCTCGAGGAACTTGCCCGTTCTGTCGGACTCAGCCCGGCCACGCTGTCCCGGCTGGTGTCGGTGGAGCGCCGCCAGCACGGCCGGCCGCTGTCGCCGAGCGAACTGGCCAACGCACTGGGCATCACCGATCCCAGCGGCCGACGCCTGCTGCGCAAGCTGTTGGCCGGCGGGCTGGTCGCGCCGGACGGCAGCGCGCAGACACACCGCAAGGGCCGCCCGAGCACGCTCTACCGGTTGTGCATCGAAACGAACCTGGATACATAAATCGGAAATTGTTGACCGGAGTCACGGCCGCGTTGCATGCTCCCTTGAGGGCGGACAAACGGACCACTTCCACCCCTGACATCGATCGGCCGTTTCCCGTGCGCCGTACGGAGTCCGGGCGAGAGGAGACCCGTCGTGAAGCGGCCGTCACCGCGTCTCGACACGAGCTGGCTCGGCGTCAACTTCTGGTCGCGCACCGGCGGTCCGCTGATGTGGCGCAGCTATGACCCGGCAGTGGTGCGCGACGAGTTGACCACGCTGGCCCGGCACCGGGTGACGGTGACCCGGTCGTTCTGCTACTGGCCCGATTTCCATCCGGAGCCGGACCGCATCGACGAGGACATGGTCGACAAGCTCGCCGATTTCCTTGACGCGCACGTGGAACTGGGCATGACCTCGATGCCCACCTTCCTGGTCGGCCACATGTCCGGCGAGAACTGGGATCCGGCCTGGCGCAACGGCCGCGACCTGTACGCCGACGTGGAAATGGTCAGCCGGCAGGCGTGGTTCATCGAGCGGATCAGCCGCCGCTTCCACGACCACCCCGCCGTCACCGCGTGGTTGATCAGCAACGAGATGCCGATCTACGGCCGTCGCCGCGGCGAGCCGCCGGCGCCACGCGAACACGTGACGGCATGGGCCCGGCTGATGGTGCACGCGGTGCGGGCCGGCGGCGCCAGGCAACCGGTGTCGATCGGCGACGGGGCCTGGGGCATCGAGGTGACCGGCCGGGAGAACGGCTTTTCGGTGCGGGAACTGGCCGGCTTCACCGATTTCGTCGGCCCGCACGTCTATCCCACCGACTCGGATCCGGTGCGGCAGAACCTGAATGCCGCGTTCCTGTGCGAACTCGCCGCGGTGGCCGGCCAACCGGTCGTGCTGGAGGAGTTCGGACTGTCCAGCGACTGGGCGTCCGAGGAGAACATCGTCCAGTACTACCGGCAGGTCCTGCACACGACCATGCTGGCCGGCGCGACCGGTTGGCTGGCCTGGAACAACACCGACTTCGACGGCCTGGCCGACCAGGACCCGTACCGGCACCATCCGTTCGAGATGCACTTCGGCGTCACGGATTCGAGCGGCCGGCCCAAGGCCGCGCTGAAGGAGCTGGAGGACTTCGCCCGCATGCTGTCCGAAGTGGACTTCGAGCGGGTGCGCCGGGCCGACACCGAGGTGGCACTGGTGGTGTCGTCCTATTTGGAGCGTGGCTATCCGTTCACGGTCGTGGAGGACGACCGGCGGCTGGTGTTCGAGTCGTTGCGGCAGGCCTATGTCGCCGCTCGCGAGGCCGATCTCGCGCCCGGCTTCACGCGGGAGGAGGACGGCATCGCCGACGACGCCCGGCTGTACCTGCTGCCCTCGACCCGTCAGCTGATGGCACCGACCTTCCGGCGGCTCGGGGAACTCGCGAGGAGCGGGGCGACGGTGTATCTGTCGTACTGCTCGGGCCCGCACGGCGGCAACCGCGGGCCGTGGTTCCCGGGTCTGGACGAGTTCTTCGGCGTGCGCCAGGACCTGCGCTACGGCCTGGTCGCGCCGATACTGGAAGACATCGTCTCGATGCGCTTCGTGGCCGATTTCGGCTACCTGCGGACGGATCAGGTCCTGCGCTTCCAGGCCGGCGGCAACGAGCACGCCCGCGCCTTCCTGCCGGTGACGCCGACCGGCGCCGAGGTGCTGGCCGTCGACGACTACGGCCGGCCGTGCCTGCTGCGCCACCAGGTCGGCGACGGCTGGGCGGTGCTGTGCACGTACCCGCTGGAGTACATGGCCTCGACGCTGCCGGACGTCAACCCGGAGGCCACCTACCGGCTGTACCAGGCGCTGGCGGCCAGCGCGGGCGTGCGCCGGGAGGCCACAGTGGACGATCCTCTGGTGTTCGCCGACGTGCTCGTGCACGAGGACGGCCGGCGGTTCCAGGTGCTGGTCAGCCAGCACGACAGCGCCGTCGAGGTGTCGCTGCTCGACCGAACGGCCGCCGAGAAGGGGACGCACTGACGGCCGCGCGGGACCCACCGGCTACAGTCCGGGCCATGAACACGGCGGTGTGGCTGGCGTTCGGCCTCGGTTGGACCCTGGTGTTCCTGATCAGCTTCCTGATCGACCGCCGCCGGCTGCGCAACGGCGTGTACCTCGTGTTCGCGCTGTTCTTCCTGTCCTTCGCCGGTCTCGGCGCGGCCAGCTCGGTGTCGCCGTGGCTGGCCGTGGTCCCGTTGGCGCTGCTGGCCATCGGCGTCCCGCTGACCACGGTGGCGCTGACCGTGTTCCTGTTCGTCAACGGCTTCACCATGATCCGCCGCGAGGGGCTGCGGCCGTCCTCGGTGCTGACCACGCTGGCCGGCCTGGTGATCGTCGCCTTCTTCGGGTTGACCCTGCTCGCCGTCGGCTCCGGGAACCGGTTCCTGATCTCGGCCTTCATCGGCATCGGCGGCATGCTGTTCTACATCTCGTTCGTGTTCTGCTGCTTCCTGCTGTACTCGGTGTTCTACGGCCGGGTCCGGCAGCGCCGGGACGTGGACTTCGTGGTGGTGCTGGGGGCCGGGCTGGTCCGCGGCGAGGTGTCCAAGCTGCTGGCCGGCCGGCTGGACCGCGGCCGGCAGGTGTGGGAGCGGGTGCGCGGCCGCGGCGGCGCGCCGATGATGATCACTTCCGGCGGGCAGGGCGCGGACGAACCCGTGTCGGAGGCACGGGCGATGGCCGACTACCTGATCTCCACCGGCGTGCCGGCCGAGGCCATCCGGCTCGAGGACAAGTCCACCACCACGCTGGAGAACCTGACCTTCAGCCGGCGGATCATGCTGGCCGACAAGCCGGACTACCGCTGCACGATCGTCACGAGCAACTATCACGTGCTGCGGGCCGCGCTGTACGCCCGGCGGGCCAAGGTCAACGGGCAGGTGCTGGGCGCGCCGACCGCCCGCTACTTCTGGCCCAGCGCCTTCCTGCGCGAGTTCGTCGCCGTGCTGGTGGAGAACCGGTGGAAGAACATCGTGCTGTGCCTGATGTTCGGGGCCGTCGGGCTGATCGGTCTGGTCAAGTGAACTTAGGGGCGACCGCGTAGATCCGGACGCCTTGCCCCAAGGGGCATGGCCCACCATCTGCGGTTATGCGCCTCGTGATCCCCCTGCTGCTGGCCGCGATCGCCGCCACCGGCTGTGCCGCCCAAGCCACGTCGACCGGTGCGCCGGCCACGGCCACCTCCACCGGTTCCCCGGCGAAGGCCGGCGGACCGGTCGACGTCTGCACGTTCTTCACCCAGGCCGACGCCGAGTCGATGCTGGGCGTGCCGACCGGGCCCGGCAGGCACGAGTCGGTCACGCCCGCCGACGACACCTGCGCCTACGTCCCCTCGGGGGCGGCGACGCCGGGCACACGGGTGGCGCTCACCGTCAGCGCCGGCGAGTTCTCGGGCAGCGGCACGCTGACCGAGTTCAAGTCCGAGTGGCCGGACGCGGTCGACGTCACCGGCCTCGCCTTCCCGGCCATGCGTAACGCCAACGGCTCCAATTTCGCCATGCAGGGCAACGACCGCGGCTGTGGGCTGATCATCAGCATCAAGAAGCCGGCCGACCCGGACGGCTTCGCCCACCAGGTCGGCGCGATCTGCGCGAAGGCGCTGGCCAGCTCATGAGACCCGAGGTTAATTGACATAGCGTTCACTATCCGAGTAGCGTCCGCTATGTGACCAGGCTGACCAGGGCAGAGGCCAAGGCGCGCACCCGGGAGCTGCTGCTGGACGCGGCGGCCCGGGTGTTCGCGCAGAAGGGCCTGGCCGGCGCGTCGGTGGACGAGATCGCCGAGGCGGCCGGCTACTCGATCGGGGCGGTGTACTCGAACTTCGGCAGCAAGGAGCAGCTGTTCGTGGAGCTGCTCAAGGAGAGAGCCAACGACCGGGTCACCCAGGCCACCGAGATCGCCGCCGACGCCGAGCCGGCGGAGGCGCAGCGGGCGTTCAGCCGGCTGCTGGTCGAGGTGGCCGACAAGGATGTCGACTTCGCGCCGCTGCAGGCCGAGTTCTGGCTGTACGCCGTGCGCAATCCCGAGCTGATGGAGGCCTACGCCGAGCGGATGCGGGAGCCGCGGGACCTGCTCACCCAGCTGGTCGCCCGGTCGGTGCCGGACCCGGCGCGGGCCGGCGAGCTGTCCGCCATCGTCATCGCGCTGTTCCAGGGGCTGGTGCGGATGCGCCGGGTGGACCCGGACAGCGTGCCCGACGAGCTGTTCGGCCGCGCTCTGCGCTGGCTTTTCACCGGCGCCCTGGCAGATGAGGAGCCACGATGACCGCACCGTCCCTGCTCGCGCTGCTCGACCCCGCGCTCAGACAGGACCCGTACCCGACCTTCCGGCAGTGGCGGGAGACCGCGCCGATCTCCGGCGGCAACGGCCAGCCGCTGATCGTGACCCGCCAGCAGGACTGCTCGAACGTGTTGCGGGACAGCACGTTCGGCCACGCCGAAGGCGAGCAGACCGGGCCGCTGAACAGCACTCCCCCGCCGCAGCGCAGCTTTCTCGGCATGAACCCGCCGGACCACACCCGGCTGCGCGGGCTGGTGTCGAAGGCGTTCACCCGCAAGGTGGTCGAGCGGCTGACGCCGATGATCGAGCAGACCACCGCCGAGCTGATCGCCGAGGCGCGCGGCAAGACCGTCAACCTGATGGACGCCATCGCCCGCCCGCTGCCGGTGGCCGTGATCTGCGAGCTGCTGGACGTGCCGGTCGAGGACCGGGACCTGGTGGTCGCCTGGTCGCACGACATGGCCCGCGGCCTCGACCCCGACTTCCTCATCCCGGAAGGCGTGCGGGAACGGCAGTTCAAGGCCCGTGAGGAGTTCCGGCAGTACATGCAGCAACTCGCCGACAAGCGCCGCGTCAACCCGGGCGAGGACCTGCTGTCCGGGCTGGTGCAGGTGCAGGAGGCCGGCGACGTGCTGTCCGAGGCCGAGCTGCTGACCACGTGCATCCTGCTGCTGATCGCCGGGCACGAGACCACCGTCAACCTGATCGGCAACGGCACCCTGGCGCTGCTGCGCAACCCGGGCGAGCTGGCCCGGCTGCGGGCCGAGCCGACGCTGGCCGAGCGGGCCGTCGAGGAGTTCCTGCGTTACGACCCGCCGGTGCAGTTCACCGCCCGGATCGCCTTGCAGGACACCAAGGTCGGCTCGTTCGACGCGCCGGCCGGCAGCGCCGCCATCCTGCTGTTCGGCGCGGCCAACCGCGATCCCGAGGTGTGCGAGGACCCCGACCGCCTGGACATCTCGCGGGAGCCGGCCCGCCACCTGGCTTTCGGGCACGGGCCGCACTTCTGCCTCGGCGCGCCGCTGGCCCGGCTGGAGGGGCGGATCGTGTTCGAGGCGTTGGCCCGGTTGGACGAGCTGGAGCCGGCCGGCGAGCCGACGTACAACGACAACATCATCCTGCGCGGGCTGAAAGAGCTGCCGGTGCGGATAGCCTGAGGACCATGGTCTTCACGCTGAGCACGCCGCTGCCCGGGGACGCCGCCGTCGGGCGGGTGCTGGTCACCGGGGCTGCGGGGCGGATCGGGTCCGGGTTCCTGCGGCACGTGGCCGGCCGGTACGTGCTGCGGGCCACCGATGTCCGGGCCATGGAGTTCGACGACTTCGTGCCGGCCGACCTGGGTGACCCCGACGCCTTGGCCCGGGCCTGCGAGGACGTGGACACCGTCGTCCACCTCGGGGCCGATCCCAGCCTGGTCGCCGAGTGGGAGTCCTTGCTGCCGGCCAACATCATCGGCACCCAGAACCTGTTCGCGGCGGCGTCGGCGGCCGGCGTGCGGCGGGTCGTGTACGCCTCCTCGGTGCACACCGTGTCCGGATATCCGGCCGGCAAACAGATTTCCGCCGACGACCCGGTCAATCCCGGCAATCTCTACGGTGTCACCAAGGTTTTCGGCGAGGCCCTCGGCCGTTACTACGCCGAGCAGCGCGGCCTGTCGGTGATCGCGCTGCGCATCGGGGCCTTCCACACGGAGGGCACGCAGCCGGAACCCCTCCCGTACAACGAGTTCCTGCATCTCGCCGAGGCCGACCTGTACGACATCATGATCCGCGCCATCGAGGTCCGAGGTGTCCGGTACGCCGTGGTCAACGCCATCAGCGACCAGGTCGGCGGACGGCTCGACATGACGGCGACACGGGAGCTGCTGGGGTAACCACGCCCTCGACACACACCGGCACCCCGTGGTTGCCGCGGTGCGGCAGTCCTACACGGCACGCAGCCAGCCGCGAAGTTCGGCGTACACGCGGGGATGGCGCAGCAGGGCGTTGTGGCTGACGCCGCCCAGGGTCCGCCGGTCGGCCGGCTGGGTCGGGTCGGTGGCGCTGGCCGGCGTGACGAGCAGGTCGCCGAACACCCGGCCGGGCCAGCTGTCGGGGTCGCGGGCCAGGGTGGCGGCGACGAACAGTTGCCGGCCGGCCCGCTCGGAGGCGGCGATCCGGCCGTGCCGCAGGTCCTTGATGCCGGCGCTGCGCAGCACGAACAGTGTGGCCAGCGGCTCGGACTGGCGGAACAGGCCGAGCGTGCGGCCGACGGCCTCGGCGGCCCGCTCGACGTCGGAGCCCTGGTGCGGGGTGCCGAGGCAGACGACGTCGCCGAGCACGGCGGCGCAGGGCAGGTCGTCGGTGAGCGCGTGGTGCACGGCGCTGCGGGCGACCAGACCGCCCATGGAGTGTCCGACCAACGAGAGGCGTTCGATCGGCACGGGCCAGTTGGCGGCGACCTCGTCGAGCAGCAGCGCCAGCTCACGTCCGTTGTCGGCGACGCGGCGGCCGCTGTTGTAGCGCACCAGAAGCACGCTCGCGCCGAGGTCCTCGGCCAGGCCACGCCCGAAGTCGACCCGGTCCTCCGCCGTGTCCTGCTGCCACCATTCCTCGTTCTCCAGCAGGCCGTGTACCAGCACGACCACGTGCGGCGAAGCATCTTGGCGTTGGCGCAGCGCTTCCGGCGGCAGGTCGACCCCGTTGGCGCGCAACCGCATCGGCGTGGCCAGCGCGGCGTAGCGACCGGTGAGGCTGTCCCCGACCGCCCCGTTCAGGGCCGCGCCGATCCGGCGGCCGGTCACCGTGCTCTGGAGCGGCCGGTAGTGGCGTCCGACGCCGGTGATCGTCAGGGCGAGATCGGCCACCGCGCCGCCGATCGTGATGCCGGCGTTGACGCACGCGTAGACGAAGCCGGACAGCACCCCGCCACGGGAGATCGCCCGATGCGTCCCGGCGACCAAGCCGACCACACCGCCGGCCGCGTCGAACACCAGCCGCGCGGCCGTCGTCAGCTCGTCATCCTGCTCGTCGTCGGTGATACGCCACCACCTCCGCGGCCAAGGCTAGCCGGGATTCGTGGCAGCCAGCGAGCCCCGGGCTGATGCAGGGAAGGACGCCTTACCTGCATCCAATGCAGGTAAGGCGTCCTTCCCTGCATGGTCAGAGGGACTTGGCCAGGCGCTCGGCCAGCACCTTGGTGAACTGGGCCGGGTCGGGCAGCTCGCCGCCCTCGGCCAGCAGGGCCATGCCGTAGAGCAGCTCGGCGGTCTCCCCCAGCTCGGTCTCGTGCCCGCCGGCGGCGAACGCCGTCCGCATGCCGGTGACCAGCGCGTGCTCGGGGTTGAGCTCCAGCACCCGCTTCACCGCCGGCACCGGCTGGCCCATCGCCCGGTACATCTTCTCCAGCGTGGGGGTGAGGTCGCCGGCCTCGCCGACCAGGCAGGCCGGCGAGGTGGTGAGCCGGGACGACAGCCGCACCTGCTTGACGCTGTCGGCCAGGTTCTCCGACAGCCAGGTGAGCAGCGGCTCGAACTCGCCGTCCTCCTCGGGCTTCTTCTCGGAGTCCAGGTCGACCTGGCCCTTGGCCACCGACTGGAACTTCTTGCCCCGGTACTCGTCACCGGCGTCGACCCACATCTCGTCGATGGCGTCGGTGAGGATGAGCACCTCGAGACCCTTGGCCCGGAACGCCTCCAGGTGCGGGGAACTCTCCACAATGGACCGGGACGCGCCGGTCATGTAGTAGATGTGCTCCTGCCCCTCGGGCAGCCGGTCCACGTAGTCGGCCAGCGTGGTCGGCTTCTCCGCGTCGTGGGTGGACGCGAAGGAGGCGATGTCCAGCAGGGTCTCGCGGTTCTCGGCGTCGGAGAGCAGACCCTCCTTGACCGCGGGCCCGAACTCGGACCAGAAGGTGGCGTACTTCTCCGGGGCCTCGGTCATCATGGTCTTCACGGTGGCCAGCACCCGCTTGACCAGCCGCCGGCGCATCAGCTGGATCTGCCGGTCCTGCTGGAGGATCTCACGGGACACGTTCAGCGACAGGTCCGCCGCGTCCACCACACCCTTGACGAAGCGCAGGTACTCGGGCATGAGCGCTTCGCAGTCGTCCATGATGAACACCCGCTTGACGTACAGCTGCACGCCGCGCTTGCGCTCCCGCATGAACAGGTCGTACGGCGCCTTGGCCGGCAGGAACAGCAGCGCCTGGTACTCGAACGTGCCCTCGGCCTTGACCTGGATCATCTCCAGGGGGTCGTTCCAGTCCCGGCTGATGTGCTTGTAGAACTCGGTGTACTCCTCGGCCGGCACCTCGTCCTTGGACCGGGCCCACAGCGCCTTGCCCGAGTTCACCGTCTCGAACTCGCGGGTGGTCTTGTCCTCGACGGTGCGCTCCACCTCCAGCCGCACCGGCCAGGTGATGAAGTCCGAGTACCGGGTGACGATCTCCCGCAGCTTCCACTCTGCGGTGTAGTCGTACAGGTGGTCCTCGGTGTCCTCGGGCTTGAGCTTGAGGATCACCGACGTGCCCTGCGGGGCGTCGTCCACCGTCTCGATGGTGTACGTGCCCTCGCCGGCCGACTCCCACCGGGTGCCGGTGTCCTCGCCGGCCTTGCGGGTCAGCAGCGTGACGTGGTCGGCCACCATGAACGAGGAGTAGAAGCCCACGCCGAACTGGCCGATCAGGTCCTGCGAGGCCGCCGAGTCCTTGGACTCCTTCAGCTTGCGCAGGAACTCGGCGGTGCCGGACTTGGCGATGGTGCCGATCAGGCCGACCACCTCGTCCCGGGACATGCCGATGCCGTTGTCGCGGACGGTCAGCGTGCGCTCGACCCGGTCGGTGACCAGCTCGATGCGCAGGTCGGTGGTGTCGGCCGCGAGGTCCTTGTCGCGGTAGGTCTCCAGGCGGAGCTTGTCCAGCGCGTCGGAGGCGTTGGAGATCAGCTCACGCAGGAAGGTGTCCTTGTTCGAGTAGATCGAGTGCACCATCAGCTGGAGCAGCTGGCGGGCCTCGGCCTGGAACTCGAGCGTCTCGACTGGCGTGTTCACCGGATTCCTTTCGCTGTTCGCACCGGCGGCCCGGCGTCGAGCACCGGGCCACCGAACACAGCAGGATACCGGGACACCGCGGCCCCGAGGTTCGGAAGGGACCATTCCTCCACTCGGAGTGGAGGAATGGTCCCTTCCGAACCTCAAAACGGGTGTTTAGGGAGCGCTGATCTGGATGGTGGCGGTTCGGGTGACGGAGTTGGCGCCGGCGGCGATGACGTGGACCGTGACCTGGTAGCTGCCGGGTTTGGTGCCCGGCGGCGGCACGAGGGCGACGGTCTGCTGCACCGGCACGTGGTCCGATTTGAGCAGTAGCGCACCGGGTTGGGCGGTCCATCCGCCGGAGGCGAAGACCGCCACCGGTAACGCCCCCGGCGCCTGACCCAACACGTCGACGCTCGCGCCGCGGACCGACGCGTCGACGTGCCGGCGCGAGTCCGGCTCGGCCCGGCCGACCGACGGCGGCTGGTCCCGGTCGGCGGTGGCCCAGCGCGACGGCGAGGAGCCGACGTTGACGGTGAGCGTGCCGCCGGCGGCCAGGTCGCTCCAGTTGAGCCAGCTGCCGTTGATCGCCCGGCCGTTGAGCGACACCGTCTGCACGTACCGGTTCACATCCGTGACCCCGGGCGCGTTGACCGTGAAGCCGCGCTGTCCACTATGGACGGTCATGGTCGGGAACTGCGGGCTGGACAGGGCCAGGAACTGCCCGCCGGACACCGTCGGGTAGATGCCCAGCGAGGAGAACACGTACCAGGCGCTCATCGTGCCGAGGTCGTCGTTGCCGGTCATGCCGTTGGGGCCGGTGGTGAACA
>DATJJB010000534.1:0-7860 GCA_035492655.1 Kutzneria sp. | reverse complement strand
CGAGGTCAACCGGGCCATCTCCACGTTCCGCTTCGCCGCCGAGGAGGCCCGCCGGTTCACCGGCGAGATGCAGCGGCTGGACACCGACCCGGCGGCCGAGGGGCGGCTGGCCCTCGTGCGGCGGGTGTCGCGGGGCCCGGTGCTGGGCATCGCCCCGTTCAACTTCCCGCTCAACCTGGTGGCGCACAAGGTCGCGCCGGCGCTGGCGGTCGGCTCGCCGATCATCGTCAAGCCGGCCCCGCGCACTCCGCTGTCGGCGCTGATCCTGGGCGAGATCCTGGCCGAGACCGACCTGCCCGAGGGCGCGTTCTCCGTGCTGCCGGTGGGCAACGAGGAGACCATCGCGCTGGTCAAGGACCCGCGGCTGCCGGTGGTGTCGTTCACCGGCTCCGGCCCGGTCGGCTGGTCGATCATGGACTCGGTGCCGCGCAAGCACGTCGTGCTGGAGCTCGGCGGCAACGCCGCGGCCGTGGTCGCCGGGGACTGGAACTCCGAGGCCGACCTGGACTTCGCGGCCCAGCGGATCGCGCTGTTCGCCAACTACCAGGCCGGCCAGTCCTGCATCGCCGTGCAGCGGGTCATCGTGGATGCCGCGGTGGCCGAGGACTTCGTGCCGCGGCTGGTGGCCAGCGTCCGCGACCTGATCACCGGCGACCCGCACGACCCGGACGTCGAGGTCGGGCCGCTGGTCGACACCGCCGCCGCCGAGCGGGTCGCGGCCTGGGTCGACGAGGCCGTGTCGGGCGGCGCGGAGCTGCTGGCCGGCGGGCACCGCGCCGGCGCGACGATCGAGCCGACCGTGCTCGCCAATGTGCCGCACGACAGCAAGGTCTGGGCCGAGGAGGTCTTCGGACCGGTGCTCGCTGTGTCCGTTGTGGACGGTGCCGACGCCGCGCTGGCCGCCGTCAACGACTCCGCTTACGGCCTGCAGGCCGGCCTGTTCACGCACGACCTCCAGCTGGCCTTCCGCGCCGCCGCCGAGCTGGAGGTCGGCGGGCTCATCGTCGGCGACGTGCCGTCGTACCGGGCCGACCAGATGCCCTACGGCGGCGTGAAGGGCTCCGGCTTCGGCCGCGAAGGCCTGCGGTCGGCGATGGCCGACTTCACCGAAGAGCGCGTGCTGGTGCTGACCAACGTCAAGTTCTAGACGCTGCGGGGACCGGGCCAGATCCGGTCCCCCAGCTGCTTGTCCTGGTCCAGCAACGCTTCGCGGGTGTCGAGCACCGGACCGGGCCAGTACAGCCTGATCGCGCCGAGCACCTTGGCCCGGTGCTCCGTGGTCGCCGGGCTGTCGCAGTGCAGTCCGCGGACGCCGACCAGGCAGAGCCCGGCCATGCCGTCGATGTTCAGCGCCAACCGATCCGGCGTCCGCATCGTCTTCACGAGCAACGCGTGGCCGCCTTCTCGCGGCACCAGCGCGACGAATTCCACTGCGCGCCAAGGAATCAGCTCGGTCAGCTCGATGCCGTCCGGGCTGATGACCAGCTCGCCGCCGGTGGGCGGGAACATGCCCCGCGCCACGTGGCCGATGCCGTACCCGGCCAGCGCCCCGATGCCCGCGGCGGCCACCGCCAGCAGGAACGCCAGCAGCCCCGGCAGATCGGTCAGGTACACCGTGAGCAGCGTGGCCACCAGGGCGACCGGAAACGCGATCTTGGCCGGGTGCAGGGTGTAGCGCAGCTCGGACGGCAGCAGAGGGAACGTGGCCGTCCGGGCCTGGACCTCCTCCGTCCGTAACACCCGCAGGCCCTCGAAGCCGATCACCTCGTGCGGCGTCGCCACCACGACCAGTATCTGCCCCGGCCACGTCCGCATGGCCCGGAATTCCCTTATCTGGTCCAGAGTTCTGACGTTCAGCAGCAGCACCAGTAGGTGGTGTGGCAGCAGGTTCGCGTTGTCGCGCCAGTTCTCCACGGCGAAGTCGACGACCGCAGTCTTATCCCGGTAGTACTCGTTGCCGGCGCGGCCGGCCCAGAACCCCACCGCCTTGACCGCGTCGGTTCCGATGACCACCAACGGTTTTCCGCCCTCGACGGCGTTGCCGATGGCCCGCTCCAGGGCCAGCAGGTACTCCGACACCTTCGGCTTGGGCGGCTCGGGGGCCGCGTGGAAGTGCACCTCCAGGTCGCGACCCTGGATGACGTGGCCGTGCACCGACCCGCTGACGTCGTTGTGCACGGCGTCGCCGTCGGTGCTCTCGTCCACCTCGTGAAGGTCGCGGCCGACGCCCGACCCGTTACTACGCCTTGGTCACCGACTGGGCGAAGGACAGCACGCCGTCCGGGTCGTACTGCTGGCCGACCTTGCGCAGCTTGGCCAGGTTGGGGCCGTAGTAGGCCGTCCCCCAGTCGGGCAGGCTCTGGTCGATGTAGTTGACGTACGCGCCGTCGCCGATGACCGAGCCGAGGTTGTCGCGGACCTCGCTGACCGCCGTGCGGGCCGAGGCCGCGGTCGAGCCCTGGTAGATCTGGGCCGTGGCCAGCGCGCCGCGGTGCGGGAAGGCCGTGTCCGTCGCGCCGACCCTCGCCGCCGCGCCGCCGATGCTGTCCAGCAGCACGTCCATGCCGCCACGGCCGGTCATCAGCTCGGCGAACTTCCCGGTGTCGGCCAACGGCTTCGTCAGCACGCGCGAGGTCGCCGTGAACGATTCCCTTTTCAGCACACCGTTTCCGTTCCAGCTCGGCGTGCACTGGGCGGTGCTGTACGAGGCGCAGCCACCCATCCACTTCATCGCGTCCAAATAGGACTTGGACATCGAGTACTGGTTGGTCGGCTGGGTGCCGGTGGCCGAGATCAGCTTGGTCAGCAACGGGGTCAGGCCGCCCGGCGAGCCGACGAAGCAGCCGGTGATGTGGCAGGTCGGCGGATTGCCGCCGGAGATCGCCATCGTCGTCCACAGCTCGTCCGGGGCCGATCCGATGAACTGCTGCCAGCCGCCCAGCACATCGGCCACCGAGCCGCCCGGGAACTGGAGTTGGAACACCGTCAGCTGCGGCGCTTCGTCGGTCTGGAAGGTGAACGACGTGACGATGCCGAAGTTGCCGCCGCCCCCGCCGCGCAGCGCCCAGAACAGGTCCGGCTCCTGCTGCGCCGACACCGTGCGCAGCTTGCCGTCACCCGTCACGATCTGCGCCGACACCAGCTTGTCGCAGGTCAGGCCGTACTTCGTGGTCAGCACGCCGACGCCGCCGCCCAGCGTGAGGCCGCCGATGCCCACCGTCGGGCACGATCCCGCCGGCAGACACCTCCCCGCTCCCGCCAGCGCCGCGTACACGTCCATCAGCCGCGCGCCGGCCCCGATCGTCGCCGTGCCGTCCCCTTGGACCTGCACGTCCTTCATCGCGCCCAGATCCACCACCAGCCCACTGTCCGGTGTGGAGTATCCGGTGTAGCTGTGGCCGCCGCTGCGGGCCGCGATCGGGATCCTCGACGCGTACGCCTGGGCCACGCAGGCCTGCACGTCGCTCGGGTTCGCGACCTGCGCCACCGCCGCCGGGTTCCGGCTGTCGAACAGCGGGTTGTAGGCCAGCTTCGCCGTCGCGTACCCGTCGTCCTGCGGCAGCACCAGCTTGCCCGCCAGCTGGCCCCGCAGCTTGTTCCAGTCCGGCGGCACCGCCGCCGGCCTCGTCGTGGTCGTCGGCGTCGCACTCGTCGTCGACGACACCGGCCCAGGTGGCCCGCCCGGCGCACACGCCGCCACCGCGGCCGCCGTCGCACCCAACCCCGCCGCCTGCAAGAACGCCCGCCGACTGATCGCCATCCTGGACACCTCCTGACCCGAGGACGTGTCGGAACCGCCCACGTTGCCAGCAGTCTCCCGAACTACGGCGTGACGTGCAGCCTCAGCGCCCCCGGGGCGTCGGCCGGAACGACGGGGTGTTTGGGGGCGACAGGGGCCAGGCGGCGGTACTCGGCGCCGGCGGTGGGGCGGTGGTCCGGCTCGCCCTTGTTGGGCCAGAGGGAGAAGGCCCGCTCGGCCTGGGCGGTGATGGTCAGGGAGGGGTTGACGCCGAGGTTGGCGGAGATGGCGGCGCCGTCCACGACGGACAGACCGGGGTGGCCGAAGACCCGGTGGTACGGGTCGATGACGCCCTCGTCGGCGGAAGAGCCGATGGCGCAGCCGCCGATGAAATGGGCGGTGAGGGGGATGTTGGCCAGCTCGCCCCAGGTGCCGCCGGGCACGCCGCCGATGTGCTTGGCGGCCAACTGGTTGGCCAGGTGGCCGGCGGGGATGAAGGTGGGGTTGGGCTCGCCGTGCCCCTGTTTGGAGGTGAGCTTGCCCCGTCGCGTGTAGGTGGTGATGGAGTTGTCCAGGCTCTGCATCACCAGCAGGATCACGGTCCGCTCGCTCCACCGGTGCACGGACAGCAGCCGAGCGGTGAGCACGGGATGCCGCACGGCGTAGCGGAGGAACTGGAGCCACCGGGGAGTGGCCAGGGAGCCATCGGTGGCGATGGTCTGCAGCAACCCCATGGCGTTGCTGCCCTTGCCGTAGCGGACGGGCTCGATGTGGGTGGTGGCGTCGGGATGGATGGACGACGTGATGGCCACCCCGCGGCTGAAGTCCTGGGCCGGGTCGTAGCTGAGCCGCCCGGCGCCGATGATGGCCTCGGAGTTGGTACGGGTGAGCTCGCCGAGCTTCGAGGACAGCCGCGGCAGGGCGCCGGAGTCCTTCATCTGGTGCAAGAGGTTCTGGGTGCCCCAGGTGCCGGCGGCCAGCACGACCTGGCCGGCGGTGATGGACGACCGGCCGCCGACGCGGGCGCCGGTGCGGCGGGTGTCGACGCGCCAGGTCCCGTCGGCCAGCTCCCGAAGGCCGGTCACGGTGGTCATCGGCAGCACCTGGGCCCCGGCCCGCTCCGCCAGGTACAGGTAGTTCTTGACCAGGGTGTTCTTGGCCCCGACCCGACAGCCGGTCATGCACGAGCCGCACTCGGTGCAGCCGGTGCGCGCCGGGCCGACGCCGCCGAAGAAGGGGTCGGGCACGGTCTTGCCGGGCTCGCCGAAGTGCACGCCGACCGGCGTCGGGTGGTACGAGTCCGAGATGCCCATGTCCGCGGCGACCTGCTGCATGACCCGGTCGGACGGCGTGGTGGTCGGGTTGGTGACCACGCCGAGCATCCGGCTGGCCTGGTCGTAGAACGGGGAGAGCTCGGCTTCCCAGTCGGTGATGTGGGCCCACTGGGGATCGTCGAAGAACGGCCGCAGCGGTCGGTACAGGGTGTTGGCGTACACCAGCGACCCACCGCCGACGCCGGCCCCGGCCAGCACCATCACGTTGCGCAGGGTGTGGATGCGCTGGATGCCGTAGCAGCCGAGCCCGGGGGCCCACAGGAAGCGCCGCAGGTCCCACGAGGTCTTGGCGAACTCCTCGTCGCTGAACCGCCGCCCCGCCTCCAGCACGGCGACCTTGTAGCCCTTCTCGGTCAGCCGCAGCGCGGCGACGCTGCCGCCGAAGCCGGAACCGACCACCACGACGTCGTAATCGACGGAAGCATCGTTGCTACTCGTCAGTAGGCCCATACTCCGAGGCTAAGCGGAACCGGCCGGTTCCACCAGCCCGTCACGGCCGACGGGCCAGCAGCCGCCGCATCCCACCGCCCAGGTACGCGGCGACGACCGCCGGCACGACGAGCACGAACAGCCGTGGGTCGCCGCCCGGATCACCGATGCCGACGGCCGCGCCGACCACCAGGCCGGTCAGCCACGCCAGCCGAGGCGCGGCGACCCCCATCAGCACCGCCACCAGCAGCAGCGCCGCCAGGACGACCTGCCCGGCGTCGTCGGACGTGCCGATCCGGTCGAGCATCACCACCACGGCCGAGGCGAGGAGCACACCGGCGAGATAGCCGCCGACGCGCAACCAGCTCTGGCTGATCACGAACCACACGCCGCCGGCGAGCCAGGCGGCGCGACGCCCGGCCGGCACCGCGTCCATCTCGGCCAACAACGCCCGTCCCAGCTCGCGACGATTCGGCGGCAGCAACCGGAGCAGGACGGTCAGCACTCTCATCACGCACCACCGATCGCCGGCCGCGGCACGGGTGCGCGGACAGGTTCACGGCCGACCTCGGTAGCCCGCTGCACGCCGGCCGCGGTCAGCCGATAGAGGTGCCGGCGCGGCCGTCCCTCCGGGGGATCGGACTCCCACCGGGTCTCCAGCAGGCCACGGTCGGCCAGCCGGCCCAGGATCGGGTACAGCGTGCCGGAGGCCAGCTCGGTCTCCTTGGCGATGTCGTAGCCATGCCGCCAGTTCGACGGCTCACGGTGCAATGCGGCCAGCACCGCGCGGGTCTGCGGCGAGGCGTCGGGGCGAGCGGGCATACCCCCAAGGCTACCTATGTAGACCTTGAAGGTCTACATAGGTAGCCGCACATCGTGCGAACGGTCAGAGATCGGTCCGCAAGACGCTGTACATGACCATGTCCCGCCGCACGCCGTCCCGGACGTGAGCGCCGCGGATCAGGCCCTCACGGACCATGCCGGCCTTCTCCAACGCCCGCTGCTCGGCGATGTTCTCGGCGTCGGTGCCGGCCTCGATCCGCCCGTACGGCGTGGTGGCGAACAGGTGCTCCACCAGCAGCCGCTGCGAGAGCGTGCCGACGCCCCGGCCGCGCGCCGACGGCAGCAGCCCGATGCCGATGTTCCAGGCCAAGCAGCCCACCGTCGGCCCGTACATCACGGCATGCCAGCTGACCAGGCCCAGCCGCTCCTCGGTGGCGACGTCCACCACGAGCAGCCGGTGGATCGCCACCGTGGTCAGGTCGTGCCGCGGCTCGTCCTCGTCCGGCTCGAAGTCGCCGTTGTACCGGTCGCGGATGTAGTCGACGTCCTCCTGTGTCGGCTCGACCAGTGCGACGCCGTCCCGCGCGGCGACGGTCATCCGCGCACCGTGAGGCCGACCTTCTGGAACTCCTTCAGGTCGGAGTAGCCGGTCTTGGCCATCGCCCGCTTGAGCGCCCCGAACAGGTTGACCGCGCCGTCCGGGTCGGCCGACGGACCGAACAGCAGGGTCCGCAGGTCCACCTCGGCCTCGGCGCCGACGGTCACCCGCGACCGCGGCACCGACGGGTGCGCGGCGGCCGAGGTCCAGTACAGGCCCTGGCCGGGCGCCTCGGTGGCGGCCGACAGCGGCTCGCCCAGCATCACGGCGTCGGCGCCGCAGGCGATGGACTTGGCGATGTCGCCGCTGGAGTGCACGCCGCCGTCGGCGATCACGTGCACGTACCGGCCGCCGGTCTCGTCCAGGTAGTCCCGCCGGGCCGCCGCCGCGTCGGCGATGGCGGTGGCCATCGGCACGCCGATGCCCAGCACCGTGTCGGTGGTGGTGACGCCGCTGGAGTGGCCGTAGCCGACGATCACGCCGGCCGCGCCGGTGCGCATCAGGTGCATGGCCGTGCGGTAGTCGCCGACGCCGCCGGCGATCACCGGCACGTCCAGGTCGGCGATGAACTGCTTGAGGTTGATCGGCTCGCCGTCGCGGGCCACGTGCTCGGCCGACACGATGGTGCCCTGCAGCACCAGGATCTCCACGCCGGCGGCCAGCAGGTCGGGCGTCAGCTCGGCGGCGCGCTGCGGGCTGACCCGCACCGCCACCGTCACGCCGGAGTCGCGCACCTGCTTGATCGCCTCGGCGATCAGGTCGGCCTGGAGCGGCGCCGAGTGCAGCTCCTGGAGCAGCCGGGTGACGGCCAGCGGGTCGTCCTCCTCGGCCGCCCTGGTCAGCCGGAACATGGCGTCCTCGACGTCGGAGTGCCGGGCCCACAGACCCTCGGCGTTGATCACGCCCAGCCCGCCGAGCTCGCCGACCGCCACCGCCGTGCGCGGCGAGACCACCGCGTCCGACGGGTGCGTGATCAG
>DATJJB010000533.1:0-4849 GCA_035492655.1 Kutzneria sp. | reverse complement strand
GGCCGCCGCGCCCAGTCGCACGGCGGCGACCAGGTTGGGCCACTCCGCGTCGAACCAGCGCAGCGCCTGCTCGGCCGAGGCCAGCATGGGGATCTCGACGATCTCGCCGGTCACGGTCGGCACGTGGGCGTCGCGCGGCGGGCGGACCAGCCGGTGCGCGCGGTCGGCCACGAGCAGGTAGAAGCTCACCAGCTTCTCGGCCGCCTGCGCCCGCTGCTGGTCGTCGAGCTCAGCCGCCGCGACCTCACGGGCGTGCAGCCGGATCAGGTCGTGCAGCGTGTAGCGGTCGGCCCGGGTCTCGGCCAGCAGGTGCGCGCTGGCCAGCTCCCGCAGCCGCCGCCGCGCGGTCACCAGGTCGACGCCGGTCAGTGCCGCGACCACGTGCGGCGACACCGAGCTGCCCTCGTGCACGCCGATCGCGCGGAAGGTCTCGGCCAGGTCGGGGTGCAGCGTCCGGTACGACACGTCGAACGCCCCGCGCACGCTGGTGTCGGCGTCCTCGAGGTCGAGGGCGCGCAGCCGGTACTGCTCGTCGGCCAGCTCACTGACCAGGTCCTCAACCGTCCACTGTGGACTGGCGGCCAACCGGGCGGCGGCGATGCGCAACGCCAGCGGCAGATGCCCGCAGAGCGCGGCCAGCCGCCGCAGCGAGTCGATCTCGGCACTGCGGCGCTGATGTCCGGTCGAGAAGTCCAGCAACCGCACCGATGCCTCGCTGGACAGCGTGGTCAACGCCAACAAGCGCGCCCCGCCGCGGGCCACGAGACCGTCCAGACGACGACGGCTGGTGACGACCACCAGCGACCCGGAGCCGGCCGGCAACAGCGGCCGCACCTGCTCGGAGTCGCGGGCGTCGTCCAGCAGCACCAGCACACGACGCTCGGCCAGCAGCGATCGGTAGAGACCGGCACGCTCGTTGAGGTCGAGCGGGATCGCCTCCGACGGCACGCCAAGGGCCAGCAGGAACTGGGTCAGCACCTCGCCCGGCGAGGTCGGTTCATGGCCCGGGTCGAAGCCTCGCAGTGCGGCGAACAGTTGGCCGTCGGGGAAGGCGTCGGCGTTGCGGTGGGCCCAGGTCAGGGCCAGCGCGGTCTTGCCGATGCCGGCCGGGCCGACCACACCGGCCACGGTGATCGCGCCTTCGATACCGCCGCCGTGCTGAATGCCGTCCAGCCAGGCCAACTCCACGTCCCGGCCGGCGAACGCGCTGGTCGCGGCGGGCAGCTGGGCCGGGATGACCGGGCCGTAGACCTGCCGGCCGGGCCGGGTCGGCGTCGCCAGCCGCAGCGCCGGATCGTCCCGCAGCACCTGCTCGTGCAGTTGGCGCAGCTCGGGGCCGGGATCGATGCCCAGTTCCTCGCTCGCGTAGCGGTGGAACCGCCGATACGAGACCAGCGCGTCGATCCGACGCGCCGACCGGTACTGGGCCAGCATCAGCAGGCTGAGCAGCCGCTCCCGGAACGGATGATCGTCGACCAGCCGGCGCAGCTCGCCGATCACCTCGGCGTGCCGGCCCAGCTCCAGGTCGGCCGCGACCCGCTCTTCCACGGCGACCAGCCGCAGCTCGTCGATGTCGGGCTGGCCGGTCTTCTGCAGCTGCGCGCCGGCCAACACCGGGCCGCGCCACAGGTCCAACGCCTGCCCGAGCAGCTCGGCCCGCTCGGCCGCCGGCCGACCGCCGGCGTCGCCGATCAGCCGCTTGGCCCGATGCAGGTCGACCAGCTCGGGCTGCACCTGGAGCACGTAGCCGGGCGGCTGGGTGCGAATGGACGCGGCGCCACCGGCCTTGGCCAGGATGCGCCGGAGCTTCGAGACGTAACCGTGCACGATCGTGCGAGCTGTCTCCGGCGGCTCGTCCCCCCAGAGCGCATCCACGATACGGTCGAACGAGACCACCTGGTTGGCGTCGAGCACCAGCAACGCGAGCAGGCTGCGCACGCCGGATCCGCCGAGCGCGGCCGGACGCCCGTCGACCAGCAGCTGTACCGGACCGAGCACGCCGAACTCGAGCATGGCACCTGCTCGCTCGACGGTCGTGGACGGCAGCATCATTCGGGGCAGCTCCCTGAGGCGAGCGATGCGTCCAACTTACGGGAAGCCGTTAACCGTTCGTGAGGCGTCTCCCCGGAACAGGCTAACAAAAGACTACTCTAGGTAGTCGACAGTCACGCTGCTAGGCCGAACGTGTCACCCGGATGGCATGCAGCATGGGACGCGCGACCCAGGCCCGGCGTTCCCTCAGCCGAGCAATTTCGCCAGTCGCGCCCGCACGCTGGCCACCCACGGCGCGCCGATGTGGCCGAACGTGCGAAGTGCCTCTTCCCACACCGCGCGGGCCGCGAGCTTGTCGCCGCGGTCCAGATGGACATCGCCCAGGCCACGTACGGCGTAACCCTCACGCAGCGCGGTGCCGCTGACCCGCGACAGGCGCACGGCCTCGGTGAAGCACGCCTCCGCGTGGTCCAGCCAGCCGGCGGCGCGGTTGGTCTCGCCCAGGTGCACGCGCACCCACGCCTGCCGCTCCGAGTCGTCGTACTGCTGGTAGATGCGCAGCGCCTGCTGGTTGTAGGCCAGCGACGCCTCATAGTCCCCGCTCAACCGGGCCAGCTCGCCGAGCGTGCTCAGCGGCTGCGCCTGCCGGTAGCGGTCGCCGAGCAGCCGGTACAGCGCGAGCGACTGCCGCGACAGCGCCATCGCCTCGTCGTGCCGGCTCAGGTGGAACAGCGAGGATGCCGCGTGGGCCGATCCGAGCGCCACCACCGGCAGGTCGCCGTCGCCCTCGGCCAGCCGTCGGCACGCCTCGTGCTCAGCCAGCGCGCGCTCGTGCTCGCCCAACCGCCCGTAGAGCAGGCCCAGGCCGTGGTGCATGAGAGCCTGGCCGTTGCGGTCGCCGGCCGCCTTGGCCGCGGCCAGCCCCAACTCGTGACTGGTGCGCCAGTCCTCCCACGGGCAGTGCGTGGCCAGGAAGTCCAGTTGCAGGCGGGCCAGCTGCCACACGCGCGTGTGGAAGGAGCCCTGGTGCGCGCCACGCAGCACGGACAGCAGGTTGCTGCGCTCGCGCTCGAACCACGCCAACGCGTGGGCCCGGGTCTCCAGCCGTGGCGTGGACACGAGCGAGCACAGCGACGGGGCCAGCGAATCCGCGGGCGGGCGGATCAGCCGGCGGGCCCTGTCCGAGACCACGCAGTAGTACTCCAGGACGCGCGTGCCCACGGCGAACGCCTCGGCCTGCGTGAGCTCGGAGAACGCGACCTCACGGGCGTGCAGCCGCACGAGGTCGTGCATGGTGAACCAGTCCTGGGTGGTCTCGGTGATGAGGTGCGCGGCGCTGAGCGCGCGCAGTGCCGTGCGGGCGGCGCTGACCGAGCCGTTGCTCATGGCCGCGACCAGGTGCGGCCCGAAGTTGGGGCCGGGGAAGAAGCCCAGCAGCCGGAACACGGACGCGTACTCCGGCGGCAGCGTGCGGTAGGAGACGTCGAACGCCCGCCGCACGCTCACCTGCATGTCGTCGTCGTCATCCTCGATGTCCAGCACCTGGAGCCGGTGCCGTTCGTCGGCCAGCTCGTCGGCCAGCCGGGCCAGCGTGCCGTTGGGGGCCATGGCCAGCCGTGCGCCCACGATGCGCAGCGCCAGCGGAAGGTTGCCACAAAGGTTTGCAATTCGTGACGCATTCACCGGATCGCGCTGCGACCAGCTGATGTCCGACACCTCGTCGAGCAGCCGCACCGCCTGCGGGCCCGGCAGAGTGCCCACCGGCACGTACGCGGCGCCGTCCCGCGCGACCAGACCGTCCAGCCGGCGACGGCTCGTCACGATCGTCAGCGGGCCCCGCCCGCCGGGCAGCAGCGGGCGCACCTGCTCCGAGTCGCGGGCGTCGTCCAGCATCACCAACACACGCCGGCCGGCCAGCAGCGACCGGTACAACGCGGCCCGCTCGGCCAGATCGACCGGCACCGCCTGCGGGGCGACGCCCAGCGCGATCAGGAACCGCCGCAGCACGTCCGCCGGCTCCGCCGGCGGCCGGTTCTGGTCGTAACCGCGCAGGCACACGAACAACTGGCCGTCGGGGAACTCCCGCGCCACCTGACCGGCCCAGGTCACCGCCAGCGCCGTCTTGCCCGTGCCAGCGGCGCCGACGACAACGCCGAGCGTGGACGTGTCCTCCTGGAGCAGACGGTCCAAGCTGGACAGTTCCTCGTGGCGGCCGGTGAAACCGGTCGGGGCCGGCGGCAACTGCGCCGGCGCGACCACGCCGGCGATCTCCACACTGGACGGCTCCGGCGGCAGCAGCGACGGGTCGTCGTACAGGATGCGGTCGTAGAGGGCCCGCAGCACCGGGTCCAGCGGCTGGTCGCGGCGGCCGGCCTGGATGCGCTCGTAGACGGCCAGCGCCTCGGCGCGGCGGCCCTGCCGGTGCAGCTCGGTCATCTGCCGGCCGACCAGGTCCCGGCGCAGCCCGTCCGGCAGCAGCGCGAGATCGGCGGCCGAGATGGCCGTCGGGTCGTGCACGTCGATGCGCTCGGGGTCGACGCGCAGCCGGTAGCCGAAGCGCTCGGTGATCAGTTCGGTGTCGCCGCCCGGATCGGCCTTGTCCAGCAGCACACGCAGCTCGTCGGCCGCCTCGGTGTGCTCGGTCAGCACGATCTCGTTGGGGTGCAAGGCGATTCTGGTGAGAAGAGTGCACGCCTCGGCCGAGTCGACGGGTAGCGGACCGTCGACCCCGAGGATCTCAGGCCGGCCGAGCAGGCGGATCAGAACACCGCCGCGACGGACTGCCGGATGCGCGCTGTGCACTCGCTGCCCCCGCCCCATCAGGTGGTTCCACTGGGCAAGCTACCGCCACCACTGC
>DATJJB010000532.1:0-13675 GCA_035492655.1 Kutzneria sp. | reverse complement strand
CGCCTGTGGCTCGGCCCCGAGCGGGACTGGTTCTGGGCCGGCACCGCTCGTGACGACCTGTCCCGGCACCGCGTTCCCGCCGAGATCGACCCCGGCAACTGGGACGTCGTGCACCAGCGTCCCGACGGCATCGACCTCGTGCTCAGCGCCACCCTCGTCGACCGCAACACCGGCCAGCCCACCAGCGTTCTCGTCGAGCGACACGTCACCGTGCTGGCCGACACCCGCTACGTCGCCGAGTACGAGACCGAGACCGTGCTCCAAGTCCACAGTGGACACCCGGTGGATCTGTGGAGCATCGTCCAGGTCCCGCTCGGCGGCCGCCTGGAGATCGGCGTCACCGGCGCGTTCTCCTGCCGTGACCACCTCGCTTCCCCCGTGGACCCGTCACGTTTCTCGCGCACGTCCGACCTGGCCACCATAGAACTGACCGGCAGGACCATGTCCAAGTTCGGCGTCACCTCGTCGGTGGCCTCCGGTCTGCTCCGCTACACGCTGCCCGGCCTGGTCATCGAGCGGCACATCGACGTCCATCCGGGCGGCGACTACCGCGACGGCCCTTACCAGCTGACCGGCGACGTCATCCAGGTCTTCGAGGACGACGGCCACTACGGCGGCTATGCCGAGCTCGAGCACCACAGCGTCGCCGCCCATCCCGGTCAGTCCGTCATAGACCGCTGCCGCACCGTCATCCGTGCGACCTGAGCGACCGCTCGATGCTTGGATGGCCGCATGGTCTTTCGCTCGATCATCCTGTTCGTGCTCGCCGCCCTGGCCGAGATCGGCGGCTGCTGGCTGGTGTGGCAGGGCGTCCGCGAACACCGCGGCTGGCTGTTCATCGGCGCCGGCGTCATCGCCCTCGGCCTGTACGGTTTCGTCGCCACGCTGCAACCGGACGCGTCGTTCGGACGCATCCTGGCGGCCTACGGCGGCGTGTTCGTGGCGGGCTCACTGGCCTGGGGCATGATCGCTGACGGCTACCGACCGGACCGATTCGACGTCATCGGCGCCCTGCTCTGTCTGGCCGGCGTCGGGGTGATCATGTACGCGCCACGAGGGTGAGCTGCTCGGTCGAAGTGCGCGACTCGCGGGGGCCCGGAGACCCCCGCGAGTCATGGCATCAGGCTACGAAGCCGTTGATGTGCAAGGAAACGGAGCGGATGCTGCCGGTGTCGACGGCGCCGCCGTCGACGACCTTGAAGGTCCAGGTGCCGTCGACCGCGTCGGCCAGCAGAGAACCGAGGGCGGACTGGGGCTTCCAGGAGCCGGTGAAGGGCGCGTTGGCGGAGCTGACGGTGGAGAAGGCGGTCGCGGCCGAGTCGTCGAAGACGACCTGGCAGAAGTTGTGCCCGGCGCCGCCACGACGCTGGAACAGGACAGCGGTGGCACCGGACGGTGACGTCAAGGTGCCGGTGAGGTCGCCGGCGTAGGTGTGGTCGAGCCCCACGGTGGTGGAACCGGCGGTGGTGCTGCACGAGGTGCCGTCGATGGAGAAGGTGAGCTTGGAGGCCCTACCCACGCCGGTGACGGGAATGGCGACGCTGGCGCCGACCGTGCTGTTGTCGGGAATGGCAACGGGAGCACCGGTGAACGCGAAGGTCTGCACCACGGAAGACGGCTGCCCGATGGGAATCTGGAAGCTCTGCGTGGTGGGCGAATGCGCGCCGGCGAACGTGACCTTGGCGTTCAACACCACCGGCACGCCGAGCTGCTGGGTGGCGGGCACGGTCAACGTGAACGAGTTGATCACGGTCTGCCCGGCCTCGATGGTGCCATAACGCTTGGAGCGAGGCGCAATGGTGACACCGGGCGTGGGCGAGTCGACGACGACGCTGGTCGAAGCAGCGGTGCCGTCGCCACCGTTGTAGACCGGCAGCGTGACGGTGGCGGTGTCACCGGGCTTCACGTAAGGGGCGCCGTTGGGGCCACGAACAGTGGGAGCCTGGGCGGTAGCCAACGGCTGCGGGCTGGCCCCGGTGTACGCCAGAACGCGGTCGGCCAACAGAATGCCCACGCCGGTACGGTTGTCGACGCCAGGAGCGCCGATGTCCAACGCGGTCGCGGTCAGGGCCTGCCGGACGTCGGTGGGCGACATGCCGGGGTTGCCGGACAGCACGAGGCCGGCGATGGCGGCGGCGTGCGGCGCGGCGGCGGAGGTGCCGAAGAACGGGGAGAAGCCGGGCGCGGACGTGGAAACGCCGTCCGCGGCGGTCAGATCGGGCTTCTGCCGGACCTCGGCCCCGGGTGTGCCGTCGGCCTTGAAGAAGATCTTGCGCGGGCCGTCGGAGCTGAACCGCTCGATCTGCGAGGACGAGCTGAACGTGCCGGGGTACGGACCGGCCGGGTTGGCCGGGTCGCCGGGCTCGAGCGGCCGGCCGAAGGCGGCGGCCGCGGGCGCGGCGGCGACGCTGTAGGCGTCCTTGGCGGCGGAGTGGCCACTGGTCATGCCGGGCGTCACGAAAGCCTGCAGACCCCCGCCGGAGACGAACCGGCCGCGAAGGGCCGACAGCGACAGATACTTGTTGTCGCCCTTGAACTTCACGATGGCCAGCCGCTGCCCACCGGCGGAGGTGTTGACCCGCTCGTACGGGTCCTGGGTGCCGGTCTGCAGGTTCTGGCTGAACGACACGACGTTGCCGGCCGCGTCGAGCAGGTACAGGTCGTAGTCGTCGGCGGCGTGGCCCAGCGGGTCGTTCCACCACAACGTGACGGGCACGCCGGCGGAGGAGGCCGACAGCGGCTCCAGGACCTGGGTGCCACCGGCGGAAGCGGCGAAGTTGTGCGCCCCGCCGGCGAACTTGCCGATCACCTGGCCGGAGTCGACGTAGTCGCCCTCCCAGTGCCCGGAGGTGCCGTCGACGACGTTGCCCTCGTTGCCGGCGGACGAGAAGTACAGCGCGCCGTCCGCGGTCACGGCGTTGACGGCCTGCGCGATGGGACCGTCCTGGAAGGCGGCCTCGTTGAAGTAGAAGACATCGTCGACGATGACGTCGCAGTGCGCCTGGCTGCGCAGCGCGCGGATGTTGTCGGCGAAGCTGCTGTCGCTGATGAAGGCGGTGGCGAAGCCCAGCGCGGCGCCGGGGGCGAGGTCGTGCATGATCTCCAGCATCGCGGTGCCCTCGTCACCGCTGCCTTCCTGGCCGGGCAGCACGTCGACGGGGGGCAGCTCGCCGGAGGCCACGGACGCGGCCAGCGAGGAGACACCGTCGGACAGCGCGCACAGCTTCGTGCCGACGCCGGTGATGCCGTTCTGCTGCCGGGCGGTGTCGGCGGCGTGCGCCCGGTCGCCCTGGCTGGTGATGGCCGCGGCGATGTTGGCCCGCAGGCCGGGCTTGGTGGCCGCCTCGACGCGCGCGTCCCTGGTCTGCTTCGAGACGGAGTCGGGCTGGCTGGAGATGCGGCCGGGCGCGGCGGAGCCGGTTGCCGGTGAGGTGGGGGTCTCGGCGGACGTCATGGCGTCGCTGCCGGCGTCGATCTGCTTGATGTCGTCACGGGTGGCCAGCGCGCCCAGCGCGGACAGCGGCACGTCCGCGCGGATGCTGGCCTCGCGCTGCGAGACGTTGCGCACCTGGCCGCCGGCCTTGCGGACGGCGTCGACCAGCGCGTCGGACGTCTTGGTGGCGCGGATGTCGACGGCAACGGTGTCGCCGGCCCCCACCTTGAGGTTGGACTGCACGTGCGGCAGCGCGGACCGGGCGGACCGGTCGCTGCGCAGCTTGTTCTCGACGAGCAGCTTGCTGTCGATCTTCCGGTCGGTGGCCGACTCGGACTTCTTGAGCTCCTGCAGCGCGGCGATCTGGGCCGCGGTGTTGGCGGCCATCAGGCCCGGGTTGGGATGCGGCGCGGCGGTCGCGGGTGAGGCGAGGCCGAGGACAGCGGTCAGGCAGGCTGCCCCGGCGGCTAACAGGGTGGTGCGGGGTCGAACGGATCTGCGCAACTGGCCCTCCAGGGGTGCGGCGCGGGCGTCACGGCTGGTGATCACCAACCGTGAGCCCAACGTAAAGTTTCCGCACGATCACCCACAGCAGCCTTGCGGGTGTCGCCCAAGTGGGCCAATCGTCACGTTTTGTCGATAACTACAGGACAAAGGCATCTGTCCAGAGCTGTCCGGTTCGCCCGGACAGCGCATCCAGCATCGAGGCCGCCTGACCGTCCGTCAGCGACGCCACGAAGTCCACCACCGCCCGGCCACGAGCCAAGGCGCGCACGGCATCCGGCCCAGTCCGAACGTCGCCGGCCGGTCCGGCTAGCAGGTTCGGGGCCGTCCGGGCGAGTGACCGGTACTCGGTGTCGGCCAGCTCGACCAGGTCGTGCAGCCGCCGCGGCAGCCGGTCGGCCTCGTGCCGGTCGGAGGCCCACTGGTCAAGCGCCTCAACGAGATTGGTCAGCAACCGGGCCTGGCCGCGCTGGTGCAGAGCCAGATCCGGGCGCAGCAGCACGAACCGCCGGTGCACGAACTTCAGCACGGCCACCTCGTGCCACTGGGCGGGCGCCAGCAGAACATGACCGGACCTCGGCGTCGGATCGAGCAGCACCTCGACGCCGTCGACCAATCGCGTCGTCCACCGCCCGGAGAACGCGGCGACGCGCTGCTCCGCTTCGGCCGAGCCGTCGAAGGGCACCGCCAGCAGCCCGTCGACCAGTTCCGTCCGCACGCGACGAACCGCCGCCGCGAAGGCCTCGTCGTCGACCGCCCAGGAGTCCTTCTCGTGCAACCGCCGGCGCATGGCCTCCAGCGACCGCCCCGGCAACCGGGACTGCGCGGCAAGGTCCGCTTTGGACAGTCCGGCCAACTCCAGCGCGTCCGTGAGCCACGTCGTCAGTTCGGCCGCGACGGTCGCGTGCTGCAACACGCCGACCCGGTGGAAGTCCTCGACGTCGTGGATGGCGTACGCGATGTCGTCGGCAGTGTCCATGACGGACGCTTCCACGGTCTGCTGCCAGTCCTCGACCCGCCCGTGAAACGGGGCCCGCGACTGCTCGAAGTCGTCGAGTTCCGTGACGTAGGCGGAGAACTTGGCCGAGCCGCTGCCGACGGCCTCGGGCGGCTCGGACGCGCCGCGCGGCGGGATCCGCAGCGTGCGGGGATGCGGCGCGGGGTGGGAAAGGCGCGTCCACGGGTACTTCAGCAGCGCGGCCCGCACGGCGACGGTCAGATCGAGGCCGACAGCGGCCGGCCCACGCACGTCGGTGGTGGTCACGATGCGGAACGACTGCGCGTTGCCCTCGAAGCCGTCGGCCAGCCCGAACCGGTTGCGGGCGATGCGGTCCAGCACCTGCTCGCCGAGATGCCCGAACGGCGGGTGCCCGAGGTCGTGGGCCAGGCTGGCCGCCTCGGCCACGTCCGGGTCGCAGCCGCCGAGCTTGTCCAGCACGGCGGCGGTGTCGGCGCGGGCGGTCAGCCGCTCGGCGATGGCCCGCGCCACCTGCGCCACCTTCAGGCTGTGCGTGAGCCGGTTGTGCAGCAGCAGGCCGGAGCCGGTCGGGCTGATCACCTGCGTCACGCCGCCGAGCCGGGCGAAGAACGGCGAGCTGGCCACCCGGTCCCGGTCGGCCCGGAACGGGCTGGCGGCCAGGTCGGCCGAGGAGTCGGAGAATCGGCGGTGCGCTCGCAGGTCGTGCATGCGTGTGACGTTAGCCTGGACGGGTGCGAGGGGTCAGGTCAGCCGACGTCCTGGTGGTCGGGGCCGGACCGGCCGGGTCCGCCCTGGCGGCGGCCTGCGCGGACCTCGGTCTCCGCACGACGCTCGTGGACCGGAACCCGGAAAAGCCGTGGCGGCACACGTATGGGGCCTGGGCGCACGAGCTGCCGCCGCTCCCCCACGACGCGATCGCCGCCCGCGCCACCACCGTCAAGGCGTTCGCGCTCACCGAGCACCGCCTCGACGGCGAGTACGTGGTGCTGCACAACGAGAACCTGCGACGGCAGCTGTCCCGTCCGAACATCGAGACCATCACCGGCCGGGCCGAGTCGATCACGCCTGAGCACATAACGATCAACGGCCGAACGATCACCGCCGGCCTCGTGGTCGACGCCACCGGCCCGCCGCGCGGCCGATACGTCGAACAGACCGCCCTCGGCGTCACGCTGCCGGCCGACGTCCTCCGGCCCGGCGAGGCGATCTTCATGGACTGGCGGCAGGCCGGCGACCCGCCGACCTTCTGCTACGCGCTGCCGCTGGACGACGAGCGGGTGCTGGTCGAGGAGACCTCGCTCGCGCATCTGCCCGGGCTTTCGTTCGGGCTGCTGCGCGAGCGCCTGCACCGGCGGCTGGCCGTGCACGGCTGGCCCTTGGACCGTCCGGAGCACGAACGGGTGCGCTTCCCGTTGAACCCGCCGCTGCCCGCCGGTCCGCTCATCACGTTCGGCGCGCGGGCCGGCTTGGTGCACCCGGCGACCGGCTACAGCGTGGCCACCGCGCTAACGCTCGCGCCACACGTTGCGCGGGCAATAACCGAGACGCCGACCGAAGTACGTGGCACGATCTGGTCCGGTAAGGCCAGAATGACGCACGGATTGCGACGACGGGGCCTGTCGGCATTGCTCCACCTGCCGCCGGCCCGGGTGCCCGAGTTTTTTGAGCTGTTTTTCCGGCTACCCGCGGAAAAACAACGGATTTACCTCACAGAACGTGAGAATTTCACCGGTACGGCGGCTGCGATGCTGGCGTTGTTCCGGTCAGCGCCACCCCGGTTACGCAGCGCGATTGCATTTGCCGCAACAACTCGATGAACACACAGTGAAGCCACTCGGCAATTTCACCTCGAGCACGCCAGGATCAGGGCGTGACCGGGTTGCTGGAGGATGTGCGCTTCGCGTTCCAGCCGTTGTTCAACCTGCACACCGGCGGCGTCATCGCGATCGAAGCGCTAGCGAGGCCCGCCTCTCGTTCCGTCTACGAGCTGCTCCGCGACGCCGCCCGCGCCGGTGAGCTGCTGGAGACGGACGTTGCGCTGGCCGCCGCCGCCGTGCGGGCCGCGGCCGAGCACAACAACATCGTGCCGCTGCACGTCAACGTGCTGGCCGCGACCGTGTCCAAGGCGGCCGACTCGATCGGCCCGCTGCTGGACGCGATGCGGGAGACCGGCCGCGCGCCGGACACCCTGTGGCTGGAGGTCGGCACGCCGTTCTCCCGGCTGCGCCGGGAGAACCTGCGCAACGGTTTGGACCTGCTGCGCGGCAGCGGCTTCCACATCGCGCTGGACGGTGTCGGCGACGGCGACGTGCCGCTGTCCCTGTACACCGAGCTCGCGCCCGAGATGATCAAGCTGGACCGGCGGATCGTGGCCGGCCTGCCCACCGACGCCGGCAAGGCGGCCCTGGTGCAGGCGCTGTCCGTGCTGGCCGAGCACAACAAGGCCCAGCTGGTCGCCGAGGGTGTGGAGAGCGAGACCCAGCTGGCCGCGGTGCGCCGGCTCGGCTTCGGCCTGGCCCAGGGCAACCTGCTGGCCATGGCCAGCCGCCGGCCCAACGTGGAGATCACCATCGCGGCGGCGTTGACCAAGCTGCCGGAGACCGAGCTGACCGGCCCGGTGCGCCGGGCGAGCGGCCCTCGGGTGACGGATTTCCTGCACCCCGCGACCATGCTGCCGGTGTCCACGACCGCCGAGGAGGTCCGGTCCATCCTGGCCAACCAGGGCGCTGTCGGCGGCATCGTGTTGGTCGACGAGAACAACCGGCCGCACTTCACGGTGGACCGCAACCGGTTCCTGCTGGCCGTCACCGGTCCGTACGGGCACGCGCTGCACGCCAAACGGGAGGCCGCCCGGCTGGCCGACCGGCCCTACGTCCTGCCCAGCGACGCCACCGCGTTGGACCTGCTGGACCTGCTGGCCAAGGCCGAACGGCAACGGATGAACGACGAGGTCGTCATCGTCGACTCGCACGACCGCTGCCTCGGCGTCGTGCACAGCGCGGACGTGGTGCGCGGCATCGCCGAGATGAAGGTGGAGCAGGCCGCGTCGCTCAACCCGCTGACCCGGCTGCCCGGCAGCGACGCGCTGGCCCGCGAGGTGGACCGGCGCATCGCCACCCGGGAGATCTTCGCCGTGGGCTGGCTGGACGTGGACGGCTTCAAGCAGGTCAACGACTCGGCCGGGTTCGCGGCCGGCGACGACCTGATCCGCGCGATCGGCCGGGCGCTGGCCGACGCCGCCGCGGTGCTGCCGACCGTGCAGGTCGGGCACGTGGGCGGCGACGACTTCGTGTTCGTCTCCGGCCTGGACGACCTGGTGCCGCTGTCCTCGGGCCAGCTCGACACCCCGCACTCGGCCGGCGGCCTGGCGATCTCCATGTCGCTGGCCACCCTGGTGTGCTCACCCGGCAGTGTGAGCGACTATCGCGAGGTGTCGCGGCTGCTCGCGCCGTTGAAGAAGCACGCCAAGGCGCTGCGCGGGGACAGCTGGGTGCTGGGCCGGCCGGGTTCGGAGCGGATGGACGTGCTGCGTGGCGGCAACGCCGCGCCCGCGGTGCCGCCGGCCCGGCGCGGCACCGTCAGCGCCTGAACGCGTGCGTGCGTCCCGCCGCCGCCAAGCGGGTTAGGACTCCCCACAGCCTGCTTAAGTGCTGCCACCATCGTGAAGCTCGGACCACACCAACGCCGGACGCGCGCCTTGGTTGGTCACTCATAGCCTTGTCTCGGTGACGGAACGCGACTATGCCCAGTCGGCGGCGGGAGCTTCGGTGCACACCATTGACGGAATCGAACGGCAGCACCAGGGGAAAACGGGCCGGCTGGCCGTGCCCGCACCCAGATCGGGCCGCGGCCGGGCGGGACTGACGGTCGGCGTCGAGGAGGAGTTCCTGCTGGTCGACTACCGCACCCGGCGGGTGTCGCCGCGAGCACCCCTCGTGCTCGCCGCGGCGGCCGGCCGGCTGCCCGGGCTCCAACCGGAGATCACTCAGTTCCAGGTCGAGACGGCCACCCCGATCTGCCACACGATGGCCGAGGTGCGGGCGAATCTTGTTGACAGCAGGGAGAAGCTGGCCAGCACCGCGCGCCGGCAGGGGCTGCGGCTGGCCGCCACCGGCACGCCCGTGCTGGGCCGGGCCGCGCCGCCGCCGCTGACCGACAACGCCCGCTACCACCAGATGGCGGCCGAGTTCGGCGCCGTCACCGACGGCCTGTCCATCTGCGGATGTCACGTGCACGTCGGCATTCCCGGGCCGGAGGAAGGCATCAGGGCCAGCAACTACCTGCGGCCGTGGCTGCCGGTGCTGCTTGCCCTGAGCGCGAATTCCCCGTTCTGGGAGGGCCGGGACACCGGCTACGCCAGCTGGCGCTACCTGGTGTGGGCGCGCTGGCCAACGGCCGGCCCGCCGCCGGTGTTCGAGTCGGCCGACCAGTACGAGCACGCCGTCCGGTCGCTGATGCAGGTCGGCGCGGCCATGGACCGGGCCATGGCCTACTGGGACATCCGTCTGTCGCAACAACATCCGACCATCGAGCTGCGGGTCTGCGACGTCGCCGCGACGGCCGACGAGGCGGTGCTGATCGCCGCCCTGACCCGAGCGATGGTCGCGACCGCCCTTGAGGACAACCGGCCGCCGTTGGGCATGCCGCAGCACCTGCTGCGGGCCGCCGGCTGGCGGGCCGCCCGCGACGGGCTCGACGGCAGCTGCGTCAACCCGGTCACCGGGCACACGCTGCCCACGCCGGTGCTGGTCCGGCAGCTGATCGGCCGGGTGCGGCCGGCGCTGGAGGAGGCCGGCGACCTCGATCTCGTGCTGGATCTGCTGGAGTCGTTGGTGGCCAAGGGTTGTGGGGCGGCCAGGCAGCGTCGGGCGTTCGGCCGCAACGGCAAGCTCACCGACGTGGTGGACCTGCTGACCGCGCAGACCGCCGGGGCCGACGACCTGGTGTGAGCCTCACTCGCCGGTCGTGCCGTCGGCGAACTCCCTGAGCACGTCCAGATGCCCGACGTGGCGCGCGGTCTCCTGCACCACGTGCGTCAGCAGCCAGCGCACCGTCTTGTCCTCGTCCTTGGTGGACAGGTCACCGGCGTCCTTGCCGGCCAGCGCCCGCTTGGAGAGCTCCCACTGCTCCCGGTACTCGGCGACCACGGATTCCGGTGTGTCCTGTTCGGACAGTCGGAAGTCGACGTCGCGATCGGGGCTCTCCCAGCGGTTGGGCAGGTCGAGGCCGCCGCCGACGATGCCGAGCCAGTAGCGCTCGACCGAGGTGAGGTGGCGGATCAGGCCCAGCATGCTGAACACCGGCGAGGCCGGGAACGGCGTGGCCGCCGCGGCCGCCCGGTCCAGCCCGGCCAGCTTGTTCACGGCCGTGACGCGCAGGAAGGTCAGGAACTCGGTCAGCAGGATCAGCTCGTCGGCGGCGTTCGTCTCCGGCCAGCGACGCGGCAGTTCGCTCGAACTCATGTTCGATACGGTAGCATTCGAGGAGGTCGTGACTGGCGAGGGTGGGCCACCACCGGGGAGCGGCCGGTATGTGGATGCGAGCGTCGACCGCCTGGGCGTCTCCGTCAGCCGAGAAGCTGAGGAGGCAGCGATGGAGTTCCGCTACGGCATCAACCCGCAGCAGGCCGCCGAGTACGACGGGGCCGCGGTCCGGATACTGAACGGCCGGCCCTCGTACATCAACATGCTGGACGCGCTCAACGCGTGGCAGCTGGTGCGGGAGGCCTCGACCGCGCTCGGCCGGACCGTGGCCACCTCGTTCAAGCACGTCTCGCCGGCCGGCGCGGCGCTGTCCGGGCCGATCGACCAGGTGACCGCCGACCTCTACGGCATGGACGACGTCGGCCCGGTGGCCAGCGCCTACCTGCGGGCCCGCGACGCCGACCCCAAGTCCTCCTTCGGCGACTTCGCCGCCGTGTCCGCGCCGGTCGACGCCGAGCTGGCGGCCCTGCTGAGCACCGTGGTGTGCGACGGCATCGTGGCCCCCGGCTTCGAGCCCGGCACCGTGGCGACGCTCAGCGCCAAGAAGGGCGGCCGCTTCCTCGTCGTCGAGGCCGACCCTGATTTCGTGCCGCCGCAACGGGAAACCCGTGAGGTCTTCGGCATGCGGCTGACCCAGGACCGCGATCCCCTGCCGCTGACCCGCGACCTGCTCGGTGACGGCCTGCCCTCGACCGCCGTTGACGACCTGCTGCTGGGCATGGCCGTGCTGCGCTACACCCAGTCCAACTCCGTCTGCTACGTCAAAGACGGTGCCACGCTGGGCATCGGGGCCGGCCAACAGTCCCGTGTGGACTGCACGCGGCTGGCCGGCGCCAAGGTCGACATCTGGTGGCTGCGCCGGCATCCGGCGGTGCGGGTGCTGCTCGACGTCGCGCCAGGCACCCGCCGCCAGGACCTGGTCAACGAGCAGATCCGCTACATCGAGGAGGACCTGACCGCCGTCGAGCGGGCCGAGTGGATGGAGCGGCTGACCGGCGTCTCCTTCGCCTCCGACGGCTACCTCCCGTTCCGCGACAACGTCGACCACGCCGCCCGGCACGGCGTCAGCTACATCGCCGAGCCCGGCGGCTCCATCCGCTCCGACGACGTGGCGCGGGCCTGCCGCAAGCACGGGATCACGTTGGTGCGCACCGGGTTGCGGCTCTTCCACCACTGACAAGCCGAGCCGGCGTCATTTCTTCCCGGTTCAGCCGGGACATCCTCCCGGGCCGACCGGGGGCACGCGCCGATGCCGGCCCGGTGCCATGATCGATAGTTCTCGCTGGTGCTGAACCGCCACGGGCGCTTCGACGCGGCCGGGCTCGGTCGCGTAGTGGCTCCGGGCGGTCAGCTGCTGACGTTCCACGACATCGGCGCGGTCGTCCACCAGCTGCGGATGGTTTCGTGGCAGATCAACGACTTCACCGTCGCCCGGTACGACGAGGCGCTGCGCCGGCTGCACGCGCGAATCGAGGCGGACGGCTCGTTTGCCGTGCCCACACACCGATTCCTGGTCAGGGCCGCGAAGCGCGGCTGATGGTGGCCAGCAGCCGCCGGACCAGGATCCGGTGCGCGCCGCTGGTGATCACCAGAGTGCGGTACAGAAACCCGTGCGGGCCGGGGAATTCGGCGCTGCTGCGGGCCGCGAGCAGGGTGCCGCCGGGCTGGGGGCTCAGCACGAAGGCGAGCTCGTAGCGGGAGAAGCGGTGCCGGCCGGTCAGGCGCAGCAGGCGCTCGGGCTCGACCTCGGCAACCGCGAACCCGGCCACGGCGCTGCCAGCTTCGAACGGTGTGCCGCTCGCCCGTCGGGGCTCGGTGCCGAGAACGAAGGCCAGCGGCGCGGGGGCGTCGAGGCCCCGGGCGTGGCCCAGCAACGCCCGCCAGACCGCGGCGGCCGGCGCGGGCACCAGCACCTCGTGCTGGTCGATGAACGCCATGCTTTCCCCCGAAACGACGAAGGCCCCTCCGCGGAGGGGCCTTCCTTCGTGGCTCAGACCGTGAAGCCCAAAGCGCGGAGCTGGTCACGGCCGTCGTCGGTGATCTTCTCCGGGCCCCACGGCGGCATCCACACCCAGTTGATGCGGAAGTCGCTGACCACTCCCCCGCCGGGGCCGCCGGTCAGGGCGGCGCGGGTCTGGTCCTCGATCACGTCGGTCAGCGGGCACGCCGCCGAGGTCAGCGTCATGTCCAGGGTCGCGACGTTGTCGTCGTCCAGGTGGATGTCGTACACCAGGCCCAGGTCGACCACGTTGATGCCGAGCTCGGGGTCGACGACGTCGCGCATCGCCTCCTCGATGTCCTCCAGCGAGGGCGTCTCGGCCTTGGCCGGCGCCTCGGGCAGCGCCTCAGCGGTCCTGGTCACGTCTTCCGCGGTCATGCCTGTCATCCATCGACGACGCGGGCGACCGCGTCCTTGAAAGCCATCCAGCCGAGCAGGGCGCACTTGACGCGCGCCGGGTACTTGGCCACACCGGCGAAGGCGACGGCGTCCTCGAGCACGTCCTCGTCGGGCTCGACCTTGCCGCGGCCCTGCATGAGCTCCACGAACACGTCGAGGGTGCCGAAGGCGTCGCCGACGGTGCGGCCGATCACCAGGTCGGTCAGCACCGAGGTGGAGGCCTGGCTGATGGAGCAGCCCTGCCCGTCGTAGGAGACGTCGACGACCTTCGCCTCGGGACCGTCGCCCTCCAGGTGCACCCGCACGGTGACCTCGTCCCCGCAGGTCGGGTTGACGTGGTGCACCTCGGCCTCGAAGGGCTCGCGCAGGCCGCGGTGGTGCGGGTTCTTGTAGTGGTCCAGGATGATCTCCTGGTACATCTGCTGGAGCTGCATCAGGCGTTCACCCCGAAGAACTTCTGCGTCTCGCGCACGCCGTCGAGCAGGGCCTGCACGTCGGAGAGGTCGTTGTAGACGTAGAAGGTGGCGCGCACGGTGGCGGCGGCGTCGAGCTTGCGGTGCAGCGGCCACGCACAGTGGTGCCCGACCCGGACCTCGATGCCGAGGCTGTCGAGGACCTGACCGGCGTCATGGGCGTGCACGCCCTCGACGACGAACGACACGGCGGAGCCACGGTCCACGTTCTCGGCGGGGCCGACGATCCGCACGCCGGGGATCTCCTGGAGGCCGGCCAGGGCGGCGCCGGTGAGCTCGTGCTCGTGGGCGGCGACCCGGTCCATGCCCAGCAGCCGCAGGTAGTCCACGGCCGCGCCGAGGCCGATGGCCTGCGACGTGTTGGGCACGCCGGCCTCGAACCGCTGCGGCGGCGGCGCGAAGGTC
>DATJJB010000531.1:0-2549 GCA_035492655.1 Kutzneria sp. | reverse complement strand
ATCCGCGCCACCCGCCGCACTGCACGAAGGCTCGGCTAGCAAACACGAGGGAGAGCGGGATGGCGATGACGGCCACGCCGGGGTTGCCGGTGCTGCTGGTGCGGCGGATCGGCACGATGTGCCTGGTGGAGCTGCAGAAGCTGCGGCACGACCGGACGGAGCTGATCACCAGGGCGATCCAGCCGGCGCTGTGGCTGCTGATCTTCGGGGAGACGTTCACGCGGCTGCGGGTGATCCCGACCGGGAACCTGCCGTATCTGGACTATCTGGCACCGGGGATTCTGGCGCAGTCGGCGCTGTTCGTCGCCATCTTCTACGGGATCCAGATCATCTGGGAACGCGACGCGGGGGTGCTGGCGAAGCTGATGGTGACGCCGACACCGCGGGCGGCGCTGATCGCGGGCAAGGCGTTCGCGGCGGGGATCAGGGCGATCGCGCAGGCGGTGGTGGTGCTGGTGCTGTCGGCGATCCTCGGCGTGACACTGACGGTGAATCCGGTGAAGCTGCTGGGAGTCCTGGTCATCGTGGTGCTCGGGGCGGCGTTCTTCTGCTGCCTGTCGATCACGATCGCGGGCATCGTGATGAGCCGCGAACGGCTGATGGGCATCGGCCAGGCGATCACCATGCCGCTGTTCTTCGCCTCGAACGCGCTCTATCCGGTGGACCTGATGCCGACCTGGCTCCAGGTGCTCAACCACATCAACCCGCTGAGCTACGAGGTCGACGCGCTGCGGGGACTGCTGCTGGGCACACCAGCGACGTTGGTGCTGGACTTCGGGGTGCTGGTGGGGACGGCGGTGCTGGGCATCGGGGTGGCGTCGGCGCTGCTGCCCCGGCTCGCGCGCTGAACACGAGCCGGGGCACCAAGAATCAGCGAGTCCAGCCGGGACCCCAACCGCCCTCGATCTGACGGCTGCGTTGCAGCAGCGCCATGCCGCCGTACGGGTAGTCGACGGCCAGCGCACTGGCGGTGTCGAGTTGCTCCATCTCCTTGTCGGTCAGCACGAGATCGGCGGCGGCGAGGTTGTCGGCGAGCTGGGTCATGGTGCGCGCCCCGATGATCACGGAGGTGACCTGCGGCCGGCCCTTCACCCAGGCCAAGGCGACCTGGGCGGGACTGATCTCCCGCTCGGCGGCGACGGTACGCACGGTCTCGATGACGTCCCAGGTCCGCTGCGCGGCGTTGCGCTGGGCGAAGAAGCTGCGGGTGGTGGTGTTGGCCAGCCGTGTGTCGGCCGGCGCCTCGGCGTCGCGCTGGTACTTGCCGGTCAGCACGCCGCCGGCCAGCGGCGACCAGGGCAGCAGCCCGAGGTCGGTGGACTCACAGGCCGGCACGATCTCCCACTCGATCTCCCGGCTGAGCAGGTTGTACTGCGGCTGCAGGGTGACGGGCCGGATGAGACCACGCGCGTCGGCCACGTCGACGGCCTTCTGCACCTGCCAGCCGAGGAAGTTGGACAGCCCGTAGTAGCGGATCTTGCCGGACCGCACGGCGCCGTCGAGGAACTCGAGCGTCTCGGCCAGCGGCGTCAGTGGATCCCAGGCGTGCACCTGGTAAAGGTCGATGGTGTCGACGCCGAGCCGGCGCAGCGACGCGGTCAGCGCCTGGTCCAGGTGCCGCCGGGACAGCCCGACGGCATTGGGGTCGGCGGGGTCGGTCGGGAACCGGCCCTTGGTCGCGACCACCATCCGGTCGGTGACCTCGGCCGGCCGCGACGCCAGCCACTTGCCGACGATCGTCTCGGAGACGCCGCCGGAGTACACGTCCGCGGTGTCCAGCAGCGTCCCGCCCTCGGCCGCGAACGCGTCGAGCTGTGTGAACGAGCCGTCCTCGTCGGTCTCACGGCCGAAGGTCATGGTGCCGAGCGCGAGCGCCGACACCGAGCAACCGCTGCCGCCGAGCCTTCGATACTCCACAATGGACTCCCCAGGGCCTGGAATTGCTTGCTGTTTCCATTCTGGCCCTGGAGTTACTCCATTCGCAGGGTATTTACGGCAACGCCTCCCGCAGCACCGGGCAGGACATGCAGCGCGGGCCGCCGCGGCCGGAGCCCAGCTCGGAGCCGCTGATCCGGAGCACCTCGATGCCGGCTTCCTCGAGCCGGACATTGGTTTCCACATTCCGCTCATAAGCGACGACAACGCCGGGCGCGACGGCCAGGGTGTTGTTGCCGTCGTCCCACTGCTCGCGTTCCGCGGTCACGGCGTCCAAGCCGGTGTCGATCACACGCAGCCGGTCGATGCCCATCGCGGCGGCGGCCGCCGCCAGGAACGGCGAGGGCCCGTCGACGCTGACGCCGCCGGCACCGTCGGGCCGCAACGTGAAGGCGGACAACGAATCGCGGATCGCCGGGTACATCACCACGGCGTCCCGGTCGACCATGGTGCACACGGTGTCCAGGTGCATCGTGGCGCGCTCCTGCGCGATCGGCACGGCCAGCACGGTGTGCGCGAGACCGTCCAGGAACACCGAGCGGGCGAACGACTCGGCGCCGGCCGGCGTGGTGCGCTCGCCGACGCCGATGGCCAGCACGCCCTGGGACAGGAGC
>DATJJB010000530.1:0-3047 GCA_035492655.1 Kutzneria sp. | reverse complement strand
GAACGCCGCCCGGCAGATCGACTCGTGGCTGCGCCACGGCGACTACCACGCGCCGAAACCGGCGCAGCTGGCGAGCTACGACAAGTTGAACACGTGGTACTTCTCCGACGCCCACGCCACCGTGCGGCCCGAGCTCGAGGCCGCTCGCCGGGTCTCGACGTTCGACGAGGTGGTCGGCGGCCTCGACGAGTCCACCGCGCTGTTCGAGGCTCGACGCTGCCTGTCCTGCGGCAACTGCTTCGAGTGCGACAACTGCTACGGCGTGTGCCCCGACAACGCCGTCATCAAGCTCGGCCCGACGCGGCGATACGAGATCGACTACGACTACTGCAAGGGTTGCGGCATCTGCGTTTCGGAGTGCCCCTGCGGCGCGATCGAGATGCGGCCGGAGCCGACCTGACCCGCCCCGCCGGCAGGGCGGGTCAGGTCGGCCGGCGTCAGCCGTTGGCCGACGGCCCCGAGCGGACGCCGGTGACGGCGAAGCGCTCGACGTCGGTGAGGTGGCCGCCGGTAGACACGGCGATGGTGAGGGTCGCGCCCACCGGCGCGGTGAACCCGACCTGTGCCGTCCACGGCGAGTTCTGGCCGCCGGCGGGGATGCCGCCGGCCTGGCCGATGGCGTTCTCGCTGGCCAGGTCGAACACCTGGATCCGCAGGCTCTCGTCGACGCCGGTGATGCGGCCGCCGACCGTCGTCGGCGGGCTGACGGTCGCGCCGTAGGCCGGCGCGGTCAGGGTCAGCTGCGGTGCGTCGTCGGTGCCGACGACCTCCCACGGCGCGTCGGCGCCGGTGCTGATCTTGACCAGGTGGAGCACCGCCGCGGTGGCGGCACTGCCGTCCGGTCGCTTGTAGCCCACACCGACATGCGCTTCGGTGCCGGTCGCCGCCATCGTGGTGATCTGGTCGAGGGTGCTGTAGTGCAGATAGCCCTGGGTGAACGACTGGGCGGTCAGATCGGCGTCGAGGTGCCAGGGCTGGTGGCCGCCGGTCCGGTAACCGGCCTGCCAGGCGGCCGCCTGCTGCTCGTCCGCGAACGGCCACAGCAGCTGGAACTTCGCCGCCGGCACGGGTGTCGTCCGGGTGGCCGTGGCCGTGGTTGTCGGTGTCGTCGGGTGCGTCGTGGGCGGCGCAGCGGTGTTGTCGGACGCCAACTGCGTGCCGACGATCGTCGCGGCCGCGATCAGCACCATGGCCGCGAGGGCGGCGAGCCACCACCGTGTTGTCGGGCTGGGCTTGTTCATTTCATCACCCCATCAGGGTCTGCGCTGCCGCTGGCTCGGCCGGCCGTGGTCATGCCGACGCCGCCGACAGGCTCGCCCGGCAGGTCCGCACGATCTGTTTGGTGGCGCGGGGATTCGGCGTCCGCCGGCAGCGCGGGCAGGTGACCCGGATCTCGCCGGTCAGCTCGTCGATCATCACGTCGGCGGCGGTCGAGCAGTCGCGGCACCAGCGGTGCCCGGTCACCGGGATGACGTGCAGCGGCGAGTGCACGCAGCGGTGGACCCACTTGCGGTGCAGGCCGCACGTCATACGCTCCAACGGGTCCAGCCCGTCGGCCTCGGCCGCGTCCTCGACGGCCAGCGCTGCCGCGAGCCGCCGGTCCCGCACGTCCGCGTACCGCCGGTCGTCGATCACTGGCTGGGTCGTGGTTGACATGGCCGCCTCCGAAGTCTCCTTGAACCTGAAGGAAGTCTCACGCCGGGAACGTGACCGCCGACACGGCCCGTGGGCACCGTTGCCCGCGCCGACGGGCCCGATCGGCCCAGGGACCATCGGCCTACCGGTCCAGGAGCCGTCGGGCCACCGTGAACAGCGCGTCGCCGGTTCGTGGCAGCGCGGGCCGGCCGTGCCGGTAGCGCATGGGCACGTACCGGCCGAGGCCGTGCTTGACCGCCCGCCAGGCCGGCCCGGCCAGCACGTGGTCGTGGTCGGCGCGCACCAGTCCGGCGGCGGTGAGCGCGGCCTCGGCGAGAATGCCCTTGTCCACGGTGTCCAGCACGCACAGGGCCGTCGGCTCGTACCCCGCCTCCACGGTGCGGCCGAGGATCCGGCCGGCGATCGCCGTCGCCACCGCCTTGGCCTGCGTCACCGCCAGGAACGCCTGCTTGACCGGGAAGTCGCCGACGTCGCCGGGCGCGTAGACCCCGTCCCGGCCGACCACGGACCGGTCCGCGGGCCGGCAGGTGAGGAAGCCGCGGGCGTCGGCCGGCAGCCCGTCGTGCCCGGCGGCCGCGACCACCGGCGGCACCGCGACGACCAGGTCGTGCACCATCTTCGTGCCGTCGTCGAAACCCGTGTGGGCCTCGGCGATCTCGGTGGCGGCCAGGCCGGTGCGGGCGGTGATGCCCCGGGTGGCGAACTCGTCGGCCAGGGTGCGGTGCAGCGCGTCGCCCAGGTGCTCGCCGAAGGTCCGTTCCGCCGTGGCGAAGGTGATGCCCACCTGGTGGCGGACCTCGCGCCGGCGCAGCCAGGTGTCCAGCATGAGGGCGATCTCGTAGGCCGGGCCGGGCCACGCCGTGTTCGGTGGCACGACGAACAGCACCTGCTGCGGGCGGCCGTGGCCGGCGTTGTGCGCGACCCACTGGAACCGCTCGCCGAGCTGGTGCAGCTGGCCGGGGGAGGAGGTCGTCACGGCGTGCTCGGCCAGACCGGGCACGCCGCTCAGATCCGGCTGCGCCCCGGTCGCGATCACCAGATGGTCGTAGTGGACCGGCGCCAGCCGGTTCGTGTGCACGACCCGCCGGTCGGTGTCGATGCTGTTCACAAAGGCCAGCCGCCGCTTGACGCCGTGCAGGTCCAGCGCCTGGCTCAGCGGCACGTGCAGCGGCGCCTCGGCCGCGCCGAAGGGCAGCCCCACCAGGCCAGGCCAGTACAGGAAGTGGTCGCGGTCGGAGACGACGGTCAGGTGCAGCCGGCTCGGCTTGACCATCCTGGCGAGCTGGAACGCCGTCTCCAGGCCGGCGAATCCGCCGCCGAGGACGACAACACGTTCGGCGAGCATGGGACGACTCCATTCGTGTGGTTGCCGCCGCGTCGCCACGGCGGTG
>DATJJB010000529.1:0-8566 GCA_035492655.1 Kutzneria sp. | reverse complement strand
ACAAGGAGTACCCCACCGTGTCCGAGGTACGTCTCGCCGCCGAGTCGCGCACCGAGTTCGGCAAGGGCGCGGCCCGCCGCACCCGTCGTTCCGGCAAGATCCCCGCGGTGCTCTACGGCCACGGTTCCGACCCGAAGCACCTGGCCCTGCCGGCGCTCGAGTTCGCCCGTGTGGTCCGTGAGCACGGCACCAACGCCGTGCTGTCGCTGGAGCTCAACGGCGGCAACGAGCTGGCGCTGACCAAGACGGTCACCACGCACCCGATCAAGAACTACATCGAGCACGTCGACCTGCTGCTGGTGCAGCGGGGCGAGAAGGTCACCATCGACGTGCCGGTGGTGCTGGTCGGCGACGCCGCCCCGGCCACCCTGGTCACCCAGGAGCTGTCGACCATCCAGGTCGAGGCCGACGCCCTGAACCTGCCCGAGCACGTCGAGGTGCAGATCGCCGGCGTCCAGGCCGGCACCCAGATCCACGCCTCCGACGTCGTGCTGCCCGCCGGCACCTCGCTGGTCACCGACGGCGAGGCCCTGGTCGCCGCCATCAACGCCGCGCCGACCGCCGCGCAGCTCGACGGTGTCGAGGCTGAGGCCGAGACCGCCAGCGACGAGAGCTGAGCCATCACGGCAGAGCACCGCGACGGCGCCCAGCCCCCTGACCACGGGGGCGGGGCGCCGTTCCCGCGTTCGGGCCCGATGCCGCCGCCCACCCTCACCCCGTCCGACGTGCGGACCGTGCGGTTCGAGCGGGGGCCCGGCTACGACACCGACGAGGTGGACGCCTTCCTGGCCCAGGTCGGGCACGCGCTGACCGGGCGGGGCAGGCTGACCGCCGAGCAGGTTCGTGCCGTGGTCTTCACCTCGCGCAAGCACGGCTACCGGCCGCGGGACGTGGACGCCTTCCTGGAGCGGGTGCGGCAGCAGCTGAGCACCGGGCGGGTGGCCGGGACGCGGCTGCGGACCGGGGCCGACCTGCTGGGTGTGCGGCTGCCCAAGGCGTCGCACGGCTACGATCCCGGCGAGGTGGAGGCGTTCCTCGTGCGGGCCGCCGCGACCCTGGACGGCCGGGCCGCGATGACCGCGTCCGAGGTGTTCCACACCCGGTTCACCGGCACCACCGGGCTACGCCGGGGGTATCGGGTGGCCGCCGTTGACGCCCTGTTGGACGAGTTGGAGCAGGAGTTGCGCTCTCGTGGACGGTAGCGAGGTCGTTCTTGTCGTCGGGCTGGGCAATCCCGGTCCGCAGTACGCCGGCAACCGGCACAACATCGGCTTCCTCGTCGCCGACGAGCTGGCCGGCCGGGTCGGCGGCAAGTTCAAGGCGCACCGCAGCGGCGCGGAGGTCGTCGAGGGCCGGCTGTCCGGCCGTCGCGTCGTGCTGGCCAAGCCCCGCTCGTTCATGAACCTCTCCGGCGGCCCCACCGTGGCGGCGTCCCGCTTCTACAAGGTCGCGCCGGCCGACGTCATCGTCGTGCACGACGAGCTCGACCTGCCCTTCGCCACCCTGCGCCTCAAGCTCGGCGGCGGCGACAACGGCCACAACGGCCTGCGCTCCATCACCAAGTCCCTTGGCACCAAGGACTATCTCCGGGTCCGCTTCGGCATCGACCGCCCGCCCGGCCGCCAGGACCCCGCCGACTACGTGCTCAAGGACTTCGGCACCGTCGAGCGCAAGGAACTCCCCTTCGCCATCGACCGCTGCGCCGACGCCGTCGAGGCCCTCATCGGCAAGGGCCTGGAAGCCGCCCAGAACGCCTTCCACTGAGTTCTGCCGCGCGTTCCGCGCGGGGGTACACAAAGGACGAAGTGGACGAGTTCGGCACCCGGTCGCCGCCACGCCGGAAGTTCAGTAACGCCAACACTTCCCCCGCCTATACACGATTCAGCCGCCGTCTCGCGGCCATCGACAACAGCAGGGGGAAGGCCCCATGGCCTTGGGCTCACAGCGACTGCTCGCCGGAGCGGTCGGATTAGCGCTGACCTCGACCGTCATGCTCGCCGTGCCGGCGGCAGCGTCCACGCAAACCGCGTTCTACCCCACCACCTGGGCGTACACCGACTCGGCCGCGCCCGCCTCGACGTTCGTCGCGCCGAGCGGCGACGCCCCGATCGGGGCGCGGACCAACACCGACGGCTCCGTGCACACGACACGGGCGTACTTCACGTACAACCTGTCGGCGGTCGCCGGGAACCTGGTCAACCAGGCGATGGTGTACACCAGCGAGACCACCGTCGCCGACTGCGCCAAGCCGGAGGACACCCAGGTCTGGCTCACCGACACGGCCACCGCCCCGACCTGGAACCAGTCGCCGGCGGAGCAGGCCCAGCTGCTCGGCCCTCGGGGCAACGCGCCGTGCGCCAGCAAGAACGTCGCCTGGGAGGCCACGGACGCCATCAAGGCCGCGGCGGCCGCCGGGCGCTCGTCGGTGACCCTGGAGATGCGGCTGCCGGCCGCCGACGAGGCCGATCCGGCCTTCGCCCGCACCTTCGCGCCGTCGATCATGCTGAGCATCGACTACAACCGAGTGCCGCTCGCGCCGACGAACCTCGGCGTCTACGTCAGCGGCAACAGCGCCACGGCGTGCGGCGCGACCCCGCTGCTGCTCGGCGGCAACTTCACCTACGGGCTGACCGCGACCGCCACCGACCCGGACACCACTGACACCGTGCACACGGAGTTCGACTGGTGGCCGGTCGACCATCCCGACCAGGTGACCAGCCGCCAGTCGCCCCGAACGTCCAGTGGCCAGGTCGGGGTGAGCATCGACCGATCCGAGCTGGTCGACGGCGTCACCTACGCCTGGAAGGCTCGCTCCAGCGACGCACAGGCGACCGGTCCGTGGAGCGGCGTCTGCCAGTTCGTCACCGACCAGACCAATCCGAACGCGCCGACCGTGTCCTCTGCGGACTACCCGGCGGATTCGCACATCCACGGCGGCAGCGGCCTGCCGGGGACGTTCACCTTCAACGCCAACGGTTCCAGCGACGTGGTCGGCTTCCGCTACGGCCTGAACGACCCGACGGCCTACGTCGCCGCCGACCACGGTTCCGCGTCCATCGTGATCACGCCCGACAATGTCGGTCCCTTCACGCTCACCGTGCAGAGTGTGGACGCCGCCGGCAACTACTCGCAGTCGACGCGCTACTCGTACCTGGTCGGGGACAACGAGCCGAAGCTGTCGTGCACGCCGGCCGAGGCGTACCGGAACACCGCCCGCACCTGCATCGTCACCCCGCACGACTCGACCGACACCGGCTACACGTACCAGCTCGACAACGGCTCCGCCGTCGATCTGCCGGCCGGCCCGGACGGCACGGCCACCTTCTCCGTGACCCCGGCGGACTCTGATGTCAAGGTCAACGTCAGGGCCAAGCTGAGCAACGGAAACCTCACCGGCCCCCGGTCCGCCTATCTGTACGTCGACCCTGGCGCACCGGTCATCACCACGTCCGCCGACGAGGTCGTGGGGGGCCAGCCGCTGCAGGCCACCTTCAAGGCCACGCTGCCCGGCTCGACCACGTTCACCTACACCTGGAAGGTCTGGGACGGCGGCGAGCCGATCACCGTGCCGGTCGGACCCGACGGCACCGCAACGGTGTCGCTGCCCACGGACACGCTCGGCTACGAAGGGCTGGACGTCTACAGCACCGCCGCCGACGGTCACCAGTCCGCGACCGCCGAGACGACGGTCCTCGTCGACAACGGGCCGCCGACGGTCACCAGCACCGACTACCCGCAGAACCAGTGGGGCGGCGGGGTCGGCATCGCCGGCAAGTTCACCTTCGCCTCGGCGGCGTCGAACGTCGTCAGCTACACGTACTGGTTCAACAACGACGACCCGGTGACCGTGCCGGCCGGACCCGACGGGACCGCGACGGTCAGCATCACGCCGACCCAGAACGACGGCCAGAGCCAGCTCGTCCTCGTGGCGGCGAATCTGGCCGACGGCAGCCAGACCGACCTGACCCGCTACGGCTTCTTCGTCAAGGCAACGCCGAGCGCGTGATGCTCGAGGGGTGCGGCTGCGCGGCCGCACCCCTCGGCACCGGCGGTAACAACGCCGCCGGTCCCGTCGATAGAGACATCAGCCGCCTACGGGCGGCTTTTTCTGTGCGCCAAGGGGAGGGGCCATGGTTTCAGGCATGTTCAGGCTGCTCGCAGCAGCGGTCGGGGTGACGGCGGCGGTCGCGTTGGCGCCGCCGGCGGCGGCCGCCAGCAGTATCGTCATCAGCCCGACGACGTGGGCGTACACGGATTCGGGGGCACCGACCTCGAAGTACGTCGACCAGAGCGTGGACGCGCCGGTCGGGGCGCAGGTGTACGCCTCGGGCACGGTGCACAGCAAGCGGGCGTACTTCACGTACGACCTCACGAAGCTGGCCGGGACCTCGATCGGCACCGCATATCTGCTGACCGAGGAGAAGGCCGTCGCCGACTGCTCGGCGACGCGGACGCAGCAGGTCTGGCTGACCGACACGGCCACGTCGCCGACCTGGGCCAAGCCGCCAGCGGAGCGCAAGGCGTTGCCCGGCCCGACGACGGCGGAGCCGTGCCCGTCCGGCCGGGTGGTCTGGAACGCCACCGACATCCTGCGGACGGCAGTGGCCGGCAACGCCAAGAAGGCCACCCTCGAACTGCGGCTGCCGGCCGACCAGGAGGCCGATCCGGGCCTGTTCCGCAGCTTCGGTCACGCGCCGCTGCTGGAGATCACCTACAACAGCGCGCCGACCGTGCCGACGAACCTCCAGGTCAACGGCACGCCCTGCGGCGATCAACCGGTCGTGGCCGGCAACAACCTCAACGTCGACCTGTCCGCCACGCCGCACGACGCCGACGGGGACCAGGTCAGCGTCGAATTCGACTGGTGGCCCGTGCGGCACCCGGACCAGGTGACCGTCAACCACGAGCTGTACTACAGCAGCGACCTCCCGCAACGATTGAGCATTCCGCGGGAGAAGCTGCTCGACGCCACCACCTACGCGTGGCGGGCGCGGGCCGACGACAAACAGCTGACCAGCCGCTGGAGCTCGGCCTGCCGGTTCACCACCGACTTCACCCCGCCGCCGGCACCGACTGTGTCCTCTGTGGACTATCCGACCGGCACGCGCAGCGGCGGCACCGGCATTCCGGGCGCGTTCACCTTCTCCGGCAACGGAAACCCTGACATCGTCGGGTTCCGTTACGGCAAAAGCATTCCCGGCACATACGTCGCCGCCGACCAGCCGGGCGGCACCGCCACCATCACCATCACGCCCACCTCGACCTTTCCTCCGGGCCAGTTGGTGGTGGAAGCGGTCGACGCCGGCGGCAACCTGTCGGACCAGGTGACCTACACGTACCTGGTGGCGGACAACTCCCCGACCGTGGCGTGCACGCCCGAGGTCGCCTACGTCGGCACGCCGCGGACCTGCACCCTGACCCCGTACGACCACAACGTCGTCGGCTACACGTACTCGCTCAACAACGGTCCCGACATCGCGCTCGCCGGTGCCACGGCAAGCTTCACCGTGACGCCGACCGCCGACAACCCGTACGTGACCGTCCAGGCCAAGGCCCGGTTGAGCAACGGCAACCTCACCGAGTCGACCACCTACTACCTGTCGACCCAGACGGGCGAGCCGACCGTCGACAAGCCCGGCCAACCGGTCGCCCACAACCAGCCGCTGCCGTACACGTTCCACGCCGTGCTGCCCGGATCGACGTCGTTCACCTACACCTGGGAAGGCGGCTCGCCGGTCACCGTGCCGGTCGGAAGTGACGGCACCGCGACGGTGTCCCTGACCGCGGACGGCCCGTGGTCATCCGAGCCGCTCAGCGTGTACAGCACCACGGCGGACGGCACGAGATCGGTCGCGGCGCAGGAGTCGATCTGGGTCGACCTCAGCGGCACGGCCTGATCCCGGTCATTCCGGGCATCGGCAACGACGGAACCAGACCTTCCGGGGTGCGGGTATCCCGCACCCCGGAAGTTGTCAGTCCTTGGTCAGCATCTTGGCGACCTGGTCGCCGGCGGCGGCGCGGCGGAGTTTGCCGGAGGGGGTCTTGGGCAGGTTGCCGGGCGGCAGCACGATGACGGCGTAGGGGCGCACGCCGGCGGCGTCGACGACGCGGGCGGTGACCTCGTCCTTGATCACCTTCACGGCCTCGGGATCGTTGGCCCGATTGGATTCCAGGGCGACGGCGAAGCGCTCGCGGCGGGTGCCGGCGTCGAGGCGGACGGCGACGGCGTTGCCGGCGCGGACGCCGTCGACGGAGGTGGCGGCGCGCTCGATGTCGGTGGGGTAGATGTTGCGGCCGCCCATGATGATGACGTCCTTGCGCCGCCCGCAGACCACGACCTGACCGTCGATGAGGTAGCCCTCGTCGCCGGTGTCGAGCCAGCCGTGTTCGTCCTGAGTGGACACCGGGCCGTTGACGGTGAGATAGCCGGGCGTCACCGACTCGCCCTTGAGCATGATCAGGCCGACCTCGCGGTCGCCGCGGGGCTCGCCGTTCTCGTCGACGACCTTGATCTCCAAGCCGGGCAGGGGATGCCCGAGCAGCGGGAAGGAGCGGGTCTTGCCGTCGGTGGCGGGCACGGCCCGCTTGCCGGCCTCGAGCTCGTCGGCGTCGATGGTGTCGATGGTCATCCCCTCGCCGGGCGCGGCGAAGGCGACACCGAGGGTGGTCTCGGCCATTCCGTAGGCACAGAGCACACATCCGGGCGTCATGCCGAAGCGCGCGCCGGCGTCGGTGAACGACTTGACCGCGGCAGCGTCGATGGGTTCGGCGCCGTTCAAGGCGATCCGCAGCTGCGACAAGTCGTACTTGCCATCTTCGTCCACAGAGGACAGTCGACGACCGGCGATGGCGTAGGCGAAGTTCGGTGCGGCGGTGACGGTGCCGTGGTAGCGGCTGATCAGGTCGAACCACAGCAACGGCCCGCCGAGGAACTCGACCGGGCTGACCTTCACCAGCTCGATGCCGAAGGTCATCGGCAGCGTCAGGAAGCCGACCATGCCCATGTCGTGGAACAGCGGCAGCCACGACACCATGGTGTCGGACTCGAAGTCGAACTTGGAGGCCGTGATCATCGCGGTCATGTTGGCCATCAGGTTGCGGTGGGTGATCCGCACGGCCTTCGGGTCCGCGGTGGAGCCGCTGGTCAGCTGGAGCAGCGCGGTGGCGTCCTCGGCCACGTCGACCGGCTCGCGCAGCGGCTCGGCGCCGGTCAGGTCGGTCAGCTTGCGGTAGGTGATGCCGTGCTCGTCGAGCACGGGAGACAACGCGTCGAAGGGGCTGCCCAGCAGGACCAGGCCGGCCTCGATCATGCCGAGCACCTTCAACGTGTCCTGGGCCCATTCGCCGAGGTCGGTGCGCGGGGTCGGCTGGTGCAGCATGGTGACGCTGCCGCCGGCCAGCCACACCGCCTGCACGGCCGGCGCGATCACCGCCGGATCGGCGGCCAGCACGGCCACGGCGGTGCCCGGGCGCAGGCCGCCCGCCACCAATCCCCCGGCCAGCTCGGTGGCGGTCACGTGCACCTCGGCCCACGTCCGGCGCAGCGGCGCCTGCGGCTCGCCGGTGATGAACCCCTTGTCACGCCCACCGGTCCCGGTGGCGCGCAACGTGTCGACGAACTTGCTCATAGTGCGGAGCCTAAGGCGTTCCCCGTGACACATGCGGTCCGGATGTGCCGAATAGAGGCAAGTACGACGCGCATGTGACAGTCGAGGGGCGCTATTCGGCGGCGTCGGCCGCCAGCATCCACTGCTCCTCGACCTCGTCCTTCTCGGCCAGCACGGTGCGCAGCTCGGCGTCGAGCGCCAGCAGCCGGTCGGGATCGGTCGCCGCCTCGGCCAGCTTGGCGTGCAGGTCCCCCTCCTTCTTGGTCAGCACGTCCAGCCGCCGCTCCAGCCGGGACAACTCCTTGCGGGCCGCGCGCTGTTCGGCGGCGTCGCTCACCTTCGGCGCAGCGGGCGTGGCCTGGGCGGCCGCCGCGGCGGCCAGCTGCTGGTCACGACGGCGCAGGTACTCCTCGATGCCGCCGGTCAGGTTCGAGATGCTGCCGTCACCGAACAGCGCCACGACCTGGTCGCAGACCCGTTCGATCAGGTACCGGTCGTGCGAGACCACGACCATCGTGCCCGGCCACGAGTCGAGCAGGTCCTCCAACTGCTGCAGGGTGTCGATGTCCAGGTCGTTGGTCGGCTCGTCGAGCAGCAGCACGTTGGGCTCGGCCATCAGCAGCCGGGCCAGCTGCAACCGGCGCCGCTCGCCACCGGACAGGTCCGACACCGGCGTCCACTGCTTGGCCTTGGTGAAGCCGAACTTCTCGGCCAGCTGCGAGGCCGACAACTCCACCTTGCCCAGCACCACCCGCCGGGCGACCTCCTCGACCGCCTCCAGCACGCGCAGCTCGCCGGGCAGGTCGATGAGCTCCTGGGTCAGGTGGGCCAGCCGCACGGTCTGCCCCTGCACGCGCTTGCCGCTGTCGGCCTCACGGTCGCCGGACAGCAGCCGCAGCAGCGACGTCTTGCCCGATCCGTTCACGCCGACCAGGCCGATCCGGTCGCCCGGCCCGATC
>DATJJB010000528.1:0-10417 GCA_035492655.1 Kutzneria sp. | reverse complement strand
CCACCAGGCCCAGCCTCGCCAGGTGTACTTCGCCTCGACGCGGCCGGGGACGTGCTGGCTGGAGTCGACGGTGCTGACCGACCCCAAGCAGCTGCTGGACCTGGACTTCCGCGCCGCCGGCGCCGGACAGCACGTGGGCTTGGGCAGCCGGGTCGAGGAGTCGGTGCTGCTGGTGTGCACCAACGGCCGCCGGGACGTGTGCTGCGCGGTGCAGGGCCGGCCGCTGGCCGGGGCGCTGGCGGCGGCCAATCCGGGTCGGGTCTGGGAGACCACGCACACCGGCGGCCACCGTTTCGCGCCGACGGCCGTGCTGCTGCCGACCGGCTATCTCTACGGCCGGGTATCGCCGGCCGACGGGCAGCGGCTGCTCGATTCCCACGGTGTTGTCCTGAGCGGCAATCGGGGACGTTCGTGCTGGTCACGGCCGGGCCAGGTGGCCGAGTTGGCGGTGCGGGAGCTACTCGGGGAACCGAACCCGGAGGCGTTGTCGGTATCCGCCGACGGCGTTGTGGTCACTCATTCGGATGGCCGGGAATGGGCCGTCACCGTGACGGAACACCCGCTGCCGCCGGCCCGGCCGACCAGTTGTGGCAAGGCGCCTTCGGTGCCGACCGCCTTTGTCGCCGACACCGTCATTCGCACCCGCTGATCAGCCGGCGCGCAACCATTCCGTTCCGCCGTCGTCACCGGAAATCCATCCGGCGGCGGTCATCGCCTCCATCGCCAGTCGGCGCGCCTGGTCGATCGGCAGTCCGTTCGTCACCACGATTTCATGCATAATCTGACGGGCAATGCCCATCAGGGCCGCCGCGGCCAGCAGTCGCTCCGCGGTCTCGGCGTCAGTCATCCGCTGGGCGGCCGGTGTCATAATCACGTCGCCGCCCAGCACGTAGACCACGTCCACCAGCACGGACGTGCTCACCTGCCGGTCATGCACAAACGCCAGGATGACACAGAAATGCGGGAAAACAATTCGTCCGGCCGGGTGAAACGCGTTTAGGAGCATTCCTGCTCGGCGTCGTCCACCGGCCGGGAACCGGCCGCCGCGAACACCCCGAGTCCGAGCGAATAGGGGTCGTCCAACCCGATCCGGCGCAGCGCGTCCGGCGGCAATGCCAGCAGTGACAACGAGATTCCCAACAGATAGGCGTCCAGCACGCCGACATCCCGCGTCGAGCTGTCCAGGCCGGCGACCTGGTGCAGCGCCACCGCCGACTCCGCATTGGCGATCGCCATTTCCCCCAGCGCCTGCCGCACCCCGGGCCGGCGCACCGCCTCCAGGTACAGCTCGGCCATCGCCAGCAGCTGCGTCGGGTCCCCGTTGACGGCGCGGTTGAGCAGCGCCGGGTACAGCTCCCCCAGTTGGCTGGGTGAGACCTGCGGCGGCGTCGTGCTGTGCAGGCGCTCCACCGCCGCCCGGTGCTCCTCGGCCATCCGGCCGGCCGCCGCCTCCAGCAGCGACTCCCGGGTCGGGAAGTAGTTTTTGGTCGTGCCCTGCGGCACGCCGGCTTCGCGGTCCACCGCGCGGTGGGTCAGCCCACGGCCGCCCTCCCGCGCGAGGATCGCGATCGCCGCGTCTCCCAGCAGCGCCCGCCTCGGCCCCGGACGTCGATCACCCACATGATCACCCTAGCTGTGGTACCACGCCTGTGGTGCTCGCGACGCGCCGCAGGCCAGCAGCGATGTCGATCACGGTTTGACGATCAATGCCCGCTCTCCAGGCGAGCGATGACGCCGTCCTCGGCGTGCCAGGTCCGGCCGGTCTCCTCCCCGGGCAGGCGAGCCAGCAGGAAGCCGGCGCTCTGCTCCGGGGTCAACAGGTCCCCGCGCTGCTGCACGTCGGCGAAGTACTCGTTGACCGTGGCGTCCATCGCGGTGCCGCCGCCCTCACGCACCCAGGTCATCATCGAGGTGGCCACGGTGCCGGGGCGGTAGATGTTGGCCGTGACGCCGGTGCCGGCGAGCTCGGCGGCCAGATTGATGGTGTGGCCCTCCACGGCGTACTTGGTCGTGGTGTACGCGTTGCCGCCGTTGAGGAACGCCGGCACCTGGGCGGCGCCGCTGGACAGGTTGACGATCCGGCCCCAGCCCCGCTCCAGCATGCCCGGCAGCAGGTGGATGGTCAGCGCGGCCACGGCCGTCACGTTGATCGCGACAGCGGTGGCGAACTCGGCCGGATCGAGCGTGGCCGTCGGCCCGGCCGGCCACGGCACGGCGGCGTTGTTGATCAGAATGTCGACCGACCCGGCCGCCGCGGCGACCGCGGCCACCTGGGACAGCTCACCCAGGTCGGCGGCCACGACCGTGGCCTTGGTGGACACGAGGGCGGCGGTGCCCGCCAGCTCGTCACGGGACCGGGCGACCAGCACCAGATCCGCACCCTCGGCGGCCAGGCCCACCGCCAACGCCCGCCCGATCCCCCGACCCGCGCCGGTCACCAGCGCGGTCCTCCCGGCAAATGCAGAACCCATCCGTCGATCATGGACCTACGTCGCTCGACGTATCCCGGTTTTCCGCTTCTGGGCCCATGCCGACGCCCTTTCAGGCGCGGAGCATGGCGGACATGACCACTCAGATGAGGGCCTCCGACGAGGACCGGGAACGGGTCGTCGCGCGGCTCAACGAGGCCGTCGGCCTGGGCCTGCTGACCCTGCCCGAGGCCGAGGAGCGCATCGCGGCCGCCTACGCCGCCCGCTACCTGGACGACCTGCCGCCGCTGACCGCCGACCTGCCCGACCCGACTCCCCCGAAACCCGAACACTCAGCCCGCCGGCCGGGCTTCGACCCCCGCCTGCTGGTCGTCGTCGCCGCGCTGGCGGCGCTGATCGTCGTCACGCACGGCTGGCTGTTCCCGCTGATCCCGCTGGTCATCCTGGCGATGAAGTTCGGGCCGAGGCGGCACTGGCACCCTGCTCGAAGGTAGGAAACAGCCCTGGAGTCCCGCCGGCACCGCCGACCGCATCGCTTCGGCGAACGCCCGTACGGCCGGGTGGTCCTCGGCGCCGCCGCGGTGGGCGATGCGGGTGTGTCGGGCCAGCGGCAGGCGGGTCAGCGTCACGTCGTCGGGCCGGTCGACCAGCCCGAGCTCCGGCACGAGCGCCACACCCTGGCCGGCGGCGACGAGGGCGAGGACGGTGGCGAAGTCGTCGATCTGGTGCCGGGCCTGCGGGGTGAAGCCGGCGGCCTCGCAGGCGTGCACGGTCATCCGATGGCACAAGGTGCCGTCAACCGCGAGGATCCACGGCTGGTCGCGGCAGTCGGCGATGGCCGTCAGCCGGGGATCGGAGGTGGCCAGGAACATCGCCTCCCGGCACAGCGGTATCACGGCGATACCGGCCTCGGCCGGCACGGGGGCGAAGTCGTACGAATGCACCAAGGCCACGTCCAGGTCTCCGGCCCGCAGGGCGTCGGCGACCTGGGCCGGGTCGAGCTCCACGACCATCGGCTCCAACCCCGGATGATGTCGGGCCAGCGAGGCCAATGCCGCCGGCACCATGACCCGGCCGGCGCTGGGGAATGTGCCGATCCGCAGCGACCCCGACAAGCCCTGGCGGGCGCCGTCCAGCTCGGCGGCGGCTCGTTCCAGCTGGGCCAGGACGGCCTCGGCGTGCCGGACGAGGGTGCGGCCGGCCGGCGTGAGCACGACCCCGCGGCCGCTGCGGGTCAGCAGCGGCACGCCTGCCTCCCGCTCCAGGGCGCTGAGCTGCTGCGACACGGCCGAGGGCGTGAAGGAGACCGCTTCGGCGACCGCGGCGATGGTGCCGCGATGGGCCAGTTCCCGCAGCAGCCGCAGCCGGCGCACGTCAAGCATCAGCCCAGCTTACGGATAGCCGTACAAATACGAACTGGACCTGCACGATCATCGCCCGCAGGCTGGGCCCATGGAAGGCATCCTCGTTCCCCTGATCACGCCGTTCGCCGCCGACGGCACGATCGCCGTGGACGCGCTCGCGGCGCTCGCCGACGACGTCCTCACCCAGGGCGCGGCCGGCATCGTCGCGCTGGGCACCACCGCCGAGGCGTTCGCGCTGGACGCCGACGAGAAGCGCACGGTGCTCGACATCTGCGCGCAGGCCTGCGCCGACCACGGCGCCTCGCTGGTGATCGGGGCCGGCACCAACGACACCCGCGGCAGCGCCGAGGCCCTGGCCGCGGGGCACCGGGCCGATGCGGCGCTCGTGCCGGTGCCGTACTACGTGCGTCCCGGCGAAGCCGGCGTGATCGCGCACTTCACGCGGCTGGCCGCCGACAGCCCGGTGCCGCTGCTCGTCTACCACGTGCCGCATCGCACGGCCCAGCCGCTGAGCGCCGCCACGCTGCTGACGTTGAGTCGTATCCCGAACATCGTCGGGGCCAAGGTCGCCAGCGGCCTGACCGAGGACGCCGTCGCGCTGCTGGGCGACTGCCCGTACGACTTCGCTGTGTTCGCCGGGGACGACGTCTACCTGTCGCCGATGCTGGCCCTCGGCGCGCGCGGCGGCATCACTGCCACCGCGCACCTGGCCACCGCCGAGTTCGCGCGGCTGGTGTCGGCCTGGCACAAGGGCGACGTGGCCACCGCCCGTCCCCTCGGGCACACGCTGGCCCGGCTGGCCATGGCGCTGTTCGTCGAGCCCAATCCGACCGTGCTCAAGGGCGTGCTGCACGCCCAGGGCCGCATCCCTACGCCGGACGTTCGGCTCCCGCTGCTGCCCGCCGCCCCGTCATCCGTGAACGCCGCGTTGGCACTGCTGTAGCGCCGAGCACCGCCCAGCGACCGGAGCGCAGCCGGGTCAGGTTGTTGGCCAGCCGGAACAGCAGGAACACCGTGAGCGCCGACCAGACGCCGACCAGTCCCCAGCTCAGCGCCAGCGACGCCCACACCACGGGCAGGAACCCGAGCACGGCGGCGCAGGCGTTGGCCGTGCGCAGGAACTTCGCGTCGCCCGCGCCGAGCAGGACGCCGTCGAGCACGAACACGACGCCGCCGATGGGCTGCACGGCGACGAAGAACCACCACGCCTTGGGCATCTCGGCCAGCACCGTCGAATCAGCGGTGAAGGCGTGGGGCAACACCCCGGACAGCGCCGCGAACACCAGCGACAGCGCGGCACCGAACACCAGGCCGCAGCGCGTGACCTGCCACGCCACGCGCTGCGCCCGCTCACGGTCACCGGCACCGAGGGCCGCGCCGACCAGCGCCTGCGCCGCCACGGCCAAGGCGTCGAGCACGTAGGCCAGGAACAACCACAGCTGGAACACGATCTGGTGCGCGCCGACCGCCGCCGCGGAGGTGTGCGCGGCCACCGCGGTCGCGGAGATCCACGACGCCTGGAAGGCCAGACCCAGCAGCGCGAGGTCACGGCCGTAGACCAGCTGTGCGCGCAGCTGCGACGGCACCGGCTTGAGCGAGACGCCCTCGGCGCGCAGCGCCCGTACGAACAGGGCGGCGGAGATCAGCTGCGCGACGACGTTGGCGATGGCCGAGCCGTTCAGACCCCAGCCGAGCCCGTGCACCAGCACCGGGCACAGCACCGCGGAGATGCCGTTGCCGGCGAGCACGAACCACAGCGGCCGGCGCATGTCCTGCACGCCGCGCATCCAGCCGTTGCCGGCCATCGTGATCAGCACCAGCGGTGCCCCGAACAGCGCGATCCGTAGCCACCCGACCGCCGCTGCGGCCGCCGGCCCCGAGCCCGCGAGCAGCCCGGCGATCGGCCCGGCCAGCGCCTGACCGGCCGCCAGCAGCACCAGGCCGGCCAGCACCGCGACCCACGTCGCCTGCACGCCCTCGGCCACCGCATCGGCCCGTCGACCCGCCCCGTGCAGACGGGCGGCACGGGCCGTGGTGCCGAAACTCAGGAACGCCAGCTGCTGCCCGACCTGCGACAACACGATCGCCCCCACGGACAGACCGGCCAGCTGCGTCGCCCCGAGATGCCCGACCACCGCCGTGTCGACCAGTAGATACAGCGGTTCGGCCGCCAGTACTCCCAGCGCCGGCACCGCCAGCCGTAGCAACTCCCGCACGCCGCCCCCTGTAATGAGCCATAGCCGTTTTGACCCCTGACCGCCGAGGCTACGGTAAGGTCCGTTCGTGGACAACGCTGCTTACCTGGACGTCGCGCTCCGGCTGGCCAACGCCGACCTTCACGAGGTCGAGGGCCTGCGCGAGGCCCTGTACGAGGAGCCGTGGTGGGCCGAGCGCGTCCATGAGGCCGATCTGCGGGCCCTTCGCCCCGTCGCCGACGGCCTTCGCCGCGTCTTCACCGCCGCCGTCGCCGCCGACCGCTTCGAGGTGCAGCGCGAGACCAACGCCCTGCTGTCCGCCCATCCACTACGTCCGCAGCTGTCCTCCGGTCATGGCGAGACGGAGAACTGGCACGTCCACGTCGCCGATCCCGGCCAGCCGCCCGCCACCGAAGTCGCCGCCGCCGCCTCGTGGGGCGTCGCCCATGGCATCGTCCACTATGGACTGGAACGCTGGGGCCGCTGCGCCGCCGAGGACTGCGGCAAGTTCTTCCTCGACACCTCCACCAACCGCGCCAAGCGCTTCTGCTCCCAGCGCTGCGCCAACCGCGTCCACGTGGCCGCCTTCCGCTCCCGCAAACGGGACTGACCTCGTCCGGCGATAGCTTGTGGTGCCCCGACGCCGGTGGGCTGATCGGGATGTGGAGGGGGCGGGCTGATGCTGCACGACGGGGAAGACGAGCTGCTCGTCGAGGGATTGGGCGCCCTCGGAGGTTCCGCGGGTGGTCGATTTGGTGCCCGACTCGTCGCGAAGATCCTGCCGAAAAACGTGGGCGAGGCCGACCTGGTGCTCCCGATGGAACCGGACGCCGCGTTGTCGCACGTGCTCGCCGTGCTGTCGAAGTACGCCAGGATCGATCCGCCGCCGGCCGGCGATGGCCAGGTGCTGGTGCGCGTCATGGCCGGTGGCGGGCATGCGAACTTGAACCCGGTGGTGGTCACCGTGGCGCTGAGCGCGGCCGCGCCGGCTGGTACGGCCGTGCACATTCGCGCGGCCGCCAAAGAGGGGTTGATCAAGCAGCGCGCGGGCACGAAGCTCGCCGACAATATTCGTGTGCGACTGGCTGGTTGACCCCAGGCGCCTCCGGCTAAAGCCCGCGCTTGGTCAGTTCGTCCAACAGCTGGCGGTCAGCCACATGCCGCCCCTTCACGCCGTCGAGGTAGGAGTTGAAGGCGTCCTGACGGCCGGTGCGCGTGAACAGGGTGCGCAGCTGAGCCAGAAGCTCGACGACGAGGGCCTCGTTGTGGGCGTGGGTGTTGTCGTCGAGGGCCTGCTCGACCAAGCCCCGGTAGACGGCGATGGCGTCGCCGGGGTGGTCGGCGGAGCGCACGCGGGCCAGCTCGGCCCAGACCTCGTCGGTGCAGCCATGGGCGACGGCGGTCTGCCACGCGGCCTCGGGCTGGTCGTCATGGATGAGCACGCGCACCAGCACGGAGTTGACGGTGACGTCGGAGGCACCATCGGACAGCCGGCGTACTACGGCGTCACGCTGCTCGGACCAGCTGCCGGCGTGCTCGGCGACGGTCCGCAGCCGAAGGTAGGTGTCCATCGCCGGCTGGTTGCTGAAGATGCGCATTCGCATCGACACGGCCCGGTCGAACCAACCCATGCGCACGCACTCGTCCACGGCAACGTCGACCAGCCGCGAGGCGGGCCCACGCCACCCGCAGGCCGACAGCCCGCGACCGACCCACTCCAGCACCTGCTCGGAGCGGCCGGCCTCCTGCAGCAGCGTCGCGATGCGCAGGTAGTGCCAACCGGACGACAGGTCCTTGGCCAGCGCCGCCACATGCAGGTCCACGTCGCCCACATGCTCGGCGAGGTCCTCGGTCACGTGCAGCACAGCCCAGCGGTGTCGATCGAACGCGGGGCGCTGCTCGAACTCCACCACGGGCAGCGCCGAGCACAGTGCCTCGGCGGCGTCGCGGTATGCCGATAAACCGGCCGACCCGAGCGCGCCTGCGTAGTCGGTCAGCCGGACCTGCGGCCCCTCGGGATGCTCGACCTGCAACGCCAACAGCCATCGAGCCAGTCGCAGCGGATCGCCCTGGTGCAGCCGACAGGCGGTGGCGTGCGCGGCAAGCGCCCGCTCGGCCAGCCCACGCAACACCGGCACCCGCTCCGGCAACCGGGCCAGTGCGGTGGCCAAGGCCTCCACGACGTACTCGGCGAGCTCCACGGCGTCGATCGTCTTGGCCGCGCGGACCAGGCCCTCCAGCGCCGACACGACCTCGGCCAACGCCTGCCCCGGATCGTCACCGCCCGTGAGCGCGGCCTCCACGGCGACGCGGGCCCGCACCGCGTCCCCGATCCCCTCCGCCCCCGGACCACCGGGTTGGCCGCTGATCACCGCACAATCAAACCCCACTTCACACGGCAGGTGAACGCAGTCGAACCGTTCGGAGCAGTCCGGTCACCGCGCGGACGCGAAACAGCGCGGGGCGTGACCGACGGTGCCCGCCGCCGCGTCAAGGTCCATCGAATTGGCCGGCACGCATCGATAGCACATGTGCGCCGATCGTGACGCGTATTTCGAGGCCGGAAGAACCGTCAATTGTTGCCGTCCGGTCACGATGGTGAAGCGCGTGCAACCAATTCGGCCCCATCACTCGACCGGAGCAGTGCGGCAGCATATCGGTAACTCTAGGGTTGGTCCATGCATATTCGCGTGGATTACGACGAGGGGCTGCACGCAGTCTACGAACGAGGACGCGTGCTGCCGCCCGAGACCGTCGCCACGTGGATGGCCGCCCTCGAGCGCAACGCGCCCGCGCGCCGCCCGCTCACCGTCCTCGACCTCGGTTCCGGCACCGGCCGGTTCAGCGACGCCATCGCCCGCACCTTCGGCGGACCGGTCTACGGCGTCGAGCCGTCCGCACGCATGCGCGAGGTCGCCGCGGTCGCGCACCCGCACGAGCGCGTGTCCTACCTGGACGGCCGGGCCGAGGCGATCCCGCTGCCCGACAACAGCTGTGATTTGTCCGTAATGTTCCTTGTGTTGCACCACATCGAGCACCGCATGCTGGGCGTGAAGGAGCTGGCGCGGGTGCTGCGCCCCGGCGCCCGGCTGTGCGTGCACAGCGGCTTCTCCGGCCAGATGCACGACCACGTCTGGTACCGCTACTTCGACCGCGCCCGCGAGGTCGACGACCTGGTCTTCCCGCGGCTGGACGAGGTCATCGCCCAGTTCGCCGACGCCGGCATCGGCTATGTCGGCCTGGACCAGGTCGACCAGCAGGTCGCGGCCAGTCTGCCGGCCTATTTCGAGCGATTTCGACACCGTTCCTTTTCCACCTTGCAACATATGACGGAAGAGGAGATCGCCGAGGGCATGTCGGCGATGGAGCGGGCCGCCAAGGCGGCCGAAGGCGAGCCCGCGGTGCCGGTAATCCAAACGGCGGACCTCCTCGTCCTTGAGCGTCTCGACGCGTAGTCGAGCACCCACCGTCGGTGTGTCGTAAATCTCGGAAACGCATTGCGCACGGCCGGACGGGCGAGCCCGTCCACTAATCCCGGAAATACGGAAGCCCCCGAACCCGACCGGGTCCGGGGGCTTCGCCGCACACTCAGGAGCGCGGGCCGTCCGACAACTCGGTGTAACCGGTGTGGGGCGCCGGCTCCTCGGAGGTGATCTGCGCGGCCGCCCGCTCGGCGGCCCGCACCGCCTGCGTCGCCTCGGTCGGCGCCGGCGGGTTGAACCAGTCGGCCACCGAGTCGTCCATCTCCTCGACGGCCGGCGTCGAGACGTCCGGGGCCGGCGGCTCGTAGCGGAACACGCCGTCCTCGCCGGGCGCGCCCAGCATCCGCGCGAAGCCCTCCAGGGCCTTGCCGTAGTCGGACGGGATCAGCCACACCTTGTTGGCGTCGCCCTGCGCCATCTGCGGCAACGTCTGCAGGTACTGGTAGGCCAGCACCTCCGGGGTCGGCTTGCCCGCCTTGATCGCCGCGAACACCTTCTCGATCGCCTTGGCCTGACCCTGGGCCTGCAGGTAGCGGGCGGCCCGCTCGCCCTCGGCCCGCAGGATCCGGGACTGCCGGTCGGCCTCGGCGGCCAGGATCGCCGCCGTCTTGGCGCCCTCGGCGGCCAGGATCTGGCCCTGCTTCTGGCCCTCGGCCGTCTTGATCGCCGACTCCCGCTGGCCCTCCGCGGTCAGGATCATCGCGCGCTTCTCCCGGTCGGCGCGCATCTGCTTCTCCATCGAGTCCTGGATGGACGGCGGCGGGTCGATGGCCTTGAGCTCCACCCGGGCCACCCGGATGCCCCACCGGCCGGTCGCCTCGTCCAGCACCCCGCGCAGCTGGTTGTTGATCGAGTCACGGGAGGTCAGCGTCTGCTCGAGGCTCATGCCGCCGACCACGTTGCGCAGCGTGGTGGTGGTCAGCTGCTCGACGCCGACGATGTAGTTG